>JAYVXF010000035.1:0-24445 GCA_043793345.1 Betaproteobacteria bacterium | reverse complement strand
TGCAGGCCCATCCATTCGACGTCGCGATAAAAATCGTCGAATGCGGCGGGCACCGGTAGCCCGGCTTTTTTGGCTTTTTCCCAGTAGCGGATGGTGCCGTCGAGTATTTGTTCTTCATCCCAGGAAATGAAGGCGTCGCGGTATAGCGAGGCGATGTCGTAGCTGATCGGGCCATAGACAGCATCCTGAAAATCGATCACGCCGGGATTATTTTTTGGCTCATCATCGGCGACCATCAAATTTCGCGGCATGTAATCGCAGTGCACATAAACTTTTTTCTGCGCGAGATTCGCGTGGACGATCAATCCAAACATCTGCGAAAGCGTTTCACGCTGCGCGCTGGCTAGTTCCACTTGCAGGTGTTTGGCGATATACCAATCAGGAAATAAACTCAGTTCGCGCTGCAGCAGTGCGGCGTCGTACGGCGGCAATACATCGGGCTTTGAGGCGAGCTGCCATTTCACCAGCGCATCATTGGCGGGGCGAAACAATGCGTCGAAATTATCGTCGTTCAATACATCCAGATAGGTTTGTGTGCCCAGATCGGTCAGGAGCAAAAAACCCTGCGTCAAATCCTGCGCCAATATCCTGGGCGCATGCACACCGGCATCATTCATGAGGTCCGCCACTTTAATAAACGGGCGGCAATCCTCCATCGCGGTCGGCGCGTCCATGACGATGCGCGTACCGGCGGGAGTGGTTATGCGAAAATAGCGGCGAAAACTCGCGTCTTCAGAGGCGGGCGTTAGTTGAAAATCGGTCACGCCCTCGTCGGCCAAAATCGGTCGTAGCCACGCTGTAAGTGCCCGCATGCGTGGTGAAATATCTTCAATCATCTGGTTTCTTTTTATTTTGCCGAATCGAATTTTAACATCCGCTCCTGTCCGCTTTTCCCCCGCGCACGTGGCCGATTCGCCTGCCCCGTTGCGCATGAGCCGTTCACGCTTGTGCATCGCACTGGCGTTGGTGATGGCGAGTGCATGCGCGGTAAAAATGACACCGGCGCATGCACAGCAAGCCGCGCCGCCCACTCAGGCCGATCTTGACGCCGCGATCCGCGAGGGGCTAAAAGCGGACAAAGTCTTGCCCACGCCAGGCGCGCTGATTGGTCGTCCGCCCAAAGCGGCAGCGCGCGTCATTTCGGCGGACCGCATCGATGCCGTCAATGATAAAAATGTGTCGGCCAGTGGCGATGTTGTGCTCACACAAGGCGGCATGTCGCTTAACGCGGAGCGCATCGATTACGATCAAGCCACGGATACCGCGTTGGCGCCGGGCAAGGTGAATTTGAATCGTGACGGCGATATCGTCACGGGGCGCGATTTGAAACTGAAGGTTGAGGACGAAATCGGCAACCTTCAAGATCCAACCTTTTTCTTCTCCAAGAATCCAGCGCGGCCCGCGCAGCGCTTTGAGGCACGCGGTGCCGCCAAGCGGATGAATTTTGAGGGGCCTGACCAGGAGCGGCTGTTCGACGCTTTCTACACGACCTGCAAGCTCGACGACAGCGAGTGGTATCTGCGGATATCCGAATTGTCGCTTGATCGGGCGCGCAATATCGGCACCGGCTATAACGCGGTGGTTGAATTTAAAGGCGTGCCGATTTTGTATATGCCGTACATGACGTTCCCGTTGAATAACGAGCGCAAATCGGGCTTCCTGCCGCCGACCATTGGCACCTCATCCAACAGCGGTATCGAGCTGTCAATTCCGTATTACCTGAATATCGCGCCCAATCTTGACGCGACCATTACGCCTAAGGTTTTTACCCGGCGTGGCTTACAGCTCGGCACGGAATTTCGCTACCTCGACCGGAGCTATTTTGGCCAGATCGACACTGAATATTTGCCGCATGATCGCCTCGCGGACCGTGATCGCTATCTCGCCTCGCTGCGCCATTATCAAAATCTCGAGCGCTGGCTGGCGCGGGGCTGGAGTGCATCGATCAACGCACAGAGAGTCTCGGACGACAATTATTTTCGCGATCTTTCCACCCGCATCAGTAATACCGCGCAGACCTTTTTGCCGCGTGATGTTGCGCTCAATTACGCGAGCGACTTTGGCAACCTGAGCGCGCGTTACCTGAGTTTTCAAACCTTGCAGGATCCCACCGCGCCGATCACGTCACCTTACCGACTCGCGCCGCAGATTACATTTAACGCGCGCCCGAATCGCTGGAATGGTTTTGAGTTCAACACGCTCGGCGAATTTACCGCGTTTGAACACCCGACGCAGGTGAGCGGAAATCGCTGGATACTTTATCCGTCTGTGTCCTACCCGATCACGCGCCCGTATGGATTCATCACGCCGAAAGCAGGTTTCCACGCGACGCGCTATGACCTTACCGGCAACACCGCTGGTTTCGAGGGCGGCACGCGCGCGCTACCGATAATGAGTGTCGATAGTGGCTTGGCGTTTGAGCGCGCGGCGACATTTTTCAGCCAGCCAATCACGCAGACGCTCGAGCCACGATTGTTTTTGCTGTACGTGCCGTTTCGCGACCAGAACAAACTGCCGTTATTTTCCACAGCAGAAACCGACTTCAGTTTCGCGCAAATTTTTAATGAAAATCTTTTCGTCGGCGGTGATCGTATTTCGGATGCGCGTCAGGCCACTGCGGCCGTCACGACGCGCTTTATCGAGAATCTCACCGGCATCGAGCGGCTACGCGCGGCCATCGGCCAACGCTATTATTTCGGTCCGCAACGGGTGGCGCTGTTGTCAACGGATACATCGGGGATCTCGGGGCCCGTGCAGGGCAATATCAGTCGCTCCGATTTTCTGGCCGCATTGTCTGGCCAGATTTCAGATAGCTGGACGCTCGATTCGGGATTCCAGTATTCGGCCTCAACCAAACAATTCCAGAAAACCAACGTTTCGGCGCGCTACCACGGTGAGGACAGTCGTTTGCTCAATTTCAGCTATCGCTTTAGCCGTGAATCGCTAAAGCAAATCGACATTTCCACACAGTGGCCGTTCGGCCGGGTCGCACCCGCATTGACGCTGCTGGCGCGCGCCAACTACTCGATGCGCGACGGGCGTTTGATCGAGGGTTTGCTGGGTGTCGAGTATAATCAGGGTTGCTGGGAATTTCGTTTGGTGGCGCATCGTTTCGCCACGGCGACCGAGAAATATTCAAACTCGATCCAGTTCCAGTTGGAGTTGAAAGGTCTCTCCAAACTGGGCATTAATCCGCTGGAAACCCTGAAGCAGAACATTTCCGGCTACCGGCGGTCTGATGACCGTGCCGGTGACCAATACGGTCGATAATTTTTCTAGAGTACCCATCATGAAACATCGTTTTTTTCGAACTTGTCTCGCCGCCGTTTGTGCCGCCGTCTCGTTGGCAGGCGCGCAGTCGCCGTTTGCGACGCCTGCGCCGACGACGCCATTGTTCGCGCCACCCGCGCCCAAGCTCGACACCAAACTCTCAACCCGCGTAAAGCCCGGCGGCGTGATCGAGCTTGATCGCATCGTGGCGGTGGTGAATAACGAAGTCATCACCATGAATGACCTGAACGAGCGCATGGCAACGGTCGCCGCGCAATTAAAAAAACAGGGCACGCAATTGCCATCGACCGAGGTGCTCAAGAAGCAATTGCTTGACCGCATGGTGCTTGATCTGGTCGAGGTGCAGGAAGCAAAGGACACCGGCGTCAAAGTTGATGACGACACGCTCGACAAAACGTTGCAGCGCATCGCCGATGAAAATAGTCTATCCATGACCGAATTTCGCCGACTGACCGAGCAGGACGGTATTCGCTGGTCGAAATTTCGCGAAGAAATTCGCGGTGAGGTGATGAAGACACGGCTGCGCGAACGCGAAGTCGGCGGCAACATCAACGTGACCGATGCCGAAATCGATACACAATTGCTGCTCGAATCGCGCGAGGCAAACACCGACCAGGAATTCCGTCTCGCGCATATTCTGGTGCTGGTGCCCGAGCAGGCGACCTCGGCGCAGATAGAAGCGAAACGTAAACGCGCAGTACAGGCGCTCGGCGAATTAAGGAAGGGCGCGGAGTTTGCACAAATCTCGGCGCAATTTTCTGATGCACCCGATGCACTGCAAGGTGGCAATCTCGGCTGGCGTCCGTCGGGCCGGCTGCCGGCGATTTTTCTGGAAGCACTTTCTGCGTTGAAGCAAGGTGACGTCACCGATATTTTGCGCAGCGCCAACGGCTTTCATATCGTCAAGCTGCTCGACAAGCGTGGCCGCAACGACCAGCCAACGATTCAGCAAACGCGTGCGCGCCACATCCTGATCCGGCTCAAAGAAGGCGTGACCGACGTCGACGCGCGCGAACGCCTCGCCCGACTGCGTGAACGCATCATTGGCGGTGCCGATTTTGCGGAGCTTGCCAAGGTGCATTCGGATGATCCTTCATCGACCAAGGGCGGTGAGTTGGGCTGGCTGTCGCCGGGCGATACCGTACCGGAATTTGAGCGCGCGATGAACCAGTTGCGTGACAACGAAATTTCCGCACCGGTGCAAAGCCAGTTTGGCTGGCACCTGATGCAAGTCGAGGAACGCCGTACCGAAGGTGTTTCAGAGGAGCGTCGCCGCGCCGCTGCGCGCAACGTCATTCGTTTACGCAAAACCGATGAGGCCGTGGATGACTGGTTGAGACAGGCGCGGGATCGTGCGTTTGTTGAGTTAAAGCTTGAAGAGAAGTGACGTTAGCCCCCTCTGCTTCGCTTCAAGTGTGCCCTTGTCCCTCGATCCCTCTGCTTCGCTTCAAGTGTGCCCTTGTCCCTCGATCCCTCTGCTTCGCTTCAAGTGTTCCCTTGTCCCACGAGGAGCGAGGGAAGAAGTAGCCCCTCTCCCTTGAGGGGAGAGGGGTTGGGGAGAGGGTGATCTCTGGGAAATCACCGCATTCAAACACCGGATCACATTCCATGCGCGCATCCAAGCTCACCATCGCCATCACCTCGGGCGAACCCGCAGGCATCGGCCCTGATCTTTGTGTACTCGTCGCCCCACACCTCGCTGCAGACGCAAGTACTGAATATGTTTTTCTTGCGGACAAAAATCTGCTCGCCGAACGCGCCGCTACGCTCGGCCTCCCTTGGCCGGCCTCGGCTGTTAACGTACATATTGAACACGTCCCGCTAACCGCCGACACAAAAGCCGGCGTACTCAATCACGCCAATAGCCATTACGTCCTGCAATTAATTGATCGCGCGCTCGATGGCTGCCAGGCAAATGAATTCGCGGCGATGGTGACGGCTCCCGTACACAAAGGCGCCATCAACGACGCCGGTATTGCCTTCACCGGCCACACCGAATACCTTGCAGAAAAAACCGCTACGCCGCAGGTCGTGATGATGCTGGTGGGTCGTCAAACGCCGATCCTGCGCGTCGCACTCGCCACCACCCATCTGGCACTCAAAGACGTGCCCGCTGCGATAACCCGCGAATCTCTGATGACGACGTTGCGTATTCTGCATGCGGATCTCAAATCAAAATTCGCCATCGCGCAGCCGCGCATTCTGGTTGCAGGTTTGAACCCGCACGCAGGCGAAGGCGGCTATCTGGGTCGCGAAGAAATTGACGTGATCATTCCGGTGGTGGAAAAACTCAACGCTGAGGGCATGCTGCTTGAAGGACCATTGCCTGCCGACACATTATTTACGCCGCGCCATTTGCAACACGCCGATGCGGTACTGGCGATGTATCACGATCAGGGATTGCCGGTGCTGAAATATGCAAGTTTTGGCGAGGGCGTGAATGTCACGCTCGGATTGCCGATCATCCGCACCTCGGTTGACCACGGCACCGCGCTGGATTTGGCAGGCACTGGAAAAATTGAAACCGGCAGCATGATGGCGGCGATCAATTTGGCAACTCAACTTTCGCGCCATGGTTAAACGAGCCATCAGAAATAATGGCGACACTGAAAATACCCGTCATTCCCGCGAAGGCGGGAATCCAAGTTCGGTCAGCCAGACTTGGATTCCCGCCTTCGCGGGAATGACGGGGTGAGCATGCTGCCACGCGCCAAGAAACGCTTTGGCCAACACTTCCTCACGGATCGTCATTACATCGACCGCATCGTCAGTGCCATCGCGCCCAAGCGTGACGACACGCTTATCGAAATCGGGCCGGGCCCCGGTGCAATCACTGCGCCATTAAGTACCAAGCTCGACCATCTGCACGCGGTGGAAGTTGATCGCGATCTGGCGGCTGCGCTGCGTGCGCGTTTTCCTGCTGACAAATTTACTTTGCACGAGGCCGATGTATTGTCGTTCGATTTTTCGTGCCTTGGCCCGCGCTTTCGCGCCGTCGGTAATCTCCCCTACAACATCTCCACACCATTCCTGTTTCATCTCGCGACCTTTGCGGATGCGCTCATCGATGGCACTTTCATGCTGCAAAAAGAAGTGGTGGATCGCATGGTCGCGGCTCCCGATACCGCAGCCTATGGCCGATTATCAGTGATGCTGCAATATCGTTTTCAGATGAAGCGAATGTTTGATGTGCCGCCCGGCGCGTTCACGCCACCGCCGAAAGTTGACTCGGCCATCGTGCGGATGGTGCCGCTGCCCGCTGAAAGATTGCGGGCGATTGATGAAGCGCGCTTCGCCACGTTTGTCGCTGCCGGATTCGGTCAACGCAGAAAAACACTCGGCAACACACTCAAGCCGTTTTTGAATGCCGATGCGATTGCCGCACTCGGTATCGATCCGAAGCGCCGCGCGGAAACATTGAGCGTGGCGGAGTTTGTTGCGCTCTCGGATTGCGCAGTTTCGTAGAGTGCGTGTCGTTGATTAGCCTCGTAGCTTGGGCTGGCTTCATCAAGCCCAACATAGGGCCGCTACATTTCTACCGCCGGCAATTTACGTAACGGGGCATAACTGATCGTCGGCAGGCGTCTACCATTGGCTGTAGCGAATGTCGTGAAGTTGATGTTGGGCTTGATGAAACCAGCCCAACCTACAAACTAAACTCAAGTACTGGCGCGCCTTTCAAGCCATTTGTGCCATGAAATCCGCGCCAAATGGCGATCTACGCCTGAAAATGCGGGGACAACCATCCATCCGGGCGGCAGAGGGGTCGCCCGGATGGATGTTGCAGCGAAAAATCTAGTCCGCTTGCTTCCTTAAAAACGCCGGGATGTCATACATCTCAACACCCGATTGCTGCATCGCACTCACCGTCGCATCGCGACGCCGGCGCGTCACCGCAGGCGTATCGAGATCGTGATAATTGATCGCGCCAGCGGGGGAGGACAGCGGCGCGCCGATTGCGTCGTCGGTGCCGGTGCGCGCGTACACCGGTGCCGTCACTGGCGCTGAATACACCATCTGCGGTTGACGCTTCGACACCGAGCCGCCGAGTCCGGTGGCAACGATGGTCACGCGCAATTGGTCACCGATGCTCTCGTCGAGCACGCTGCCAAAAATCACCGTCGCGTCTTCTGCTGTGAAGCTGCGGATGGTGTTCATGACTTCATGCACTTCTTTGAGCTTTAACGATTTGCTCGCCGTGATGTTAACCAGCACACCGCGCGCGCCGGTCAGATTTACGTCTTCCAGCAATGGCGATGCAGCGGCGCGTTCTGCAGCAACTTGCGCGCGATCCGGGCCGGATGCCATCGCCGAGCCCATCATCGCCACGCCGTTCTCGCTCATCACGGTGCGCACGTCGGCAAAGTCGACGTTGACGAGGCCAGGGCAATTGATCACCTCGGCGATGCCCGCGACCGCGCCGTTCAAGACGTCGTTCGATGCCTTGAACGCGTCCTCGTAGGTCACGTCATCGCCCAGCACTTCCATCAAGCGGTCATTCGGAATGATGATGAGCGAATCGACGTGCTGTTTCAACGCTTCAATACCAGCCTCGGCAATCTTCTTTCGTTTACCTTCGAACGCGAATGGTTTGGTCACCACGGCGACCGTCAGCACGCCCATTTCGCGTGCAATCTCGGCAAAAATTGGTGCCGCCCCCGTGCCCGTGCCGCCACCCATGCCAGCGGTGATGAACAGCATGTCGGCACCTTGAATCAACTCGGCGATGCGTTCACGATCTTCAATCGCCGCCTGACGGCCTACTTCAGGATTGGCACCTGCACCGAGTCCTTTGGTGATGGTGCCACCGAGCTGCATGGTGACTTTTGCCTGATTGCGTTTCAACGCTTGCGCGTCGGTATTGGCGCAGATAAATTCCACGCCCGCGACACCGTTGCCGATCATGTGGTCGACTGCATTGCCGCCGCAGCCGCCCACGCCGATCACTTTGATGATCGCTTCTGGTTGCTCTGTATCGATTACCTCAATCATGATGACTCTCCTCTGCTGTGGAACAACTAAAAAAAAACAACTTGAAAACTTTCCCGTCCTGCCCCCCTCTCCCTCGGTCCCTCCCCCACGAGGGGGGAGGGAAGAAAAGCGCGCGACTGCCTACACTTGCGACGCTTTAGCCCCTCGCCCCTTGTGGGAGAGGGGTTGGGGAGAGGGGGCGACCATCTAGAAATTTCCCCTATTTCGCTAGAAATTCCCCTTAAACCAACTCGCCATTTTCTCGAACACGCCTTTGAAATTTGCACTGTGCAAGCGCACATGCTCGTCACGTTTTTTCTGCTCCAGTCCCGATACCAGCAGGCCGACGCCGGTTGAGAAACGGGGATTCCTCACCACCTCGGCAAGCCCTCCCGAATAAGTGGGCACGCCGAGCCGCACCGGCATGTGAAAGACTTCCTCACCGAGCTCGACCATGCCTTGCATCGCCGCGCTACCACCGGTCAAGACAATCCCGGAGGACAACAATTCTTCAAATCCGCTGGCGCGTAATTCGCGCTGGATCAACGCATACAACTCTTCCACGCGCGGCTCGATCACCTCGGCCAATGTCTGTCGCGACATCTGTCGCGGTTCGCGATCACCGACGCCGGGCACTTCGATCATGTCGTTGACACTGGCGAGCTGGCGCAGCGCACAACCGTGCGCCATCTTGATGTCTTCGGCATCCTTGGTCGGTGTGCGCAACGCCATCGCGATGTCATTGGTAATCTGGTCGCCCGCAATCGGAATAACCGCCGTGTGGCGAATGGCTCCGCCGGTGAAAACCGCGATGTCAGTGGTGCCGCCACCAATGTCGACCAGACAAACGCCCAAATCTTTTTCGTCCTGCGACAGCACCGCGATGGCCGATGCCAGCGGCTGCAACACCAGATCGCGCACTTCCAATCCGCAACGTCTCACGCACTTCATGATGTTTTGCGCGGCCGATACGGCACCGGTGACGATGTGTACTTTGACTTCCAGCCGCACACCGCTCATGCCGACTGGTTCGCGCACGTCTTCCTGACCGTCGATGATGAATTCCTGCGTGAGGATGTGCAGTATTTGCTGATCCATCGGGATGTTCACCGCGCGCGCGGTTTCGACCACACGATCCACATCGAACTGCGACACTTCCTTGTCCTTGATCGCGACCATGCCGTGCGAATTGAAACTCTTGATGTGCGAGCCCGCGATGCCGGTCAGCACATCGCGAATCTTTACGTCGGCCATCAATTCGGCCTCTTCCAGCGCACGCTGAATACCGGTCACGGTCGCCTCAATGTTGACGACCACGCCCTTTTTCAAACCCTTGGAAGGATGCTGCCCCAGGCCGAGAATTTCCAGCGCACCATCAGGCGTTATCTCGGCGACGATGGCGACGATTTTCGACGTGCCGATGTCGAGTGCGACCAGCAGGTTTTTGGTTTCGCGAGGCTTATTCATACGCTCGTTTCTTCATGATTTAGTGACGGTCTTTTTAGTGGATTTCGTGTTGCTCTCGGCCGCGACCCTTACCGCCATGCCGGATTGGTAGCGCATATCGATGCGTGCATTGGCCGACTGCAACGCCGGCACGGCCGCATAGGCTGCGACATAACGATTGAGCCGCTCGCCTGCTTCGCTACGGCCCAGTTGCAATGTCGCGCCGTTGTCGAGCTTCACCTGCCACGCGCGCCGCGCCGAGAGCGAGATGCCGATTGGTGCGCGACCGATCACGGCAAGTTGCGACTTGAATGCAAGGTAGGTGGCCAACACTTCTTGTGACGTACCAGGTGGCCCGTTGAAACTCGGCAACATCTCATCGAGATCGGCTTCAAATATCTCGCCGAAGGTGTTCACCAATTTGGCTTGCAGCGTATCGGTGTCGTTCCATTTCGCAAACGCTTTATGCTCCTCCACCCGCACCTCCAGCGTGGCCGGAAAGCGGCGACGCACGTCGGCGCTGCGTACCCAGTGGGTTTGGCTGATCGCTGCTTTCACGTCGTTCAGATCGGTGCGCAGCATGCTGCCCCGAATGCCCCCGGCGATGCGTTTGAGTTCACTTGCATCAACCCGTTGCATGTCGCCGACAAAAGTGACTTCGCGTATCGGCAGCATCACCGACGAATCAAATTTTTTCGGCAACGTTGTCAACCCCAACCAGACCAGCGCAGCCGCGAGAAGCATCGCGAGCAGCGATGCCGCGATCACCACCACCCGATTGCGGGTGAAGTGCGCGCCTGGCTCGGGTGCGTGTCGTGGCCGTTGCTTTGGTTCGGGTTGGCGTGCCATGTGGGTTCGTCTCGTCAGCCTTTGAGTGAAGCAGACTGCAATATGCGCAAACACAAATCGGGATAGCTCATGCCGACCGCACGCGCCGCCATCGGCACGAGAGAGTGGCTGGTCATGCCGGGTGAGGTATTCATTTCAATGAAGCTGTAGGTGCCATCGGCAGCCAGCAGCATGTCGGCCCGACCCCAGCCATCGCAGCCGAGCACGCGAAATGCCTTCAGGGTCATCGCGCGAATTTCGTCCTCGACATCGGCGCGAATCCCGGATGGGCAGTGATACTTGACCACGTCGGTGAAATATTTATTCTGATAGTCGTACGCGCCGTCGGGTGCTTCAATGCGGATCAACGGCAACGCGTCGTGTCCGACGATGGACGCGGTTAACTCCTGACCGGCAATGAATTGCTCGGCGATCACCAGTGGATCGAGCTTGAATGCCAAGTGGAAAGCCGTCGGCAATTCGTTCGCTGTTTGCACTTTGGTGATGCCGATGCTGGAGCCTTCACGCGCCGGCTTCACGATCAGCGGCAGTTTTAATGCTGCAACGACCTTCACCCAGTCGCTGCCGGCGGTGAGCAATTTATATCTCGGCGTGGGGATGCCAGCGGCTTGCCAGATGAGCTTGGTACGCCATTTGTCCATCGCGATTGCCGAGCCCATCACGCCACTACCGGTGTACGGGATCTTCATCGTTTCCAACACACCTTGCACCGTGCCGTCTTCGCCGAAGCGGCCATGCAGTGCGATGAACACGCGATCAAATTTTTCGCGCGGCAAATCGAATAGCGAATGCACAAGCGGATCGAAGGCATGCGCATCGACGTCCTTCTCGCGCAAAGCAGCCAGCACACCGTTGCCGGACAATAGCGAGATCTCGCGTTCAGCGCTGGGCCCGCCCATGAGGACGGCGACGCGGCCGAGTTTTTTGTCGTCAACACTCAATGTGAAACTCCAGTACTGGTGCGGCCATCAGGCCATAAATGGCTGAAAAGCCCCGCCGACGCTTGACCTACATGATTGTTCAACGCACATTTGCGTTGTGGTGGAATCTTCACGCCGCCTCCCCAACAATCTTCACTTCCCGCACCAACTCCACGCCAGTCGCAGCCTTCACCGTCGCCTGCATATGCGCGATCATGTTTTCAATATCGGCCGCAGTGGCGTCGCCCGTGTTGATGATGAAATTGGCGTGCTTCATCGATACCTGTGCGCCACCAATCGTGTGGCCTTTCAATCCGCACGATTCGATCAGTCGCGCCGCAAAGTCACCAGGCGGATTGCGGAATGTTGAACCCGCGTTGGGTTTATCGAGCGGCTGCGACGCCATCCGTTTGGCCAGCAATTCCTTGATGCGCGCTTGTGCTACACCAGCATCGCCCGGCGTAAAACGAAACCGCGCGGCGACAAACCACTCTTGGTCTCCCCCCTTTGCAAAAGGGGGGCTGGGGGGGATTTTCGACGAGACGTGGCGATAGCCAATTTCAAAATCCGCCGACGTGCGGGTGTGCAGCGCACCATCGCGATCAATCGTCGTGCAATCGACAATCTGCTGCCACGTCTCGGTGCCGTAGCAGCCTGCATTCATCGCCAGCGCACCACCGATAGTGCCGGGCACACCGGCCAGCCACTCGGCACTGCCAAGGTGATTTTTTGCAGCGAATTTCGCAACGTGCGGCGACGCCACACCTGCCCCTGCGCAAACGATCGCGGGATCATGCGCATCGAGCGCGATGCCGTGCAGCATCGGCGTCGTCAATATCACGGTGCCGTCGAAGCCGCCCGCATTTTCGTCGCCCCTGACCAAAAGATTACTGCCCAGACCCACGAACATTATCGATTCGTCACTCGGCAGCGTCGGCAAAAATAACTGCAAGTCGGCAACATCAGCGGGCTTGAAAAATTGTTTCGCCCGCCCGCCCGCCCGCCACGAGACGTGCCGCGACATCGGCTCGTCGCGTTTGAGTTCACCGCGAATCTCATCGTGCATCGTTGCGCCAAATTTCGCTGACTCGCTCATATTCATTCACCGCTCCCGACACCCGCGAGCGACGGCGCAACGCCACCGACCGAGCCCGCACCCATCGTGATCACCACATCGCCATCGCGCACGCGGCTCAACACCGCGCCGGGAATTTCATTCGCCGTCTCCACAAACAGCGGCTCCACTTTTCCGGCCACGCGCAATGCACGCGCAAGCGCGCGGCCATCGGCGGCGACGATCGGCGCTTCACCGGCCGGATAGACGTCGGCCAAAATCAATTCGTCGACCGTCGACATGACCTTCACGAAGTCTTCGAACAAATCGCGGGTGCGCGTGTAGCGGTGCGGCTGAAACGCAAGCACGATGCGTTTGCCGGGAAATGCGCCGCGCGCAGCGGCAAGCACGGCGGCCATCTCGACTGGATGATGGCCGTAGTCGTCGATCAATGTGAACGCGCCACCTGAGGCAATCGCGATATCGCCGTATCGCTGGAAGCGCCGTCCGACGCCGGTGAAGGTATTGAGGCCGCGTGCAATATCGGCGTCCGATATACCGATTTCGCGGGCAATTGCAATCGCCGATAACGCATTCAACACGTTGTGTGCGCCAGCGAGATTCAATTCCACATCGAGCACGCTGCGGTCGTGTGCGTTGACGGCGGTGAATTTCATTTTGCCGTTTGCAGCAATCACATTCACCGCGCGCAGCTCCGCGTCGGCAACGGTTCCGTAGGTACGCACCGGCTTACTCAGGCGCGGCAGAATGTCGCGCACATTTGCGTCATCCACACACAACACCGCGAGACCGTAAAACGGCAGATGCTCCAGAAATTCCACAAAGGCGGACTTCAATTTTTCGAAATCGTGCTCGTAGGTATCCATGTGGTCGTGATCGATATTGGTGACGACCGCCATGATTGGCTGCAGATACAGAAACGACGCATCCGACTCGTCCGCTTCGGCCACCAAAAATTCGCCACTACCCAGGCGCGCGTTGGTGCCTATCGAATTCAAGCGCCCACCGATCACGCAGGTCGGATCGAGTCCCGCCTCGCCGAGCACATGCGCAATCAGCGACGTGGTGGTGGTTTTGCCATGCGTGCCGGCAATCGCGATGCCCTGTTTGAAGCGCATCAGCTCGGCCAGCATCATCGCGCGCGGCACCACCGGCACGCGGGCGGCAACGGCGGCGACGACTTCGGGGTTGTCGGCTTTCACGGCGCTCGAAATCACCACCACATCGGCGCCCGCGATATTGGCGGCGGCATGGCCGATCAACACTTTTGCGCCTAGCGATTTCAAGCGCCGCACCACGGCGGTCTCGCTTAAGTCGGAGCCACCGACGGTGTAGCCGAGATTGATCAACACCTCGGCGATGCCGGACATGCCGGATCCGCCAATGCCGATGAAGTGGAGGTGTTTAACTTTATGTTTCATGAATCGTAAACCGCTTTCTATCTATGGCAGCGTGGATTTGCCGAGATGCCCTCTCCCGGCCTGTCGGCCACCCTCTCCCGCAAGCGGGACAAGGGCACACTTGAAGCGAAGTAGAGGGGCTGGGGGAGAGGGGAGCCGCCTTGCGCATCATCAAGTGCCCACCAGCGCGGCACACGCGTCGGCACAGTGCCTGGTTGCATCCGGTTTTCCTAGTGATCGCGCGATCATTGCCATTGCCAGCAATTTTTCACGCGTGAGATTTTTCAAAATCGCGGCCAGCGATTGCGGTGTGGTTGCTAGCTGCTTCAGCAATACGCCTGCGTTTCTATCGGCGAGAAATCTGGCGTTGGCGTCCTGCTCCTCGGCGACAAAGAATGGCAGCGGTACCAACAGGCTCGCCACACCCGCCACGGCAAGTTCGGCGACGGTAATTGCACCTGAGCGACACAGCATCACGTCGCACCAGCCAAGTTTTTCTGCCATGTCGTCGATGAACGGGATCACACGTGCATCGACATTGGCTTTGCGATATGCGCTCTCTAACTCAGCAAAATTCTTTTCGCCTGATTGGTGAATCACCTCGGGACGTTCTTGCGACGGCGTCAAAGCAAGTGCTGCGACGACGAGATCGTTCAGCGTCTTGGCACCGAGACTGCCACCAACCACGAGCAGACGAAGCGGCCCGCTGCGATGTTGGAAACGCGCAGCAGGTGCGGCGACATTGGCAATCTCGGCACGAACCGGCGTGCCGAACCACTTGACGTGTTTTGGTTTCGGCAGCATGCGTGCAACGGCGTTTTTCGGTACGGTATTAAACGCGTCCGGAAATCCCACCAGCACGGCGTCCGCAACCAACGCCAGCGCGCGACTGGTTAAGCCCGCATGCGCGCCCGGTTCGAACACCACCAGCGGCTTACCCAGCAACGCCGCCATCATGCCGCCGGGGAAGGCGATATAGCCGCCCATCGACACCACCACATCAGGACGCACGCGGCGAATCACCGACAGCGATTGCCAGAACGCACGCAGCAACACCAGCGGCAGCAACGCCCATGCAAAGAGACCTTTGCTGCGCACCCCCGACATATTGACGACTTCAATTTGGTAGCCAACTTTGCCGACCAATTGATGCTCCATGCCGGCCGGGGTTGCGAGCCATACAATCGCCCAGCCGCGCGCAACCAGCACTTCAGCAATCGCAAGGCCCGGATAAATATGCCCACCGGTGCCGGCGGCCATGATGAGTGCGGTGCGTTTCATCCGCGTGCAACACCCTTGTTGGCAACTCTGCCCGCTCCTTTTGCAGCGGAGCCTGAACCGGCGCGATTCTCTGCGTCGATTCGCAGCAGCACCGCCACCGCGATGCAATTCACCACGATGCCCGTGCCGCCGTAAGACAGAAACGGCAAGGTAAGACCCTTGGTCGGCAACACGCCCATGTTCACGCCCATGTTGATGAACGCCTGCGCCGACAGCCACACGCCGATGCCTTGCGCGACCAACGCGGGAAAATATTTTTCGCGCATCATCGCTTCACGGCCGACGGCGAACGCGCGATAAATCAGCAACACGAATAGCGCCAGCACGACGGCGACACCGACGAAGCCAAGCTCTTCGGCAATCACCGCCAGCAGAAAATCGGTATGCGCTTCCGGCAGGTAGAAAAGTTTTTCCACGCTGCCGCCGAGGCCCACGCCAAGCCATTCGCCACGACCAAAGGCGATCAGCGAATGCGAAAGCTGATAGCCTTTGCCAAACGCGTCCGCCCACGGATCCATGAAACCGACGATGCGCTGCAAACGATACGGCGAAGAAATAATCAGCACCACAAACGCAACGGCCAGCAGCACGATCAGCCCGGCAAACACCCGCCAGTTCAATCCGCCCAAAAATAGCACCGCCATCGCAATTGCCGTGATGACCACCAACGCGCCGAAGTCGGGTTGACGCAGCAACATGGCACCGGTGAACACCATCACCGCCAGCATCGGCAGGAAGCCCTTTTTGAAATCGTGCATGAACGCGGCTTTGCGCACGGTGTAATCGGCCGCATACAACACCACAAAAAACTTCATCAATTCCGACGGCTGCATGGTCATGAAGCCCAGGGAAATCCAGCGGCGCGAACCGTTCACTTCACGGCCGACGCCCGGAATCAGCACCAGTACCAGCATCAATCCGCCAACGATGAACAGCGGTAGCGCGAGCCGCTGCCAAAGCGCAATCGGCATCTGGAAAGCAACGAACGCCGCCACCACACCGACCAGCAGATAAATCGCGTGGCGCATCAGAAAATAATGCATGCGATAGCCGGTCATCTTCTCGGCCTCCGACATCGCAATCGACGAGGAATAGACCATCACCAGCCCAAGCGACAACAGCAACACCACGCTCCAGAACAGTGTCATGTCGAGCTCGGCACGCGGCAGGGTTGGGCTATAGAGCATTGCTGCCCCCGATATTTGCGTCGAGTTTTAGTTTTAGAGCGCGTACGCATTCGGCGAATACTTCGCCGCGATGGTTATAGTTTTTGAACATGTCAAAGCTCGAACACGCTGGCGACAGCAGTACGGCATCGCCCGAAGAGGCGCATGCATAGGCTTTCTCCACGGCATCCATCATTGTGGCGGCGTGCACGCAGTCGATGCGGGCGGAGGTGATGGCCGATTCAATCGTGCGTGCGTCTTTGCCGATCAGCACCACGGCGCGGGCGCGCTTTCGTACCGGCTCGGCGAGTGGCGAGAAATCCTGCTCCTTGCCAATGCCGCCTGCGATCAACACGGCAGGCACCGTCATGCCATTGAGTGCGGCAACGGTTGAGCCGACGTTGGTACCTTTTGAATCATCGAAGAAAGTCACGCCGTTAATGACGCCGACATTTTGCAGACGATGTGGCAGGCCTTTGAATTGGCGTAAACCTTCCGCCAGTTTTTCTGCGTCCGCACCAATGGCGCGACACAAGGCAAATGCGGCGAGCGCGTTCGCGGCGTTGTGCAATCCGGCAATCGGCATGTCGGCGAGCGGCATCAATTGCTGGCGGCCTTCGCGCAGCGCACCGTCTTCAATGCCAAAATCCTGTGCGTTCGCAGCAGCATCAAGTCCAAATGTGCTGCAGGATATTTTTTCGTCGCGCATTTGCATACTCGCACTGTCCTCGCGATTGAGAACCTGATGCGCGGCATGTGTGAAAATTCTTTGCTTGGCGATCGCGTAATCTTTCATCGACCGATAGCGATCCAGATGATCCTGCGACAGATTCAGCATGGTTGCCGCATCGAGGTGCAAGGTGTGTGTGGTTTCCAATTGGAAGCTGGATAGCTCGATCACGTACACATCCGGCGCGCCGTTTTTTTGCGCATCATGCAGCGCATCCAGTACCGGCAAGCCGATGTTGCCCGCGACCACTGTTTTCAATCCCGCCGCGCGACACATCGCGCCCGCCATTGCGGTCACGGTGGATTTGCCATTGGAGCCGGTGATGCCGATCACGGTTGGTTTCTTCCCATTTATTTCGTTTTGTTCCCGCGCGAAAAGCTCGATGTCCCCAATAAAAGTTTTGCCTTGAGCGACCGCCCGCGCGATGGCCGGATCACACGCGGGCCCCGCAACGGCCACGCCCGGGCTTGCAACAACGAATTCGGCGTCGCCAAAGAGGGCATCGCTGAAGGCACCGGTGACGAGCTCGATTGAAGGGTGTCGGGCGCGAAGTTGATTGGCACCAGGCGGTTCGGTGCGGCTGTCGGCGACTCGCACACGAGCACCCAATCGGTCGAAGTAGTCGACGACGGATCGTCCGGTGTCGCCCGCGCCAAGAACAAGAATGCGTTTGTCATGAAAGTTCACCTCCGTGTTCCATCGCTTAGCATAAAGTGATGTAAATCAAGCACTGGTGCGGCGTTCCGAGCATAAATGGCTGAAACGGTGCGCCAGTGCTAGTGTTTAATGTCTTGAAATTTTCAATGCCGTCATTTCCGCGAAGGCGGGAATCCAAGCGTTTTGAACGAACTTGGATTCCCGCCTTCGCGGGAAGGACGTGTGGGGAAAATTGTCCGTCGACTTTTTTCATCTCAACTTCAACGTAGACAGCCCAAACAACACCAGCATCATGGTGATGATCCAAAACCGCACGACGACTTGGTTCTCTTTCCAGCCTTTTAATTCGTAGTGGTGATGCAGCGGTGCCATCCGGAAAACACGTTTACCGGTGAGCTTGAAGCTCGCCACCTGGATCATCACCGACAGCGTCTCCACCACGAACACGCCGCCCATGATGATGAGCACGACCTCTTGCCGACAGACCACCGCGACCAGCCCTAGCGCACCACCGAGCGCCAACGCGCCCACGTCGCCCATGAAAACTTCCGCCGGATACGCGTTGAACCAGAGAAAGGCCAGGCCCGCACCGGCAATCGCGCCGCAAAAAATCGCCAGCTCACCGGCGCCGGCGATGTGCGGCACGCCGAGATAATTGGCGAAGACTTTATTGCCGGCGACGTAGGCAAAGATGGCGAGTGCTGACGCGACCATCACCGTCGGCATGATGGCGAGACCGTCGAGTCCATCGGTGAGATTTACCGCGTTCGAGAAGCCGACCACCACAAACCAGCCGAGCACAATAAAGCCGAAAGTGCCAAGCGGGATCGCCACGGTTTTGAAAAACGGCACGATCAGGTCAGTCTGTTGCGGCAGATTGGTGCGATAGGCCAGGTACGATAGTGCCAGCACCGCGATCACCGTCTGCCAGAAAAATTTTGCGCGCGCTGACAACCCTTTCGGATTTTTGAACACCACCTTGCGGTAATCATCGATCCAGCCAATCGCACCAAAGCCGATGGTCGTCACCAGGCATGCCCACACGTAACGGTTTTCAAGATCACCCCACAGCAGCGTGGTCACCGCCACCGCCGCGAGAATAAGCGCGCCACCCATCGTCGGCGTACCGGCTTTGACTAAATGCGTTTGTGGTCCGTCATCGCGAATCGACTGGCCAATTTTTAATGCCGTGAGTTTACGAATCATCCATGGCCCGATGATGAAAGAAATGGCCAGTGCCGTGAGTGCCGCGAGCACGGTCCGCAGCGTGATGTACTGGAACACGCTGAACACGCGGAAATCCTTGGCGAGCCATTGGAAAAGTTCTAGCAGCATTTAGTGAATAGCTCCGTGAAAATTGGGCACTAGTTGCGCGACCACACGCTCCATCTTCATGAAGCGCGAGCCTTTCACCAGCACGTGCGTACCGGCGGTCAGGCGCGGCTTGATCGCGTTGACCAACAAATCAATTTCCTGAAAGTGTTCGCCGCCTTTGCCGAACGCGTGCACCGCACCCTGCATCAAGTCACCGGTTGCGCAGAAAGAATCGATGCCGGCATCGCGTGCGACTGTTCCAACATCGGCGTGCATTTCTGCAGCACTCGCACCGAGTTCACCCATGTCACCCAAGACGAGGATGCGCGGCGGCGGAAATTTGGCGAGGACAGCGATGGCGGCTTTGACCGAGTCGGGATTGGCGTTGTAAGTGTCGTCGATGATGGTGGCCGAATTGTGGCCACGGTAAGTTTGCAATCGTCCGGCAACGCCTTCGAATGATTCGAGACCGACCTTGATTGCAGCCAGCGGCACGCCCAACGCGAAGGCGCCGGCAGCCGCGGCTAGTGCGTTGCGCTGGTTGTGATTCCCCAATACCTGTAGTTGCACGCTGATCGCATTGCCCTGATAGCAGATCGATAGCGCACCTTCCTTGTCAACGCCGAATTTTCCAATCACTTCATCTTGCTCACTGATACCAAAGCCAATCACGCGATGCCCACCCGCCAACTTTTGCCAATAGGTGCCGAAGCGGTCGTGCATGTTGATGACCGCGATGCCGTCGGCTTTGAGGCCGGCAAAAATTTCGCCTTTGGCCTGAGCAATCGCTTCACGGCTGCCGAGCTCGCCGATATGCGCAGTGCCCGCCATGATCACCAGTGCGACATCAGGCTCGACCAGTCGCGTCAGGTAGTCGATCTCATTGAGGTGGTTCATGCCCAGCTCAAAAATTGCCGTCTGGTGATTTGCATTCAGACGCAACATCATTTGCGGCACGCCGATGTCGTTGTTCAAATTGCCGGCAGTGGCGAGTACCGCGTCTGGGTTGCCCAGGTGCGCGACCAGAATGGCGCGCAGCATTTCTTTCACCGTGGTTTTGCCGTTACTGCCGGTCAGCGCCAGCACCGGAGTCTGAAACCGCTGCCGCCAATCCTGCGCCAAGCGACCCAAGGCTTGCCGCGTATCGGTGACCAGAATTTGCGGCAATGTTGCCTCGGCAATGACGCGCGACACCAACGCGGCTGTTGCACCGCGTTCAGCCGCGCGCGCGACAAATGCGTGACCATCGAATTTTTCGCCGCTGAGCGCAACGAACAATTCACCTGCTTTCACAGAGCGTGAATCAGTGGAGACGCCCGTCAATAGGGGATCTTCGGCCGATACACCATGCTGGCTCGCGTTGAGAATACGGGTGATTTCAATCAGCCGCATCGAAAATCCCGCGCTCATTTGTCCGCTCCGTGCCACGCGGCCAGTGCCTCTTCGGCGACCTCTACGTCGCTGAAGTGATGTTTGCTCTCGCCGACGATCTGATAATCCTCGTGGCCTTTGCCGGCAATCACGACGATGTCACCGGTTCTGGCATCGTTGAGCGCTTCAAAAATCGCCTGCTGTCGATCGGCAATCGATTTGTAAGCCGCGCCCTTCATGCCGGTTTCAATATCGGTGATGATGCCTTGCGGATTTTCCGTGCGCGGATTATCCGACGTGACAATCGACAAATCAGCATAGCGCGCCGAGATGCCGCCCATCTGCGACCGCTTGCCGCGATCGCGATCACCTCCGCAACCGAACACCGAAATCAGCCGGCCATTTTCCGGCACGATTGCCGCCAGCGTCGACAGCGCTTTCTCGAGCGCGTCGGGCGTGTGCGCGTAATCGACCACGACCAGCGGCTTACGCCGGTCTGATGTGCGTACCGTTTGCATGCGTCCCGGCACCGGCGGCAATTTGCACGCGATTGCGGCGGCTTCTTCCAGCGATACACCGCTGACCATCAGCGCGGCGATCACCAATAGCAGATTGGACACATTGAACGCGCCGAGGATGTCGGACTCGACACTCGCGCGACCAAATTTGCCACCGATCTCGAAGGCGAGACCCGCTGCCGAAACCGACAACTGCGCAGCAACCAAATCAGCATGCTGGCCATTTTGTCTGGTGCTGGTGCGGATGAGGTTGAGATTGCTGCTGCCGCTGGCTGTGAGGCGCTGAATTATTTGCTGACCGAACGCGTCGTCGGCATTGATGATGGCGTGTTTCAATCCGCGTTGGCCAAACAACTTCGCCTTCGCTTCGCCGTAGTTCTCCATCGTGCCGTGATAATCCAGATGATCGCGGGTGAGATTGGTGAACACGGCGACATCGTATTTAATATCCGCGACGCGACCCTGATCGAGGCCGTGGCTGGACACTTCCATCGCACACGTGACGGCGCCCAGTTTCAAATAATCGCGCAAACTACGTTGCAAGGCGACTGCATCGGGTGTGGTGGTCTCCGATGATTCGAGGTGCCCCACCATGCCGTTACCGATGGTGCCAAGCACGGCCGATTTTTTTCCCGCACGCTCGAGCCCTTGCGCGATCCACTGTGCGACCGACGTTTTTCCATTGGTGCCGGTCACGCCGGTCATCCATAGCGCGTCCGATGGATTGTCGTAGATGAGTCCGGCAATTTTGCTGGCGTGAATTTTCAACGCGGGCACAGCGAGCCTTGGCACTTTCCAGTCGTCGTTCCACGTGAAGTTTTCCGGGTCGTACAAGACTGCAGATACGCCGCGCGCAATGGCATCGGCAATGAAGTCGCGCCCATCCCGTGCCGCACCACGATAGGCCAGGAACGCCGCGCCGCGTTTGGCTTCGCGGCTATTGGCGGTCAAGTCAACAATTTGCGCAGGCAAGGCTGCCAGCGCATTTGCCAACGCCATCGGCGTGAAACCGGATGCGAGCATGGCCGGTGCAACCATCGTCAACCGCGCTCCTTCACGCTGGTCACCGCCGGCGCACTTGCTTCGCGCATGCTTTCTGCATCCGGCACTACGCCGGACATGCGCAACGCCTGCGACATCACATTCGAAAATACCGGTGCCGCCACATCGCCACCAAAATGTTTGCCGGCGGACGGCTGGTCAATCATCACGACAATGATGTAGCGCGGACTCGTCACGGGGCCATAGCCGACAAATGAAGAAACATAAAAATTTTCTGTGTAGCGACCATCGACGAGTTTTTCGGCAGTGCCGGTTTTGCCGGCGACACGAAAACCCGGCACCCGTCCCTTGGTTGCCGTGCCGCCCTGCTCGGTGACGGTTTCAAGCATCTTCGCCATCGTTCTGGCGACCTTAAGCGAGATGATTTGTTTGCCGATCACGTCGCCGTCGCGCTTCAAAAAAGTCACCGGCAGCAACACGCCATCATTGGTGAATATGGTGTATGCGCGCGCCAATTGAATTGCACTCACTGATATGCCGTAGCCATAACCCATCGTCGCCTGCTCGATCGGTTTCCAGTTTTTAACGGCACGCAAGCGACCGGTGGCTTCACCCGGGAATCCGGTTTTGGGCGCGACGCCAAAACCAAGATCGTTGTACAAATTCCACAGCGTCTCGGACGGCAATTGCAGCGCAATTTTTGCGGTGCCGATGTTGCTCGACTTCTGGATGATTTCGGCCACGCTTAGTTGCACAGAGCGATGCGGCAAATCGGTAATCGTTTTGGCGCCAATGGTCAGGCCAGGGCCGGTGGTGATGATGGTCTCGGGCTTGACAATGCCGGCTTCGAGTGCCGCCGACACCGCGAATGGTTTGAACGTGGAACCCGGCTCGAACACATCGGTGATGCTGCGGTTGCGCATCTGTTTCGGTTGCACGTTGACGCGGTTGTTCGGATTGAAATCGGGCTGGTTGACGAGCGCCAAAATTTCACCGGTTTTTGCGTCGAGCATCACCAGCGCGCCACCCTTGGCGTTGTTGGCTTCAACAGCCGTCTTCAATTCGCGATGGGCGAGATTTTGAAAGCGCTCGTCGATTGATAAGTTTAGCGGCTTGCCTTCGCGCGGCGCTTTCAGATTTTCGATGTCCTCGACGATACGGCCCTTGCGATCCTTGATCACGCGCTTCTGTCCCGTGACCCCGGAAAGCATCGCCTGTTGCGCAAGCTCAATGCCTTCCTGACCCTGATCGTCCAAGCCGGTAAAACCGATGACGTGCGCGGTGACGTCGCCCGACGGATAGTAGCGACGGAATTCGCGCTGTTGAAACACACCGGGAATTTTTAGCGCCATCACCCGCGCCGCCTGCTCGGGCGATAACTGGCGTTTTAGCCAGACGAAATTTTTGTCGCTATCGGCCACGCGCGCGGCGAGCTGTTTGCGATCCATGCCGAGAGCCAACGCGAGCTTGGCTATTTGCGGTGCATCGGCTTCGATGTCTGACGGACTCGCCCAGATCGATTCCACCGGTGTGGAAATTGCCAGCGCTTTGCCGTGGCGATCCATCACCGCACCGCGCGAGGCGGGCATGTCGACGACGCGCACGAAACGCGCTTCGCCCTTGGCTTGCAAAAAATCGTTGTTGAGGCCCTGCAAATAAAATGCGCGGCCAAAAAGAATTGCGAACCCGCCGAGGCACAGCAACAGCACCACCCGCGAGCGCCAGCCCTCGAGTTTCAGGCGCAGATTCGGCTCCAGACGATTGGATGAATGGTTCATTTGTCTGGAACCGTCTTCGCGCCGGACGTGGTGGCTGCGCTTCCGTCCAACACCACGATCACGGTTTTTTTTGCGTCCGGCTGGCCCATGCCCAATTCGCGCGCGGCTTTTTGCTCGATGCGCCGGCCCGCACCTTGCGTTTGCGATTCGATTTGCAACTCGCGCCACTCGCTATCGAGTTTGCGTTCCGATTCCTGCTCGACTTGCAGCTCGATAAAAAATTTGCGTGCCCTGTGTTGCGATGTCACCACCGACAGCGCGCAGCCGATCAACACCAGCAACAGCAAGGTATTTAATCTGGTCACAATTTTTCCGCGATGCGCATGATGGCCGAGCGGGCGCGTGGATTTGCGGCGATTTCGGCATCGGTCGGCTTCACCGGCTTACCGATGATGACGAGCGTCGCGTCGTTGACTTCATTGGCGCGGATCGGCAATTTTGAAGGAAGGTGATCCGCCTTCGCCGCGTTTTGCATGAAACGCTTGACGATCCGGTCTTCCAAAGAGTGAAACGCAATCACCACCAGCCTGCCTCCAGTCCGCAAGCTGTCAACAGCCTGCGGCAATACCTGCGTTATTTCTTCAAGCTCTTGATTGATGAAAATCCGAAAAGCCTGAAACGTGCGGGTCGCGGGGTGCTGCCCCGGCTCGCGCGTCCGGACGGTTTTACCCACGAG
>JAYVXF010000034.1:0-2548 GCA_043793345.1 Betaproteobacteria bacterium | reverse complement strand
TGCCTCGGCATGAAGAACATCGGAAAGCCGTGTGCGGGAAAACCGCATGCACGGTTTGATGAGGGAGGGCAGGTGACAGCCTGTTTTCTACTCTACCTAAATCTTCCTAAATCTTCTTGGATTCAGGGTGAATAGTTTCACAAAACAATTAACGCTGACCCCTTTTGCCCTGTTCTTGACCGACCTGACCCTTAACCTCTTGACCCTGAACCTCTGACCCTGAACCTCGTCATGTGGTCAGGTGGAAAACTGCTGCAATGTCGGCATGAAATCAAGACAGTTGCTGTCCCCTATTATTTCACGGGCAAGGCGCGTGCGCCTACCGTTTTGGTCTTGAGCATGATGTTGTCAAAGCGTGGCGCATTCATCTTTTGCCAGATCTTGACCAGATCGCGGTCTGCGCCTTGCATCAGACCGTCCAGCATTTGGTGTTGCAAATGGGTCCGTTTGACGTCGGCGACAACCGTCTTAGTTGCTGTGTGAATACGTGTGCGAACCGGGGTTTCAACGAGGCAGTAATTGTTGTGTGTCAGCTGTCGACTCACAGTTTCCTCGTTGAATACTGACGCGTCCGTCGGGGGACGTGCAGCGGATGATTTGCGTATTTTGTGGTGACCGTGGCAGGATGGGCTGTGTTGCTTGCTCAGCTGTCTGGGTGTCGGTTGGTGAAGCACATTTTCCACCGCGCTGTATGGTGCTGGACTTACCGTCGGGCGAGGTGCAGCGGATCCACGCGCGCGGTTGCGCGTTTCGCGGCTGAACCTCTTCGGCTGCGGTCTTAGCGACGGGAGCTTCCTGCACCTTAACTGTTGATCTCGGGGGTATCAGATCGCGCTGATCCGTGGGTGATGGGCACGGACCGTGTCGGGAAACAGTCCTAGTTCCGCCGTTTTGAGAAGAAGTACACCGGTACGATTCCACTATGGCACCCTTGCTCTTCAGAAATGCAGCAATGTCGGTTTTTGAATATTGCATCGCCCCATCGATGGGGCTGTACCCATCGGCTTCCACATTGACATCTGCCCCCTTCATCAACAACTGCTTGACGATGGCTAAATTACCGTGGTAGGTCGCCGGGTGCAAGGCGGTCTCGCCGCTCTTTGAGCGCCGATTCACGTCAGCCCCCTTCTTGATAAGCATTTCAGCGAGCGGCAGATGCTCTTTGTAGATGGCCTGTATCAAGGGCGTGATCCCTTTACTGTCAGCCGCGTTGATATCCGCGCCTGCGGCAAGCAGCAGGAGTGCAATATCCATATTGTTTTTTTCGACCGCAATATGCAGGGGTGCTTCCTGATCATGGATGATGTTGGCGCGCCGCGCATTGACCTCGGCTTTGCGTTCCAGCAAGGCCTTTACCACCATCTTGCGTCCGAATTCGCTGGCAACGTGCAACGCGGTCTCGCCCTTTGAGGTTCGCGCGTTGACATTGGCACCTTTTGAAATCAACCAGAGAGCTACATCCTCTTTTCGACTGCCTTGAATAATCCACATCAACGGCGTTTGGCCAAATTCATTTGAAGCATTGATATTGGCGCCCTTGGCAAGCAGCATCTCGGCCAGGTCAATCCGTCCGTCGGCAACAACAAACAACGGCGTAGCTCCATCACGGTTTCGAGCATTGACATTCGCGCCGGAATCCAGTAGTTTTTGAACCATCTTTGTATGGCCGTCAATCATTGTGTGGTAGAGGGGTGTCCACCCGAGGTAGTCCGGCGTATCGATTTTGACGCCGCGAGAAAGCAGGCTTTCTACTCTGGCGAGATCGCCTCTACCAGCTGCTGCGGTCAGTGCGTCAGCATCGGTCTGTGCAGATCGTGAAAATTGCGCGAATGTCAGGAAATGGAGCGCAAACAGGATACGGATCCAAGTTTTCATTGAGATATTTTTCATCGGTTGACGCAAAACATTGATTTTTTGGGACCTTCTGCAATTAAAGGGGTCAGTTCGTAGCAAGTAGGTTGGGCTAGATTTACCAGCCCAACATTAAACTGCGAATTAATTTAATTGGATCGAAATGATTGGCAGTGTTGGGCTGATGAAGCTAGCCCAACCTACGCGCTGATCTCGCGATCAAACAACCCTGCGCTTAACCACACGTTGCGGCATTTTTGTGAGCTTGGATATCTCAATGACCGACGCAAGCGCTGCGTTCACCGCGTCGGCGCTAGTAAACACTTTCGCTATTTCAGGATCGAGCTTCACAACATTCGAGCCCTTGCTCACTTTCACGAAGTACTTCCCGCGAACACCCTTTCCTTGCAGGGTTTCCAAGGTAAATTTTCTATCGAGTGGATCAGTCGTTTTAGCCTTGCTCATAGATTTTCCTTTCGGCCCGATCTGTTTTACGTGCACTGATAATTCTAATGCCACTGTTTATTTCGCTGTGAGAAACCACGAGTATTCGTCCTGACGAATACAATCCGAATGTGACATAACGACTCTCGCCGGTCGAATGCTCGCTGTCAGGGTAGGTAATTGCGAGCGGGTCGTCAAATACGGTGCTAGTGTCTCGACCCAGAAATAGCGATACATAATGAAACGGATGGAT
>JAYVXF010000033.1:0-8479 GCA_043793345.1 Betaproteobacteria bacterium | reverse complement strand
GTCAACGAGTTTGGCAACTTCAACCATCGTTGAAGCAGGGCGAATTGAGCCAAAAATTTCACCATGTATACGACCGATGATTTCCCATTGCGAAATGTCGGTGACAAACATGCGGGTACGCACGACATCGGCAAACGTGGCATCCGCCTCGATCAATGCGCGACCGATTTTCTGCAAGACGTAATTTGTTTGCACAGCGACATCACCGACGCCGATCACGTTGCCATTTTCATCAGTCGAGGTGGTGCCTGCGACCCAGATGTGATTGCCGACTCTGACCGCGCGGGAATAGCCAACGATTGATTCCCACGGCGCGCCGGAGGAAATATTTTTGCGCACAGAATCCTTCACACCGTTATTCCCACTCAATCGTGGCCGGCGGTTTCCCGCTCACGTCATACACCACGCGATTAAATCCCCGCACTTCATTGATAATCCGATTCGAGACTTTCGCGAGCAGCGAGTACGGTAACTCCGCCCAGTGCGCGGTCATAAAATCTGTGGTCTGCACGGCGCGTAGCGCAACGACGTTTTCATAGGTGCGGCCATCGCCCATCACGCCGACGCTTTTTACCGGCAGATAGACGGCGAACGCTTGCGCGACATTGTCGTACCAGCTAATGCCATCGGCATCTTTGGTCGCGCGCAGCTCTTCGATAAAAATCGCGTCCGCACGTCGCAGCAAATCGGCTGCCTCGCGCGTGACTTCACCGAGAATGCGCACGCCCAAACCGGGACCTGGGAAGGGATGGCGAAACACCATCGCGCGCGGCAGGCCGAGCGCGAGACCGAGGTTGCGCACTTCGTCTTTGAACAATTCGCGCAGCGGCTCCAGCAATTTCAGGTGCAATGACTCCGGCAATCCGCCGACGTTGTGGTGCGATTTAATCGTGTGGGCTTTTTTTGTTTTCGCCGAGGCGCTCTCGATCACGTCTGGATAAATCGTTCCCTGTGCCAGCCATTTTGCGGACGGCAACTTCGCCGCTTCGCGCTGGAAAATTTCCACGAATACGCGACCGATAATTTTGCGTTTTTGTTCGGGGTCGGAGACACCTTTGAGCTGGCCAAGAAATTCGTCAGCAGCATCAACATGAATAATTTTCATGTGCATATGCTCACCGAACATCTCCATCACCTGGCGGCCCTCGTTCAAGCGCAGCAAGCCGGTATCGACGAACACGCAGGTGAGTTTGTCGCCAATCGCTTTTTGAATCAGCGCAGCGGCAACGCTCGAATCGACGCCACCACTCAAACCCAGAATCACCTCTTCGTCACCGACCTGTTCGCGAATGTTGTTGATGGCTTGCGGCACGTAATCGGGCATGTTCCAACTCGATTTGCAGCCGCAGATGTCGCGCACGAAGCGCTTATAAATCGCGCTGCCCTGCTTGGTGTGCGTAACTTCGGGATGAAATTGCACGGCGTAAAAACCGCGCGACTCGTCCGCCATCGCGGCCAGCGGTGTCGAATCGTTGGATGCGATGACGGTAAATCCCGGCGGCAGCACGGCCACTTTGTCCCCGTGCGACATCCATACATCAAGCAGGCCGTGCCCGTCTGCATTGGCGCGGTCCTGAATGCCTTCGAGCAGCTTCGAATGTCCACGCGCGCGCACTTCGGCGTAGCCAAATTCGCGCACCAAACCGCTCTCCACTTTGCCGCCCAATTGCGCCGCCATCGTCTGCATGCCGTAGCAGATGCCCAACACCGGCACGCCGAGTTCAAAGACAATTTGCGGCGCACGCGCGGTATCCGCTTCGATCACCGAGGCGTGACTGCCGGAAAGAATAATGCCGCTTGGCTTGAAGCCGCGGATCTCGGCGTCAGGCATATCGAACGGATGCAGTTCGCAGTACACACCGGCTTCACGTACGCGGCGCGCGATCAACTGCGTGACTTGCGAGCCGAAATCGAGGATGAGGATTTTATCGGTGGTGTGTTCCATGGTTTAGGTCGCAGCGGTTTTAGAATTTCGGTGCGTCGCAAAATATCGCCACGCGATAAACAGCGCAATCGTCTGCATGATCGCGCTTAGAAAAAAGGTGGATCCGATGCGCCAGTCGTTGGTCGGCAGGTGGCTGACTTTGGCTAACAGCCCGGTGCTGATCACCGGCACCAGCACGATGCCGAGACTGCTTAAAGACTGCAGCGAGCCCATCAGTGCACCCTGCTCGCGCGGGTCGGTCGCTTTCGACACGATCGATTGCAGGGCGGGGCCTGCGGCAAAGGAAAGCATATTGCACAGAATGAAAACGTACATCATCCAGCCCTGCGTGGCGAGCCCGTACGCCACATAAATGATCGCGCCTGATGCCAGACCGAGCATCGATACCTTCACTTCGCCAAGGCGTTTAATCAGCCAGCCCAGCAAGCCTGCCTGCACGATCACGGCGGTGAGGCCAACGAAAAACAGCGAAATGCCGTTGTCGCGCGGCGTCCAGCCAAATCGGAAATTGGTATACAAAACCCACGTGGTTTGCAGCATCACCTGCGCAAATGTCACCAGTGCAAACACCACCACGAGGCCGCGAATGTCCGGCCGCGTGGCCAGGCGCGCGAGCGAGGAAAATGGATTTGCGCGCTTCAACGAAAACGCTGTGCGTTTTTCTTTCGGTAGCGATTCGGGCACGAAGAAATAGCCGAAAATAAAATTCGCCGCGCAAAGCCCCGCCGCGACATAGAACGGCAAATGCAGATTGATGCTGCCGAGCACGCCACCGAGCATCGGCCCGATGATGAAGCCCATGCCGAATGCCGCACCGATTTTGCCAAAACTTTTTGCCCGATTTTCAGGCGTCGATACGTCGGACGCATACGCACTCGCCACCGACATGCTCGCCGCCGACATGCCACCGATCACGCGGCCGACAAACAATGCCAGCAGCGTCGGTGCCCACGCGGTGGCGAGAAAATTAAAAAACATGCCGACCATCGAGTACAGCAGCACCGGACGGCGGCCAACCTTATCGCTCATCGCGCCCAGGATCGGCATGAACAGAAATTGCAGCAGGCCAAAAACGGTGGCAAGAATGCCGTACCAGTAGGCTTGCAGATCGCGCCCCTCGACAAATTCGCCGACCAGTATCGGCAGCACCGGGATCGCGAGACCGATACCGAGCATGTCGATGAACACGCAGATGAGAACGAAATTCAGGCCACCTGATTTTGCCGTGGGTGCGGACGCCTTGGTGTCGGACACTGCAGCGACGTTGCTCGCGGTATTACTTTCCAAAATTTTTCTCCAATACTTTTGCCACAACCGGATGCCTGAGTGAGCCAAAAACTTTCATGCGCCGGGCGGTCTAATCCACCCGATAGTTAGGCGCTTCTTTCGTCATTTGCACATCATGCACGTGACTCTCGCGCATGCCGGCTGCGGTGATTTCGACGAACGTGGCCTGGGTGCGGAATTCCTCCACGGTCGGACAACCGACCAGGCCCATCGAGGCGCGGACGCCGCCCATCAATTGATGAATGATGGTGGTGACCGGCCCTTTATACGGGACGCGACCTTCGACACCTTCTGGCACGAGCTTGTCGGCATTGCTGATATTTTCCTGAAAATAGCGATCGCTCGAGCCTTTCTGCATCGCGCCGAGCGAGCCCATGCCGCGATAACTTTTATACGAGCGGCCCTGGAACAATTCGATCTCTCCCGGTGCCTCATCGGTGCCTGCAAACATGCTGCCCATCATGACGGCCGAGGCACCGGCCGCGATGGCTTTGGCGACGTCACCCGAGTAGCGAATGCCGCCATCGGCGATGCAAGGGATGCCCATGGCCGCCAGCGCGCCCGCCGCATCGGCAACAGCGGTGATCTGCGGCATGCCAACACCGGTGACGATGCGGGTGGTGCAGATTGAGCCGGGGCCGACGCCGATTTTTACGCAATCGGCGCCGTGATCCGCCATTGCCTTCGCGCCGTCGGCGGTGGCGACGTTACCGCCAATCACTTGCACATTCGGGTACTTCACTTTCACCGCTTTCACCATGTCGAGCACGCCCTGCGCGTGGCCGTGCGAGCTGTCGACCACGAGGCAATCGACTCCCGCCTCGATCAACGCGGCGGCACGTTCCAGATTGTCGCCACCCACGCCGATGCCAGCACCGACACGCAAGCGACCCATGTCATCTTTACACGCGTCTGGATGGTCTTTCGCTTTCTGAATATCTTTCACCGTAATCAGGCCAGCCAACTCGAATGTGTCTCGCACCACCAGCAATCGTTCGAGTCGCGATTTATGCAGCAAGGCCTGCGCCTGATCGAGCGTCGCGCCTTCCTTCACCGTCACGAGGCGCTCGCGTGGCGTCATGATGTTGCTGACGGGCTGATTGAGATTGGTCTCAAAACGGATATCGCGATTGGTGACGATGCCGACAATTTTTCCATCCTCGACCACCGGGAGCCCTGAGATACCGTGCTGTCGCTGCAGCTGAATCACGTCGCGCACCAGCATCGTCGGCGGCACCACCAGCGGGTCTTTCACCACGCCGCTTTCGAAGCGCTTGACCTTCGACACTTCGGTCGCTTGCGCCTTGATGGATAAATTTTTGTGGACAATGCCGATGCCGCCCTCTTGCGCCAACGCAATCGCCAAACGCGACTCGGTGACGGTATCCATCGCAGCCGAAATCAGCGGGATGTTAAGGCGTATCGATTTGGTGAGTTGAGTGGCGAGCAAAACGTCGCGTGGATGCACGTGGCTGCGTGCCGGAACCAGCAGCACATCATCAAACGTCAGGGCTTTTTTAACGAGTTTCACGTTTCGGACTCCGACAAATACAAGATTATACGCGAGCCGTTTCCGCTCGCGAAATATGACAGTTTTGGTTGACGGATGAGTCATTTACGACTACCTTAGCGAAATGAGTCGAAGTTTTTAGGCTAAGCCGTTGACAATAAAACTGTTTTTCACCCAATTTCAAGCCGCACCGGCGCAACGTTCAGCCGTGCGCACATCGGTGTTCGCCTGCATTTTGTTTGGTGGTTTTTTGGTCGGATGCGCCGTGCAGGAACCGCCGCCAATTCCGGTCGCGATCATTGTCGCGATACCACCGCCTAAGCCTGTCGCACTCACCGACGAAGCGGACACGACATTGAAAGCGGCCGAACAAAGCGTCACCGAAGCGCGCATCAAACGCGCACTGTGGACGGCGGCCGTGGTCGAGCTTGAGCGCGCACGCACTGCCGCGAAAGGTTTTGATAGTGTCGTCACGCTGCAGCATGCGCGTGAAGCCATTGCGCTATGCGGACAATCGATTGCGCAGCTTTCCAAGCCGCCAGTCACGTGGTAATAAATCATCAAGAACGCCAGCATCAGCGTCAACACATGGTAGTGAGGAGAAAAAAATGAAATCGCCCGTCCAACTATTTATTGCCCTGGCTATTTTATTAGCCACGGCGACGGTCGCGGCACAGGTTTACAAATGGGTCGACAAGGACGGCAAGGTTCAATACAGCGACACGCCACCGCCGGCCAGTGCCACCAAGACCGAGGCGAAAAAAATTGATACTGCACCCGCCGCTGCGGCCACCGCCGCGCCCACAAAATCGCTACAGGATCGCGCCAAGGATTTTGATAAACGCAAAATCGACGTTGCCGAAAAGGCCAAGAAGAGCGCGGCAGATCAGGAAAAAGCCGCCATCGATGCCGCCAACTGCAGCGACGCGCGCGCAGCGCTTCGCACTCTGGAAACGGGTCGACCGATCACGCGCACCAACGACGCCGGCGACAGAGAATATCTTAACGACGAAACGCGTGAGGCGGAAATCGCAAAGGCGCGTAAATCCATTGCGGGTTTTTGCAAGAGTTAATCCGCGGGGCTCGGCCGCTGCGCACTAGCCACGCGGTATTTTCGGCTTGATCCGCGCACGCCGCGCCTGTTTCGGGTCTGCTTTCAGCGCGCGATAAATTTCAATCCGGTCGCCGTCCCGCAACAGATAGTGCGGCGGACGAACCTTTCCCCACACCCCGGTTGCGACCGACTGACCTGCATGCAGCGTCGTCGCAATTTCGGTTGCGAGTAACGCCAGCGCTTGTTGCAATGTCGTGCCTGCAGGCACCACGACGGCGATCTCTTGTTGCGCATCCGGTGTCGCATAGGCAATCGTCAGTGCAATATTACTCATGCCGCACCGTACAGCGCATCCGCCCGCGCCACGAATCGCTCGATCATGGTGTTGGCGATCATCCCGAACACGGGGCCAATAGCAGTATCGAGCACGGCGTTGGCGAACGAATAGTCGAGGCGCAGCGCCACCTTGCATGCTGTGTCATTAAGCGTGGTAAAACGCCACTCACCGTCGAGCGCTGCGAATGGGCCATCCTGTAGCGCGATCTGCATACTGCCAGTGCCGTGCTTGGTGTTCGCCGTAGTGAAAGCCTGGCGGATGCCGCGATAATTTATCTCAATCATCGCCACCGTCGTTAACGCGTCGCGCGTGAGCACGCGCGTGCCGCCGCACCACGGCAAAAACTCCGGATAGCGCTCGACCTCATCGACGAGCGCAAACATTTTCGCGGACGAATGAGAAACGAGAGCGGATTTTTGAACGAGTGGCATGGTCGGACTTCAAATTGGAAACAGAATTTTATCCGACGGACAGCCTGCATCATCGTCTGCGATAAAATGTACGGATGACCATTGCTGAAAACAAAAAAGCGTTTTTCGATTACTTCATTGAAGAGCGCTACGAGGCCGGACTGGTGCTGGTGGGCTGGGAAGTCAAGGCGATCCGCGCCAACCGTGCGCAGATCAAGGAAGGCTACGTCATCCTGAAACAGGGTGCGTTTTATCTGATCGGCGCGCACATTTCAGCGCTCCCCGAAGCCTCCACCCACGTCGTCCCCGATCCGGTGCGCACCCGCAAGCTGCTGCTGCACGAAGAGGAAATCAAAAAGCTGATCGGTCGCGTCGAGCAGCGCGGCTACACGCTGGTGCCGCTCAACCTGCACTACAAAGGCGGACGCATCAAACTCGAAATCGGCCTCGCCAAAGGCAAGAAACAACACGACAAGCGCGACGCTGAAAAAGAAAAAGACTGGAAGCGCGAGCAACAGCAGGTGATGAAGCAGGTGAAGAGGGAGTGATGTAGATCCAGCATTGGTGCGCCTTGCATGGCGTTTTGCCGCCGGGAAGCGCGCCGGTGTTGGGGTTTGATTTTCCGAAACATTTTTTCGCTAGCGAAAAACTTGGCTCTGTTTTTCGTGATTTTGTTAATGGTGGTGTCACACAACAGCGGTGGTGATAGGCTGTTGTTCATCATGATCTTTTGCCGATTTATGTACACCATGGTGGGGGGCAGCGCGGGATGGGTGCGGACGCCGTGCGCACTATATTGAGCTATACGGCTCAAACGAGCGGATGAACTGATGAGGTACATTTTATGGATTGGCTAAAACTTCTAAGCGCCGCTTTTGGCGCCGCCGCCGGTTACCTGCTCAAGTTTTATCTCGACAAGCGGAAGGCAGCAGAGGAACGCTCCTTCGCTGACAAGAGAGACCATTATCGAAATCTTCTTCTGTACCTGAAGAGTCTTCGCGAGGGAAACTCGGAACACATGGACATGCTGTGGTATGAGTATTCCTTCCTCTGGCTTCACGCGCCGGACTCGGTCATAAAGGCAGCCAACGCCCTCGTAACGAGGTTGAAAGACGAGGCAATACAGACCGAGGAATTGGCTCCACTCATTGGTGATCTCTTGTTGCAGATTCGCCGCGATATGGGATTTCCAAAAACCTCACTTCTTCAAACAGACTTCAAGGGTAAGCTTGGCTAGAACACGAATAATTGGGGTCAAGTCTTTCAATATCATATGACAGTGAAAGACTTGACCCTCACTCGCTTTGTGACCCTCGCTCGCTTTGTGGGTTGCGCTGACGCCGATTATCTGCGCCAATTTTGATACGTTACAATGTGCAAAATACACTCTGAGGCTGGACAACATGACGATGAATCACCGCACTATGGTGGCGCTACTGTTAGCGCTTGCCGCATTTTGTTCACCTGTAAGCGCTGCGGAAGAGAAGGGTTGGTTCGGCTTGGCATTCAGCGTAGAGTCCGAAGGGTTCTCCTTCAATCCAACCATCCAATCAGTAAAAATTGAGAAGGTAGCCGCGTCTTCCCCTGGCGCCGGTGCTGGCCTGGTTGCGGGAGATCTCGTGGTATCACTGCAGGGCATTGCGAGTGCCGGCGCCAAGGCTGATGACCTGAAGGCAGCAATGAAAAAATCTGTCGGAGAGACACTTCGACTGAAGGTCAAGCGTGGCAGCGCCGAGCCGTTCGAGGTTGTGCTGGTTGCAATCGCCAAGCCGCCAGATAGCTGAGCTGCCGAGGCCTGACCCTTCCATCGAGAGTAATAATTAGGGTCAAGCATCAATACTGTTCGTTTACCAAAAAATATTCCATTCGCCCTGAGCCTGTCGAAGGGTTTGATGGACGAACCCTTCGACAGGCTCAGGGCGAACGGGGATTCAAT
>JAYVXF010000032.1:0-2565 GCA_043793345.1 Betaproteobacteria bacterium | reverse complement strand
TACCGAGAGCCGGAATCGAACCGGCACGCCCTTGCAGGCGCGGGATTTTGAGTCCCGTGCGTCTACCAGTTCCGCCATCCCGGCTTATGAATTTGTGCCGCACCAAGTGCAACAACATGAGGTGGTAGCCCCATTTGAAACATTGTGGCCGTGCGTCTTCCACTGCCCGCCCTGCATGGCGGTCCGGTTCGCAGCGCGCGGATCATGATCCGCGAAACCCGCTGCTCACCCAGTTCCGCCATCCCGGCAATAATCTGGTTCGTTAAATTCAACGATTTGGTAGGAGGCGAATTATAGCGTAATCTGCGCGCGAACCTGAACTGAACAACACAGAGCGGGTGCGACTAATCTTGATGAGACCTGCACCTGATTTTCCTCCCCCTTTGAAAAAGGGGGATCGAGGGGGAGAGCGAAGCGAGGGGGCAGTTGGTGGTCGCACATCAGAGAGGATGTAAATTTTTCGCCGTTGAAAATCCCTCCCGGCCTCCCTTTGGAAAGGGAGGAGACAAACACCGCATTACCCTGAATCGCACCACAATATGAAGCTAACTGATTTCGATTTCCACCTCCCGCAACATCTGATCGCGCAACATCCTGCCGAAACGCGGACAGGAAGCCGACTGCTGCATGTCGATGGCAATACCGGCAGCATCAATGATCGCCAGTTCGTCGATCTGCCGGCGTTTATCGAACCAAATGACATCCTCGTTTTCAACGATACCAAAGTCATCAAAGCACGCTTGCACGGAAAGAAGGAAACCGGCGGCAGTGCCGAGGTTTTGGTCGAGCGTGTGTTGGCCGACGGCAGGAGTGCGCTCGCGCATATACGCGCGTCCAAATCGCCCAAGCCGGGTAGCCGAATCATGTTCGCCGATGGCGTCGTGGCGACGATGACGGCGCGCGTGGATGATTTATTTGCGTTGCACTTTGAAGGTGAAATTGGGGTGCATGAAATTTTGCAAACTCATGGCGAAGTGCCATTGCCGCCGTACATCACGCATCCTGCTGATAGTGAAGATGAGCGGCGCTATCAGACTGTTTATGCGCGACACGCAGGATCTGTTGCCGCGCCCACGGCAGGATTGCATTTCGATGAGCCGATGCTGGTGGGCTTGAAAGCAAAAGGTGTTGCGCTTGCCTACGTGACCTTGCACGTCGGCGCGGGCACGTTTCAGCCAGTGAGGGACGATGACATTTCCAAACACGTCATGCATCGCGAGTGGTATCACGTGCCTCCGGAAACGGTCGCCGCGATTGAACGAGCCAAAGCTCTCGGCGGACGCGTGATCGCGGTCGGCACCACATGCATGCGTACACTCGAAGCGGCATCACGCGGCGGGAGTTTGCAGGCGGAGAGTGCTGAGACGCAGATCATGATTACACCAGGATATGCGTTTCGCACGGTTGACCGACTCATCACCAATTTTCATCTGCCGAAATCGACGTTGATGATGTTGGTGTCGGCGTTTGCGGGGACTGAAAATATTCAGCGTGCATATGCGCATGCGATTGCCGAGCGCTATCGGTTTTTTAGCTATGGGGATGCGATGTTGCTGGAGCGGCGGGATGCGTGAAATAGTGAAAGTCTAGCACTGGCGCGGTTTCTGTGGCATTTGTGACCCGCAAGCCGCACCAGTGCTTGATCTACGCTTACCTATACATACTGTCATTTCGAGCAACGCGAGAAATCTGCCTTTTTTTAGATATGTTAGAAGCAGATTTCTCACCCGATGAGGCTGGGTTCGAAATGACAGGGTGAACGTTGATACTCGCTCGGCATTGGTTTCCCAATGCGCAACGACTCAACTCAAATGCACCCGACTCTGCGCGCTCACATGCTGCTTCAGGAATTCCATCTGATCAGCAAGAATCCTGCGGTTCGCCAGAATCAAAAATTCGGCGCGGTTTGGCACGTATGGCGCATAGACGAGCTCCATGTGCGCCTCTTCCGGCAGGCGGCTGCCTTTGCGCTCATTGCACGAACGACACGCGGCGACGACGTTCATCCAGGTATCCATGCCGCGACGCGAATACGGAATGATGTGGTCACGGGTTAATTTTGAATGCGAAAAAATTCCGCCACAGTAACCGCAGACGTGGCGGTCGCGGTGAAACAATTCACGATTATTCAGTGGCGGAACTTGATTGAAACTTTTCATCGCCATCGCTTTGCCGCGAATGGCGATAATCGATGCCGCGCTGACGCTGGAGATTTCGCCGGTGTCGCGGCTTTTGCCGCCGTTGACCGTGAATGCGGCCGAGCCGGTTTCCCACGCGACGCGTTCCTTGGCGTAATACCAGACGGCGTGCTGCCAGGTGATCCAGCGATGCGGAATGCCGTTTTGATCCAGCGTGAGAATCAGGGGATAGCGTTTCGCCTCGGAGGAAAAAAGCGAAAAGGCGGGCTCAAGCGCCTCTTTGGCGGCTCTGTCCAGCAGCGGTGTTGGCAAGTGCAATTTTGCCGCTTTGCCGCTCTGCTTACCATGTGAACCTGTCTTGCTCCGATGTTGCACAGTGCTCGTCCTTTCTCCGCTTGGCGGAATGAGGGTTGACCGGCGATAATAT
>JAYVXF010000031.1:0-2587 GCA_043793345.1 Betaproteobacteria bacterium | reverse complement strand
AACTGGCGTCTGAAAATCGAGCGCGTCGGTAATCTCAATTATCACGAAGAAGCGAAACGCACCGGCTTGCAGGGTCAGCTACAACTGCCGGTGGCGATCAAGTCCAACGGCGAAGTCGAGGACATCAAGGTTGAGCGTTCGTCCGGCAACAAGACGCTCGACCAAGCCGCAAAACGCATCGTCATGCTGTCGGCACCGTTTGACCGCTTTCCCGATAGCTTCAAGAACGACACCGATGTTTTGCACATTACGCGGACGTGGATATTTGGTCGGGACGATACGCTTACGTCGAAGTAGCCCGTTGCGGAATTCTCAATCTCCAGCCTGCATATTTTTATGCAGATCGCCATTTGGCGGGTATTTCAGGGCAATTCTGACCTGGGAGCCGCGCCAGTGCTTTAGTTTAATGGAGTCAGTGTCCGCTGATTTGTGTCCGGCCATCGTGGCACTGTTGCACGCGTAGCGATATTTTTTCCTGTCGTTTCGAATCCGGCTTCATCGGCTGAGAAATCTGCTTTCTGTCACACAAGAAGCAGATTTCTCGCTGCGCTCGAAATGACAGTGGCTTTAGCGACGGTTGCTTTTTTACCGGCTACTTGATCACCTTAAGCGCACGGCCCAGCGCAATCAAGCCCGCAAAGAACGCCACGCTCAACACCATCCCCGCAAACACCGTCACCAGCGCCAGCGGAATGCCCGACAGGCCCAGCATCGACACGCCCCAATAGGCAAGCAACGACCCTGGCACGGCGGCGCAGAGTATCGCGATCACGGATAGCAAATAGGATTTCATTTCACCGATTGTAGCTTGGGCGTGAACATATCCCCGATCAAGCGCGTTGCCTCTGCGATCAGGCGATGACGGTAGTCCTGTCATGTTTCGATCACCCTTGTTTCGTTTTCGGCTTAGAGATTCGGTGCCAGCCAGCGTTCCGCCGTCGCCATATCCCAACCTTTGCGTTTCGCATAATCGGTCAACTGGTCGCGATCAATTTTTCCCACCGCGAAATATTTGGCATCCGGATGCGAAAAATAAAATCCCGACACCGCTGCCGTGGGCCACATCGCGAATGAATCGGTCAATTCGATCCCGGCTTCTTTGGTCGCGTTCAATAATTCAAACAGCGACCCTTTCTCGGTGTGCTCGGGGCACGCCGGATAGCCGGGTGCAGGACGAATGCCGACGTATTTTTCGGCGATCATGTCGCTACTGCTGAGCGCCTCGTCTTTGGCGTAGCCCCAATATTCGCGGCGCACTTTCCAGTGCAAATGCTCGGCGAATGCTTCGGCCAGGCGATCTGCCAATGCCTTGATCATGATCGCGTTGTAGTCGTCGTTGGCCGCTGCGTAGGCGACGGCACGCTCTTCGCAACCTTCGCCCGCGCTCACCGCGAACGCGCCGATGAAATCCGCAATGCCGGTTGTTTTGGGGGCCACGAAATCAGCGAGACATTGGTTTGGATTGCCGGGTGGCTTTTCGTTTTGCTGACGCAGATGATGAAAGGTTTTCGCGACTGTTGAGCGCGTCTCGTCAGCATAAATTTCTATCGAATCACCGACCCGATTGGCCGGCCAAAATCCAACGACACCGTTGGCGGTAAGCCATTTTTCTTTGACCAGTTGTTTCAACATGATTTGCGCGTTCTCAAAAACTTCGCGCGCGGCTTCACCGACAGTCGCGTCCTGAAGAATCTCGGGATACTTTCCCCACAAATCCCAAGTCTGAAAAAATGGTGCCCAATCGATGAATGGCAGCAATTCTTCGAGTGGATAATTGCTGAGCGTCTTGGTGCCGATGAAGGATGGCGTCGGTGGCAGGTAATTTGTCCAGTTAATTTTCGCTGCGTTATTTCTGGCGGCACCGAGCGACACCAGCTTCACGCCTTTTTTGTTGGCGTGCTGTTCGCGCACTTTGACGTAATCTTCGCGCACACCGACAAGGTAATTGTCTTTCAGCTCGTCCGACAATAGATTGCTGCACACGCCGACCGCACGCGACGCGTCCGGCACCCACACCGTTGGCCCGTGATAAAAGGGCTCGATTTTCACCGCGGTATGCGTGCGTGACGTTGTCGCACCACCGATCAAAAGTGGAATCTTGAAACCAAGCCGCTCCATTTCTTTGGCGACGTGAGCCATCTCTTCAAGTGACGGCGTAATCAGGCCGGAGAGACCAATGATGTCGGCTTTTTCCTTGATGGCTGCGTCGAGAATGCGTTCACACGACACCATCACGCCCAGATCAATCACCTCGTAGTTATTACATTGCATCACCACGCCAACAATATTTTTGCCGATGTCGTGTACGTCGCCTTTCACGGTCGCCATCACGACTTTGCCTTTGGCTTTCGCGTTTTCAGAGCCTGAGAGGCGCTTTTCTTCTTCGATGAAGGGGATCAAATGCGCCACCGCCTGTTTCATCACGCGCGCCGATTTCACCACCTGCGGCAGAAACATTTTGCCCGCGCCAAACAAATCGCCAACGACACCCATGCCGTCCATCAATGGGCCTTCGATCACGTTGATCGGGCGGCCACCGGCGGCTTTCACTTCGAGCCGCGATTCTTCGGTATCGGCGACGATGTAC
>JAYVXF010000030.1:0-8574 GCA_043793345.1 Betaproteobacteria bacterium | reverse complement strand
AAGGCGACCTCACGCCGGTGCTGGACGCACGCAGAGGCGAAATTGAGACCCGCATGAAGCATCTTGAAGCCCAAGCCGACATGGCGCGCGCCTGGGCCTATCTCAATTTTCTGTTGCTCGACACCAAGGATCAACCATGAAAAATAAAATTGTACTCGCGCTTACAGCGGTCGGTTTGATCGCGATCAGCATCGGCGGCGGCTACTGGTTCGCCATGCAGCGCATGTCAGCGAGCATGGGCATGGCGGCGGAAAGCACGACCGCCAACACCGCTTCTGCGGATAAAAAACCGCTTTACTACTATGACCCGATGTATCCGCAACAGAAATTCGACAAGCCCGGTAAATCGCCGTTCATGGACATGATGCTGGTACCGGTCTACGGCGACGATGGTGCCGACAGCGGATCGGTCAAGATCAGTTCGCGCATCGTGCAAAATCTGGGCATTCGCACCGCCGAAGTCACCAACGGCTCGCTCGATAAAAAAGTGCAAGTGGTCGGTGCCGTCGCCTTCGACGAACGTGCCGTTGCGGTGGTGCAGGCGCGCGTCAACGGCTACATTGAAAAACTCTATGTGCGCGCGCCGCTAGACGCGGTCAAAAAAGGCCAGCCACTCGCGCAAATCCTCGCGCCTGAATGGGTCGCAGCGCAAGAGGAATATCTTGCGCTGAAAAAAAGCCCGTTGGCCAATGATGCCTTGCGGCAGGCAGCGCGTCAGCGATTGATTTTGTTGGGAATGCCGGAGTCAACGGTCAGTGCAATTGAAGCCGACGGCAAGACTCGACCGCGCATCACGCTGCTCGCGCCGCTCGCGGGCGTCGTGAGTGAGCTCGCCGTGCGCGAAGGCATGACCGTCATACCGGGTGCGATGTTGTTTCGCATCAACGGTCTCACAATGGTCTGGATCAACGCCGACGTGCCCGAGACGCAGGTGGCGTGGTTAAAGCCCGGCAGCGCGATTGAAGCGAGCGTTCCTGCTTATCCTGATGAAAGTTTCAAGGGACGGGTGACCGCGCTGCTGCCGGATGTCAACACCGGCACGCGAACGCTAAAAGCCCGCATCGAAGTCGCCAACACCGGTGGCCGTCTGGCACCAGGAATGTTCGCAACGATTACCGTCAACACCTTAGCTCAACAAGACGTGCTGCTGGTGCCGACAGAAGCAGTCATCCAGACCGGCAAGCGCAGTGTCGTGATCATCGCCGACCGCGGCCAGGATGGCAAACAACAGTTCGCGCCGACCGATGTAGAAATCGGTAGCGAGGCCAACGGCATGACGGAAATCAAAAGTGGATTACAGAAAGGCATGAAGGTGGTGTTGTCGGGCCAATTCCTGATCGATTCGGAAGCGAGCCTCAAATCCACCGGCACTCGCATGAGCGACGCACCCGCCATGTCGATCGTGTCGCACAAGGGCGAAGGCCGGGTCGAAAAAATCAGCAAAGACAGCGTGACCTTGTCGCACGGCCCCATTGCGTCGATCAAGTGGGGCGCGATGACTATGGATTTCAAGTTACCCAAGGAGGGTGCGCCAGTTGGAGTTACCGAAGGGAACACGGTGAATTTCGAATTCGTCCCTCGCAAGGATGGCGAGTTTGAAATCACCACCATCGCACCGATAGCCAATGCCGCCGGAATGAAAAAATGATCGCGCAATTCATCCGTTGGTCCATCGTCAACCGCTTTCTGGTGTTGCTGGCGACATTCATTGTTGCGGCGTGGGGCGTGTGGTCGGTATTGAGGACACCGCTCGATGCGATTCCCGATTTGTCTGACGTGCAGGTGATTATCCGCACCACCTTTCCCGGTCAGGCCCCACAGATCGTCGAGAACCAGATCACCTATCCGCTCACCACCACCATGTTGTCGGTGCCGGGTGTGAAGACAGTGCGCGGCTTTTCGTTCTTCGGCGATTCGTTTGTCTACGTGCTGTTCGAGGACGGCACCGATCTCTATTGGGCGCGCTCGCGTGTGCTCGAATATTTGAATCAGGTGCAGTCGCGACTGCCGCAGAATGCCAAGGCATCGTTGGGGCCGGACGCCACGGGGGTCGGCTGGATTTATGAATACGCGCTGATCGACAAAACCGGCAAGCACGATTTGTCGCAACTGCGCGCGCTGCAAGACTGGTTCCTCAAATACGAATTAAAAACGCTGCCAAATGTGGCGGAGGTCGCGACCATCGGCGGCATGGTCAAGCAATACCAGATCGTGCTCGATCCGGATCGACTGCGCGCGTACAACATTCCGCATGGCAAGGTGATGGCCGCGATCCGCAATGCCAACCAGGAAACCGGCGGCTCGGTGCTGGAGCTGGGCGAGGCCGAATACATGGTGCGCTCCAGTGGCTATTTGAAGTCGCTCGATGACTTCCGCAACATCCCCATCATCACCAACGAGACCGGCGTGCCGGTGTTGTTGAAAGATGTCGCGCGCATTCAGATCGGCCCCGAAATGCGCCGTGGCATTGCCGAGCTGAATGGTGAGGGTGAGGTTGCTGGCGGCGTCATCATCATGCGCTCTGGCAAGAACGCGCTTGAAACCATCGAGGCGGTCAAGGCCAAACTCGAACAATTGAAACCGGGATTACCGGCTGGTGTGGAAATTATCACCACCTATGACCGATCCGACCTGATCAATCGCGCGGTCGATAATTTGCGCGGCAAGCTGATCGAGGAATTCATCGTTGTCGCACTGGTGTGCTTCGCGTTCCTGTTTCATCTGCGCTCGGCTCTGGTGGCCATTGTCTCGCTGCCGCTGGGTGTGTTGATGGCGTTCATCGTCATGCGCTACCAGGGGGTGAATGCCAACATCATGTCGCTGGGCGGGATCGCGATTGCCATCGGCGCAATGGTCGACGCGGCAGTCGTGATGATCGAGAACGCGCACAAGCATATCGAGGCCTGGCATCATCAGCATCCTGATCAAACACTGGCAGGCGACACGCATTGGTCGGTGATTGCCGATGCCGCCGCAGAAGTCGGACCGGCGCTGTTTTTTTGCCTCCTGATCATCACGCTCTCGTTCATCCCGGTGTTCACACTGGAGGCGCAGGAAGGCCGATTGTTTTCGCCACTCGCCTTCACCAAAAGCTACGCGATGGCGGCATCGGCCGGTCTCGCGGTGACGTTGATTCCTGTGCTGATGGGGTATCTGATTCGTGGCAAGATTCCCGATGAGCAAAAGAATCCGCTGAACCGTTTTCTCATCAAAGCATACCGACCACTGCTCGACAAGGTGCTGGCATTTCCCAAGACCACGCTTGCCATCGCGCTGGCAATTTTGCTCGCGACCATATATCCGGCCACGCAAATTGGCGGTGAATTCATGCCGCCGCTGGATGAAGGCGATCTTCTGTACATGCCCTCCGCGCTGCCCGGACTATCCAGTGGCAAGGCGGCGGAAATTCTCCAGCAAACCAACAAACTCATCATGCAGGTGCCTGAGGTGTTGCGGGTATTTGGAAAAATTGGCCGCGCCGAAACCGCCACGGATCCCGCGCCGCTGGAAATGGTGGAGACCACGATTCAGTTCAAGCCGCGTGAGCAATGGCGTGTCGGCATGACACCGGAAAAACTCATCGAAGAATTGGATCGCACCGTCAAGCTGCCGGGCCTCGCCAACCTGTGGGTGCCGCCGATCCGCAATCGCATCGACATGCTTGCCACCGGCATCAAGAGCCCGGTGGGCGTGAAAGTGTCGGGCGCAAATTTGACCGAGATCGACCGCATCGCCGGCGAGGTCGAACGCGCCGTGAAAAACGTGCCCGGTGTGACTTCAGCGTTGGCCGAGCGCCTGACCGGTGGGCGCTACATCGACATCAACATCAACCGTCTGGCGGCGGCGCGCTATGGCATGAACGTATCCGATGTTCAAAGCGTCGTATCTGCGGCAATTGGCGGCGATAACATTGGCGAAACCGTCGAAGGACTACAGCGGTTCCCGATCAACGTGCGCTACCCGCGCGAGATTCGCGATTCGGTTGAGAACATTCGCAACCTGCCCATCGTTACCGAGCGCGGTGCGCAAATCACGCTGTCCACCGTTGCCGAGGTCAAGATCACGGATGGGCCGCCGATGCTGAAAAGCGAAAACGCGCGACTGTCGGGATGGGTGTATATCGACATCCGTGGCCGCGATCTGCAATCGGCGGTGAAGGACATGCAGCAGGCAGTCGCCAAGGAAGTGCGTGTCACCCCCGGCTATTCGATCACGTGGTCAGGGCAGTTTGAATATCTCGAACGCGCCAGCGCCAAGCTGAAGATCGTGGTGCCGTTTACCTTGCTCATCATCTTCGTGCTGCTCTATCTCACTTTCAAGCGTTTCGACGAAGCCTTGCTCATTCTGGCGACCCTGCCGTTTTCATTGGTCGGTGGATTCTGGCTCATGTATGCGCTGGGCTACGCGATGTCGGTCGCGAGCGCGGTGGGTTTTATTGCGCTCTCCGGCGTGGCCGCCGAGTTCGGCGTGATCATGCTGCTCTACCTGAAACACGCGTGGGAAAAACAACTTGCCCACAACACCGCCACCCTGCCCGCCTTGCTGGAAGCCATTCGCGAAGGTGCGGTGCTGCGAGTGCGGCCGAAAGCCATGACCGTCGCGGTTATTCTTGCGGGGCTTTTTCCGATCATGTGGTCGAGCGGCACCGGCTCGGAAGTCATGCAGCGCATCGCGGCTCCGATGGTCGGCGGCATGATCACGGCACCCTTGCTATCGATGTTCGTCATACCAGCGGCGTATCTGCTGCTGCGCCGGCGGCACTCGCATCAAGCGGACGCTGAAAAAAACAAACTGCCGCCATCGACACCACCGGAGAAATAAAATGCAAGCGCGCCTGATTTCAGGAATCGCTGTTGCGCTACTGCTGGGCGGATGCGCCACCTTTCAGCCACCCATGCAGTCCGACCGTCCGCCGGCGGCCATCGCCGCCACGCCATTTCCGTTTGGCAAGGTGCCGATTGCGTTGGTTCTCTCTGGTGGCTCCGCGCGTGGCTTTGCCCATGTGGGTGTCATCAAGGTGCTGGAGGCAATGGGATTGAAGCCTGACATTATTGTCGGCACCAGCGCCGGTAGCGGGGTCGGCGCACTCTACGCATCCGGCTTGACGGCAGCGCAACTGGAAGAAGCCGTCGCGCAAATGGATAGCTCAGTGTTCACCGATTTTGTCCTGCCGGGGCTCGGCTTTTTGCCAGGCGAAATGGGCTATGTGCGTAAACGCCTGAATCGCCGCGCCCAATGGCGATCTTCGCAATTTTTAACGAAACCTCATCCTGTGTGCGCCAACGCACGGAGCCAGCAGATCTTTGCGCGTATAAGTTATTGCATGCAGAGAAATGCGTGACTTCTGACAAAGGTGTGGTTTGAAAAAAATTATTTACATCCACGCATTACGGCGGTTGTCTGCGGGCAGATTGCCACTGCCGCAGCGCAGACGCATGACTCCGAGGATACACATGTCCAATACTCACGCCCTTAACGCGGCATCAGCATCAATGGAGAAAGTATCCAACGCGATAGCAGCATGATTTTGCATAACCCAATAGTGCTTCGTTTGATGTACATCAAAATCCATTGCCGCAGGAACGCTAACCTGCATTCAGATTGTGTGCGATGTCGTCTGCATACCGGAGAAATGAAATGAAATTATGGGCGGTCTTGGCATCGCTGGTTACGTTAAACCTGATCCCGAATCTCGTGAATACCGTCACGTGTTTCACCATACCGGAAAAGGACGTGTTGTCTGGTGTTACCAGCGCGCGCGCCTGCCATGCCTGAAGCCAGAATTCAGCGAGCCACCAAGTGATGGCGATGCGCGCGTCATTCGCGGGTTGTCTTGCGGTCGCGATGTGTTGGTCTTTCATCGCTACGGCCCAGATACCGGTACCGCCTTTGACCGGGCGCGTCACCGACCAGACCGCCACTCTCAGCGCTGAACAAAAGGCAGCGCTGGAGCAGACCATGCAGGCATTTGAAGCAAGGAAAGGCAGTCAGCTTGCGGTTCTGATCGTTCCCACCACGGCACCGGAAACGATCGAGCAATATGCCGTGCGCGTTGCGGAAATATGGAAACTGGGGCGCAAGAAAGTCGATGACGGTGCAATTCTGGTCATTGCCAAAAACGACCGTGCCGCGCGCATCGAAGTGGGCTACGGGCTGGAAGGTGCGCTCAATGACGCCACCAGCAAACGCATCATCAGCGAGCGCATTACGCCGCGCTTCGCGCAAGGAGATTTCAATGGCGGGATTGTTGCCGGGGTCGACCAGATCATCCGCGTCGTCGATGGGGAAGCATTGCCGCAACCCATTGCAAAGCCCGCTGGCAGCGTTGCCAATGTTCAACAATATGTTCCGGTCATTTTCATTGTTGCGATGGTGATCGGCGGGTTGCTGCGCTCCGTATTGGGCAGATTTCCGGGCGCGCTTGTCACTGGCAGCGCGGTAGGGGTAATCGCCTGGCTATTTGCAGGCGCGGTATCCATCGGCGTGGTCGCCGGTGTGATTGCACTCTTGTTCACGTTACTCGGCGGTGGAATGGGAGGCCACGGTATGAGGGGTCATCGTGGCAGCATGGGTACTGGAGGATTTCGCGGCGGCCTCGGTGGCGGTGGCTTCAGTGGTGGCGGCGGTGGTTTTGGCGGCGGCGGCGCGACGGGCAGGTGGTGACGATGAACATCAAACGCATCGTCAAACATCTGTTGATGACTCACTGGCAGGTCAATCGCGCTTTTCCGCATGACACGTTGGTTGCAATCGACAAAGCGATCAAAGCGAGCGAGAACGCACATATCGGAGAAATTCGTTTCGCCGTAGAAGGCGCATTGGACGGCGCAGCGCTTTTCAAAGGTCAGAGCGGTAAAGCACGTGCGCTTGATGTTTTCTCACAGTTGCGGGTGTGGGATACGCAGCACAACAATGGCTTGCTGATTTATCTGTTGCTCGCTGACCGCCACGTAGAAATCGTTGCCGATCGCGGGATTCACGACAAGGTCGGCGCACGGGAATGGGAAAACATTTGCCACAAGATGGAAACGGTCTTTAAGCAAGGGAACTACGAAGGTGGCGTCGTCACTGGCATTCAGGCGGTCACGAAACTTTTGACGAAATACTTTCCCGCTTCCAGCACTGGCAGAAACGAATTGCCGGACAAACCGGTGGTGTTGTAGCGCAATCAGTAGACATACCAGCAAGATAATTTCAATTTCAACAAGGAGATAAATCATGGATTACGTCGGCGGACATTTCTGGGGGATGCATTTTTTCTGGTGGCTGTTCTGGGTGGCGGCAATCATGCTTTTATTTTCTCCGATAACACCGGTTTCGACCGGACGACGGCGTGAGACGCCGCTCCAGGTCTTGCAACGCCGGTACGCGACTGGTGAGGTCACCACCGTGGAGTATGAAGAATGCAAGGCCACACTTGAGCGAGATACCAAACCGCTGAAGTAGCGGTGCTGACGTATTAAGCAAACGTGCTGATCGTCGACGACGAGTCATTGAAAAAAGATGTTTTACCAGGCAATTTCTATTCACCATTTGGAAAGAGGGTTCACCATGAAAACGGAAATTTTGAATGTAACGGGAATGACTTGTGGCGGATGCACAGGAAGTGTTACGAACACGCTGAAAGCCGTTCACGGGGTCAGTCACGTCACGGTGTCGCTCTCGACCGGTGAAGCTACGGTGCAATACGACGAGCGGTTAGCATCACCCAATCAACTTAAATCAGCGGTAACGGAAGCCGGCTATGGCGTAGAGGTCCCGAACACGACTCTGAGGCTCAAACCAAAGGCTGGCTGCTGTAGTTAGTACGAGCCAAATCCCCCAAGGATTGAAATCGCATGAACACCCGCAGCGCTGAATTGCCGCAAGTCTGCTTTGATGCACTCAAGGTCAGGCGCATTGTGGAGCGGGTGTTTCGCGGCTATACCGGCAGTCTTGGTGTGCGATTGTGGGACGGTAAAGTCATATCGCTGGGACGAGCTAGCCCGGTTGCAACCGTTGTTGTACACGCCGCAACACTCTTGCGTGAGCTGGCGTGGCGGCCCGACGTACTGCGACTTGCGGAGGCTTATTTTTACCAAGAGCTCGATGTAGAAGGCGATCTCTACGCGTTGTTGAAGCAGAAAATCCATCTGCAGTCCTTGACAGTGTCCATGCGTGATCGGCTTATGCTGTTTTCGGTCGCCTTGTTTGCTGGCAGCGATGTAGCGCGCGTGCAACGTGAAAACGCGTCGGTTCGGTGGTCAACGCCAACGCTGGCAAGCACCTCGCGCAGGCATTCGAAAGCGCACAATCGGGAAGCCATCGGCTTTCACTATGACGCGTCGAACGACTTCTACCGGCTATGGCTTGACGAGCAGATGGTTTACTCATGCGCTTACTTCAACGATCCTGATGAGAGCCTGGAACAGGCGCAGCGTAACAAGCTCGATCACATCTGTCGCAAGTTGCGGCTCAAAGCGGGAGAACGATTGTTGGATATCGGTTGCGGCTGGGGGGCATTGATTTGCTGGGCCGCACAACAATACGGCGTACGCGCCCACGGCATCACGCTGAGCCGTCAGCAGTATGAAT
>JAYVXF010000029.1:0-25254 GCA_043793345.1 Betaproteobacteria bacterium | reverse complement strand
GATTTTTATCTCGACAAAATCGAGCATGAAATGTTGAGGAAAGCCGGTGTCTACAACGAAGTGCGGGTGCACTATGCGGCCAATTGCGCGTCAATCGGCTGTCCTGCATTGCGGGAAGAAGCCTACACGGCCGAGCACCTCGACAAACAACTCGAGGAGCAAGCGGTGCGCTTTCTCTCCGACCGCTCCCGCAACCGCTACAAAAATGGCAAGTTGGACGTGTCGATGATTTTCAAATGGTTCGAGTCCGACTGGACCAGCGGCTATAAAGGTTTCGATGGCAAGACGCCCGCAATCACCAGCCGCGAAGATTACTTCGCGCGCTATGCGAAATTGCTGGCCGACAGCCCGGCAGATCAGCAAATCATTATCGACAAGAAGGCCGCGATTTCACATCCCGAGTATGACTGGAGTTTGAACGGCACCAACTGATTCGGGGCGTCATCTAGCGTTGGCGCGCCTTCTAGGCCGAAAGAGCCTGAAAACGCCCGCCAGTGCTAGTGCCTCGACTTACACGCGCCGCAAGAACCGCACGCCATCCGCGTTCAACTCGAATTCGCCGTTGAGCGCGCGGAGCAGCCACTGCGCCGTTTCGACACTGCCGCCAAAACAAAAAAAGTGCGGCGCAATGATTGCAGTGGCCGCGGCCGCAGATGCCGCGCGCTCGTGCAGCAAGGCGATCAACATCTCATCCGGCGTTGCCGCGACGCTAACGAGCCCGGTCATCGAACTGGCGTTATTCATCAGCGAATGCAGCGAGGCCTTGATGCCGCATTCCATCGCAAACCGGATGAGCTTCGGCAGCGGCGTGGGCCCGGCGATGCCAACGCGTACCGGTAGCGAAATGCCTTGCTCCCGACCGCGCCGCAACCATTCAAATACCGCGTGCGGATCAAAGCCGAATTGGGTGACGACTTCAACCTTCGTGCCGGTGCGTTGCGCGAATGCCTGCTTGGCCAACAGCGCGTCCCACAGCAGGCTCGGTCCGATCGAGCGGTGACCCTCGGGATGCCCCGCGACGGCGACAGTGGTGATGCCGCAGTCGATGGTGGCACCGGTCGCGAGTAATTCGAGCGTGCTTGAAAACGGACCCGACGACGCGCTGCGATCACCGGCAATCAGTAATATCTGCGCGATGCCGGCGGCGTTGAGTTCACCCAGTGCGCCGCGCAGGTGCTGCTCGCTATCGATTGCGCGTGCGACGATATGCGGGCGCGCCTGGAATCCAAGCCGTTGCGCGTGGATAGCCGTGCGCACCACGTCGCGCAATTGGCGGCGCGGTGGATGCGCAACGTACAGTGTCGTGCCGCGCGGCAGCAATGCGGCCAGCGCGGGTAGCAGTGCCGCATGTTGCGGGGCAACCTCCATCGAAGCAGCGCTGGCGAAGTCGATGAGCGCCTGTTTGAAATTCGCGCAAGGTTTGGCAGTGCTTGCGGTTTCAATTGCGATGGCGGTCATGATGTTCCGGTGAGAAATTGATGGCATTCGATTGTGCGGTTACAGCCGCGCGAGTCAAGTTTACGGCGTTAGTGACGTCGTTGCCGGACGACGAAGGTCTCGTCGTTAAAACACCAACTGCGGCACTGTCACGCGCGCTCGCCGGATTGTTCACTTAAACGCGCCTGGAGATCGCGCCCGATATTTTTCGACGAGTTCGGCGAACGACATGCCGCTGTTGGCGATGCGATCACGGATGAGGGCGCGATCAGTCTTGGTCAGCCACGCTTCTGTTTCTTGAATCCGTTTTGAAAGATTTTCACAACTGTACATACTCGCGCCAGACGACATATCACCCATCATCCCCAGCGCCACGCCTTTTTGATCACGCAGTGCCTGTAATCGCGCCGCGTCCCAGCCAATTTTTTTGCCGATGAAGGCCGCTATGCTGAGGCCGATTACGCTGTCGTCCTGCTCCAAAAGTTTGCTGGCGAGCGTATCGCACAATTGTTTTTGCGCGTCATCCAGACCATCGGGCCGGCAATAGCTGACCATGGCATTAATCGGCGTGAGTGTCGTGATCATTTGCGAAGTAGCAAGTTGTAAGCCGATGGAAGATAGCTCTAGCGGCGACTGTGCCTGTGTCAGATCTGCATTCCACACCGATGCCAGCGACGGAACGCGCAAATCGTATCCGCTCGCGGCTGCGGCGCGTCGAAGGGCATTTTCACGTACCGGCAGTTCATTGTTCGACGACGCGTTATCCGCCAACAGTAGCCACGCCGCCGCGTTCTCGGGCTCGACCGCGACCCAATCGGCATAGCTGATTGCCGCGCATGCATCAGTGCGGTCTCCCCGGCACGTGTATATCGCGGCGGCAATGATCGCGGGATCCCGCTCGGAGAGGGCGAGTTTGACTAACGGCGCGATGCCTGTGGCTCTAACTTCTGGCTTGATTTCGAGGCGTTTATTTGGATCAATGAGTTTAAAAATACACTCAAAGTCGCCTTCGCAAATCCGAAGTTTTGCCTGTTCGGCACTATTCGCCACCCAATTGGCCAAATGTGCCTGCACGTAAAGCCCCAACGCCTGATCGCGTGGATTTTCGCTTTGCTTAAGTTTGTCCATCACCGCTGACAGCGTGGTACTCAGCGCATTTGTATCCGCCTCAGGATCACCAGCAATATATTTCGCCGCCTCAAAATCAGACAAGCCGCAGATCTCAACCTTCGGCCCTTTCAACAGGCGGGTAAGTTTGTCCAGAAATAGTTTCCAATCGGATGTGACAGGCTGCGAATTTTGCGTGGCCAATATTTGCGCAGCACGTGACGCGCCGACTGCGCCAAATACGGGTGCATTCGGCAATGCGCTTGCGTGCGCATGGGTCGTTGTTAACGGTGAGCTCGCCAACGCGCCAAACGGATTCGGCAAAACATTCGCGCGCCACAAAACAAAAATCGTGATCACGCACACGGCAACAGCGAACGCGATGAGAAAATTCCGTCGGCGAGTTGAAGTGATTTTTGTTTGCGCGGTAGTGTCAATCATTGATCAGCCGATGTTCGTTTGCTGCGGTGATGAACGGAGTATGCGGTGTTTTGGGGCTAGGTGACTGCCCGGCAAAACATATCAAAACCCTAGCACTGGTGCGGCTCTTGGCGCATTTCCGTGCCAGGAGCCGCACCAGCGCTAGCGTTTATATTTTCGTCAAGCCAGCAAGAACACTTTCTGCCACGCATGACAATCCCGCACAACATCGCTCAGCGAAATTTTTCAGCGAGCTCGGCTAGCGTTTTCCCGCTCTTCGCAACGTAATCGCGGCCGATGGCCAGTTCACCTTTGCCTAACGCGGCGCGCATCCATTGATTGGATTTCGCCAAACTTGCGCAGCTAAACGCATTACCGCCAAGCATCACCTGCATCGCGAGACTTTGCACGACATCGCGCTCATCTTTGAGCGCCTGCAATCGTGCTGCGTCCCAGCCGATTTTCTTACCGATCGCAGTCGCCATCACGAGATCAATCAGGCTGCCGTCCGCCACCAGCATTTTATTGATCAGCGTATCGCAACTACGCCTGCGCGCATCATCCGTCACCACGCCGCGTAAACAATAGTCGTTAAGACCGATGGTTGAAGTGATTGTCGCGGCTGCATTCGCGCCGATAAATGCGACGCCAATGGCATTTTGCAACAGCAGCGGCTGCGCCTGCATCGTCTCATTGTCAAACACCGGCGCGAGCGACGGCATGCGCGGATCATAATTTTTCGCAAGCGCAACATATTGGTAGGCCTCATCGCGCGCCGTGAAGTCTTGGCGCGCGGCCGCTTCATGCGCCACCATCAGCCACGCCGCCGCGTTGTCGGGCTCAAGCCGGGCCCAGCCGGCAAAATTGATTGCGCCACATGCGCCGGTGCGCGCGCCGGCACAGGCATAGATTGCTGCCGCATAGATACCCGGATCGGCAGCTGCTAAGGCAAGCTTCGCCAACAGCGCGGCGGGAGCCTGTCGCGCTTGTGGATTCACCACAAAAGTGCTGATCGTGCATTGAATATCGCCATTGCAACGCTGCTGGTTGACCGCTTCTTCACGCTCCATCCAATCGGCTTGAATAGCCCGCGCATATAAACCCAACGCCCTGTCACGCGGCTTATCGCTGTCAATTAATTTGCCTGCTGTCTCGGCGAGTGCGGCGTTCGCTGCGCGCATATTCACCTCGCTATCGCCGGCCACAAATATCGCCGCCTCAAGATCGGAAAGGCCGCAAACATCCAGCTTGCCGTCTTTCAACAACGCCGCGATTTTGTTGAGAAAATCCTGCCAGCCCGGCTCGTCAAAACGCGACTTTTGCGCGGCCAATATTCGCGCCATCGCTGCCGGATCACGCGACTCGTCAACCAGCGGCGTGGTCGTTTGCGCGTTCGAGAAGGTGGCGGTGGGCGGCGATTTGGCGAATGGGTGAAATGACGCGGGCAAAACATTTGTTCGCCACAAAACGTAAATAACGATCACGCACACGGCAACAGCGCAAGCGACGAGAAAATTCCGCCTGCGGTGTGAAACAGTTTTTTCCAACTCGGTAGCGTCAATCATTTAGCGGTTGATTCTCGTGCGGCGTTTTGGTGAACGCAGTATGCAAGGTATTTTCATTGCCAGACAAATCTTGTCGAGACGTTTAAAACGTTATTTCCCAGCGACTGCAAGTCTGCAGGCAATCGCGCGATTGTCTTTGACGAATCTGATATCGTGCCGACGGACACGTTGCGTTTTTGCAGCGCTGCGGCGCTGACTTTGCGTCAGGGAAAAGCGGCGGCGCGACCGCGTTAGCGACGAAGCAAATCGGCTGGCGTGCGCGAGTCTTGACGCACCAATTCAAAAGCCAGGCACTGGCACGGTAGCGCTTTCCGCAGCATTACCGGCCTGCGAGCCGCACCAGTGCTAGTGTTTACACTTTCGCGCCGTTGGTGTAGGCGAGAAATTTCTCAGGGGCCATGCGGATTGCAGCGCCCGTTGGACACGCACGAACGCAAGCCGCACCGCCGGGCTGGTCTTTGCACATATCGCATTTCACGGCTTTTTTGGCGAGCGATTTGTCTTTGCTCATTTTGTGTACGCCGGGCTCTTCGCCGAGGCCAAACATCAGCCAGGACATCAGCGACGGCTTGCTTTTTTTCGGCTCAAGCGGTGCCATTTGAATGACGCCATACGGGCAATTGCGTTCACAGTTGCCGCAGCCGATACAGGTGTCGGCAATGAATACCTCGCCGTTGGGTGAACGCCGGATCGCGTCGGGCGGGCAGTCTTTCATGCAATGCGGATGTTCACAGTGACGGCACGATGTCGGCACGTGGGTCTCTGCATAGGTAGGGCCGGCTTCACGATTGAGGCGTGAGGTGCCGTCGTGGGTTGCCGCGCAGGCTTTTTCGCAGTTGTCGCAGCGCACGCATAAGGCTTCGTCGATCAACAGCACGTCGGTGGCTTCACCCAAGCCTTGCTTCATCAGGAACGAAATGAGATTGCCGGAATCCGATTTGGCTTCCATCGATTCATTCATCTTGATGCGCTCCATCGACTTCGCACCCATGCGCGCCTGAATGGTCGAGTGCGAGGCCATGACTTCGGTGAAGCGTGCCGCTTCGAGCATGATGACTTCGGTCGGCACGGCAGCCCGCACCGTGGCGGATCGCGGTGCGTCGGACAACAAGGCCATCTCGCCGACGTAGTTGCCGGCAGCGACGTAGGAAAGGACAATTTCCTTGCCCGCGATTTGCCGCGCGACGGTGACGGAGCCACGCCGGATCAGGTAAAGCCCGTCGGCTTTGTCGCCTTCGCTGAACAATATTTCGTTTGCCGCGAATCGCTTGAGCGACGCGCTGTCAACGAGGTACTCGACTTCGGAATCCGGCATGGTCTGCGATAAATATTGGCGTACGGCACGTTTCATCATCACCGCATCGAGCGTTTTGCGCACCGACTCGACCGAGGCCAGCAGCTTCAGCATGCTGCGCCGCGGCGTTTCAAGCAACAGCGTGCGCAGGCCGGCACGAATGGTCGCGGTGCGACGACGACCGGATAGCAAACCCATCTCGCCGAAGAAATCGCCTTTTTTAAGCTCGAACTTGACGGGCTTGCCCTTTTGATCGATCAGTTCGACCGTGACGCTGCCTTCGACGATGGAATAAAACGAATTGGTGTAGTCGTTCTGGTTGAAAACGGCGGTACCTTCTTCGGGGCGATGGATTTCGCTTTCCATCAGCAACTCGCGCAATTGCAATTGCGTAAGGCTCGACAACAGCGGAACGCTTTTTTGAATATGCAGAATCGCTTCCGACACGGTGGTGATTTTGACGTTCTTGAATTTCGCTTTCAACACCGGCTCGTCGGCTGGCTCCACGTCGTTGCCGAGAATATATTCAATCGCTTCATAACCCTGATTCATCGCCTGTTTGATAAGCGGATAGCCACCGAGCGCGCCAACGACATAGATGCCTGGCACGTTCGACTCGTAGTGCGAAGAGAGCGCCGGCACCGCGTCCATATTGGCGTTCGGGAAGGTGATGCCGAAGCTCTCCACCAATTTACGCGGCGGTATCGCGCCCAGCCGCGCGATGATGCGATGACAGGCAATCGCTTCCTGACCCTTCGGCGTATTGGCGATGAACGCCATCGGAAATTTATTGGTCGCCGACACCGGTGTCGCATCGACGCGCTCGACGGTGGTGCTGTAACGGATCGTAACCTTGTCGTCGCGGTCGGCGGCGAGGACGAGCGCGATGTTGCCATCTTTCACGCGCACAAATTCGTCGATGCGATTGATGAGGATGACGCGGTTCTGTTTGGCGAGCGCCAACGCGTTTTCAATCCCGGCGTCACCCGCACCGACGACGATGATCGTCTCGCCATCGTACTCATCCGGATCATCGAGCTGATATTGCACGGTCGGCAGATTCTCGCCGGCTACACCGAGCTTGCGTAGATTGCCCTGTAAGCCGATCGACAGGACGATGTGTTTGGCTCGCACCACCGCGCCATCGGCGAGCATGATTTGAAAGTCGCCTTTAGCGCCTTTGATGGCGGTCACTTCCGCGCCATTGCGCAGGTTGACGCCGTGCTTTTTGAGTTGCTCGTCCCAGATGCCGAGAATATTTTCGCGTGTACCCGCAGTAAAATCGAGCGGGCTGCGCAGCGGCAGGATGCCGGGCTCGGCCATCACGTGCTTGCCCTTTTGATACTTGAAAATGGTGTCGGCGAAATGATTTTTTTGTGCTTCCAGCAAGACGTGCGATACCTTTAACTCGGCAGCATGCCCTGCGGCCGAAATACCGGCCGGGCCCGAGCCGATGATGGCAATATCAACTTGGTCACTCATGGCTTTACTCCTGCTGGCGTTGGTGCTGCTGCGGTCGCTGCGGTAGTGGTAGTGGCGGCGGCCGTGATCGTGCCGGTTTGACTGCGTAAATCTTTGAGCAGCGCCTCGAATTCACGCGGTTTGTACTGCTCGTCCTTGGCGAGGGACAGCGTGAGCTTTTTCAGGCTCGCGTTAAATTTTTGCGGCGCTGACATGGCACCCTGTTTGGCGAGGTACGATCCAATGCTGCCGATGGCAAGCGTTGCCTGCTCGGCCGCCGCGTAATCGCTGTACGCGCCCTGTATGCCGTCGTCGATCAGGCGCGTCAGCACCGCGCCCATGGTGCGGTTTGAGAAGGTGGCGACAGACATCACCGGGACGGTTTCCTGCGCGAGTTTTTTCAATGCCGCCGCCTCCACAAAGGCGTCGCCTTCACCGGCGATTGCCCGATGCAGCTTTTGCGTTTGTGCGGCGACGCGTTCGCCCAATTTGGGGTCAATGGCCGCTGTGATGGCGCGCAGCATCAGCATGTTTGAGTCGTTAAGGCGGACCAGGCCGGGTGAAATGCTGGAGCCAAACGCGGTCTTCGGTTTCCAGCGGTTTTCCGACATCGGATGGTGGCAGGCGTGGCAATCAAACAGCACCAGCTCCGGGAAAACACCGTCGCGGCCGCGTTTTGGATCGGCCAAAATATTCATGGTTTCAGACACCGCCAGTGCCTGACCGATGGCCCATGTTTTTGCACCATCCCAAATTTTCTTGCGCTCGCCATAATCTTTGTCGACCACGAAATGTTTTGGCGCGATCTCGGTAAATGTATCGAGCTCAAAACTCATGCGCGGATGTCCCGCACCCATGATGCGGTGGGTGACGAGCTTGTCCTGATTGCCGTAGTGGCAAGACATGCAGAGCTTCGCGCGGGCGGCGGCGTCGGAAGTTGGATACATGCCGTCGTCGATATTGGCGGCGTGTTGTGCGGTAGCCGAGTCACCGGGTTCGACATGCGTCTTGACCCATTTTTCGGACGGGCCGTGACAGGCTTCGCAGGTGACGCCGTCGGTGATTTTGAAGCGCTCACCGCGATGGTCCGCGGGAACCACGTGCGCGTGGCAGTCGAGACAGATTCTGGATTCGTGGGCGGGTTGTTTGAGATTCAAATTTTTGGCGATGCGCTGCGAACGTGCGTTCAGCAACACGTTGTAAGCGCGCGCATGCTTGTCAATGCGCGACCAAGTGAGGTATTCGTTTTGCAGCACGTTCGAGTCTTTCCACAGGCGAACCGAGCCGTGACATAGGCTTGACGCGCAGGTCACGGTGCCGAGCGTTTGGTGCGGCGATTGGTAGGGCAGCGCTTGTGCTCGCGCGGTTTGTGCGTTGATCGCCGCAAGCGGCATGACGAGCAAACCCGCCAACACGGCAGATGTTGATGCGAGCCGTCGTGCCCTGCACCACATTATCCATTGCTTCATTTTTTCACTCCTAAAGGTCTGGCGTCTACAAACCCAGCCCGATCAATTTCGTCCTTCACCGCCCACAAGGTGCCATTTGGATTGCGGTAGAACCTTGCCATCTCGTCACCCGAAAAAGGTCGGGAGCCGATGCGGCCGAAGACCGCAATCTGGCCACCGGTTTCATCCGCACCTCGGTCGCGGTCGAGACCTTTGGCCACCGAGAGCGCGGCCGATTTGGTTTTGCGCCAGGCGATCAACTGAGGCTTTGGCTCCGGCGAAAATCCGTAAAATTTCGGCTGCGAATCGGGGGATGTGAGCTGGATTACTTTCAGCCCGTTTGCGCCGTCGGCAACGTAGGCGAACAGCGACGCGTTGGTCGAGCCGATGATCACATCCTGCGCGTCGTTTAGTTTTCCGTCTGCCGTGAAGCGCGTCAGCTCAACTGGCGCGTGCGGCTTCTCGATGTCGATAATGACGAGGCCATCTTTCCCGGCAGCAACATAAGCGTAAGTGCGGGCGAGATAAATTCCGCGTGCGTTCGGCAAGGCCACGTTCGCTGTTCCGACCAATGTCGGCGTCAATGGGTTGGTGACATCAATTGTCTGCATGCCGTTTGCCGTGGTGACAAACAGATAGCGGAATTGCAAGGCGGAAGCGCGCATGTCCGTAAGCGGCAAGGTCGCGGCCACGACTGGTTTAAGCGGATCGTTGAGGTTCAATATGACCAAGCCCGCGTCGGTCGCCACATAAGCGTAGTAGCCGCCCATGGTGATATGCCGCGCGCCTTTCAACACGCCACCTTCGTTCCAGGTGATGGCGCGCTTCAGGAAATTATTGCGCGGCTCACCGTCAGCGAAGGTATCGACGTTGGTCACAATTAGCCCTTCGTCGGCATCGACGATGAACGCATAGTGATAGATCGGATGGAACGCCTGCTCTTGGTTGGTTATACGCATCAGCTCGCCGTTGTTACGGTCTGGCGCAATCGCCTGATTGGTCGGCAGCGCCATGCAGGTGGCGTTCTTGCTCGGAATGTGGGCGTCGTGGCCGAGCGGCGAGAACGGCGCGGTGATGATGCGTTGCGATATGCCCTTGTTGCCAATGTTGGCCACGTCGTACACACGAAAGCCGCCGGGCCCTTCGGCGACGAACAGGTATTCACCACGCAGCATCAGGCAACGTGCCGGGCCATTGGTCGAATGGTTGTGTGCTTCCGGTAATTGCTGCGCGCGTTTTTGATGATCGGCAAACCAATCCGGATAGGCATATTTTTGCAGGTAGCTGCCGATCACGGCTTGTGGCTCGTCCCATTCCGTCACCCTCACCGCTTCGACATTGCTGGCTGAACCGACCCAGGCGTTGAAGCCAACGAAGTTCACGAAGTTGGTTCCCTGCAACAATAACTGCGCCATGATTGAGTTGTTATCGTTGGCCTGACTCAAATGACAATCGGTACAGGTTTTGGTTTCGGTTTTGCGCTCGGTGTGCGGGTAATGCGGCGCGAATGCCTGCGCGGAAAAACCGCTGGCTGAAATCGGTGGCTGCTGAATATAGATGCGTTCGCGATTGGCGTTGGTTGACGACAGCACCAGCGCCGAGGTTGAGCGGATCGGCGCAACGCGCGAGCCTTTGACGGTGCCGTGGCGCCCAAGCTGGAACATGTCGTCCCGCGCGACCTGCGGATTGTAGCTTGCGTAGTTGCGCGTCTCGCCGCCTTCGTAGTGCTTGCGTTCGGTTTTTGCGTTTGCCTGAATCGGCAAATGGCAACCGGCACAAGAGGTTGTCCAGGAAAGGTGACAGGTGTAGCAGGTCATCTTTTCGTTGGCATGTGCGTAGTCGGTTTTGCCGGCAGGATCGGTCGGCCCCCACTTGCCATCGCGCCCCTCTTGCCCGGCGTGCATCAGCTTGGCACGTGCGGCCTTTTCGTTGTATTTCGGATGCCCCGGCGTTACGCTATCTTTGACCAGGCTCATTTCCCATTCAAGCTTCGGGTCAAGTGCCGAGCGCTGATAGAGCTTGTCTTCTTTCCATTCGAAGCGCTTCCTGCCGTCCTGTGTGCGTAACGTCAATAAGTCGCGACCGCCCGGTCTTGCGGCGGGCCCGCTGGTCTGCAGTGTCGGGTATTTGTTTGCGGTGCCGTGACAATCGACGCAATCGATCTCGACGGCAGCCGCGACCTCGCCATAGATATGGCCGTTGCCGTGCGCGTCCTGCACGAAATGGCAATCGACGCAGTGCATCCCCACGTCGAGGTGGATCGAGGTTAAGTGAACCGATTTCTTGAATTTCTCAGGGTCGGTATCTGACACCGGCTTACTTTCCTTATCAAGCAAAGTGCCTTTGCGATCACGCTTGAAGACGTAGCGGAAATTCCAGCCGTGGCCGTGATAGTCCGCAAACTGGCCATCTTTCAATGTCGGATTCAGCTCCGACACTTTTTTCGAAAACTCGCGATCCCCCCACAAGCCGCGAATGGACGCTTCTTCCGGGTTGCGATCAAGAATCTGTCGAGACTCGGCGTCGGTCGGGTATTTTTGTTTCGCCGGCCACATCGAGGGCGCATCGGACTCGTAGTCCCACATCGTGGTGCCGTAAAAACTATTGAGGAAAATATTTGGTTGATGCATGTGACACACCATGCACTGCGACGAAGGAATCGCGCGGGTGAATTCGTGTTTGAGCGGGTGTCCTGATTTGTCTTTCGGAATCGTTGGATCTTTGCTCTGCGACTTGCCATCGTGACCAAATTTTGCGTACTGCGCAGAGTGCTTCGGATCACGATCATTGGCGTAGACCGAATGACATGCGGTACAACCGGACGACCGATAATCGCCGGGTTGTTCGTTGGTGCCCAGGAACCAGAGGTGCGGGTCGTTCAGGCGGGTCTTGGTGGCGTTCAGCACCGGTACCGAAATGCGGCTGCCGGTGCCGGGGCCGCGATTGGATTGTTTAATATCGGGACGACCGGGCTCATCCAGTTTTTGCAGCGCACCGGTGCTGTTCGGGATGCCGACTTCCGGGAAACCTGAACTGATCACCTTGCCGCCGCGCTCAAAGACGCGAAAGATGTCGCCCGGTGGCACCGACTCCCACGCAGGTATCGGCACCAGCGAAGGCAGAATGCCCATCTTCGTCATCTCGGCATTAACGGGCACCGGATTTTTGAGCGTGGCACCGACGCCATCGTTGGTGTACGCCTCGCCGAGAATGTAGCGTTTGTACGGCAGGATGCCGTTGTTATAAGTCGCACCGCCATACAGCATCGCACTGGTCGACATCAGACTGCGCTCGACCGCCTGTACGGTCTCGAGATGGCACGCACCGCATGCCTCGCGCGCAACGCGCAGATCGCCCGGATTCTGGAAACGCACGAACTCTTTGGACTCGCGATTGAGCAATGTAAATGAACCCTCCGGATTGGCCGACGACGGATAGTTCCATGCGTTCGGTAGCGTGGGCTTGATGTGTGCCAAATCCAACGCGGCACGATAGCCGGACCGATCATTGCCGGCATATTCGGCATCTTTCGGTTTGTTCACTTTTGCGTCACCACCATGACAATCGGTGCAACCCAAAATCACCGCCGGGTTGGCGTGCATGGTGTGGCTATCGGTGGTGGTGTGACACGACAGGCAGCCGATTGATTTGCGCGACGCGTTCATGATCGATTGGCGCTCGGGCGCAGGCGGATGTGGCGTGTAGGCGAGAGCCAGCGGGCGCTCGCCGCTCGCCGCGAGCGCGACGCTAACGACATTTACGCCGCTTACAGCAAGAAGGGTCAGCCAGATTGCAATTAAATGTCGGCGCATATCAGTAAGTAAGCAGTAGGTTCATCAACACGGAATATTGTGGTCCACGCTGGTGCTCGTCGTATAGCTGTTTGAGCCCGGAGCCTGGCAACAATGCGGAAGCGGAAACGTTGAGGACAATGTTTTGCGTCATGAATGGGCGGTATTGCGCACCCATGGAAATATCGATGCCAAGATCTTTCGGTGGTGGCGCTTGATTACGCAGCACGCCGAGCACGGCAGTATTCATAAAACTCAACTTGGATATATTGCCGAGCACGCGTATTTGCGGTGTGAGATCAGCATCGGCACCGACACCAAACAACAGCAATCCCGGGTTGACGAAATTCGACTGACCCTGGTCTTTCGACGAACGCAGCGATGGCAACACACCATTGCGACCGGACAGCGCGACACCGCCACCGCCGATCAAGGGCACCGCCTGACGAATGAAGAAACTGGTGTCAGCTCCCGCGAATTGCGGATTTTCCAGAATCGCGTCAAAGCCCGTTGCCTTGCCGTCGAATGGATTTTTGTCGCCAGTCGCCACCAGCGCGTTGAAGCGCAACCGCCACCAGGAAAAATCCCGGGATAATTCTGCCGCCGCAAAACCTGCGCGAATGGTTTGTTTTTGTTGCGCAATCGGATTTCGGTCGTCGGTGCCGAGCGCCGCGTAAAAAGATGAGGAGAGGTTGTATACGCCAAAGTGCCCATCGCCATTCAGGCCGAGATAGGTCACGCGATAATTGTGGGGGCGTACGTCGCCGAGTACAGCAGGCCGCACCAGAAAGCCGTTGTTATCGTAATAGTCGCGTCCCGATTCGCGGTTGATATTGTGAATGATGGTGGCTTGCGTAGTATGGCCGAGTACCGGGAAATCCTGCTTGTAAAGATTGGCCACGAGTACATGATCGCGCCGCACCGGCTGGCGAACATCATTCAGCCCACTGTTGGTGTCTTTCTCGAGACGACGAAAATAAGCGAGGTTGTACTGATACTGGTTATTGTCACGCGTGCCGAATAATCGTATCCCGACCGGCACATCCTGAAACACGAATCCGCGAAAGTCGGAAATGAACGGCTGGATACCGACGCGGATCGAGTCGAAATCATAGCGGTCAGAGACGTTACGCAAATGCACGTCAGCGAACGCTTCCTGAATACCCAAGTGGGAATCGGTGCGCGTTTTGCCCTCGCGTGGATCAACGCGCAATCCGCGCACTTCACCGATGATGGCGTGGTTGATTTGAATGGCGGGCACAAAGCGAAACTCATAGTCCGGCGGCTTAAAGGTAGTGTTGCCTTTAAGGACGGCGGCCGAAAAAATCAGCGTCTCGACAAAGACCGTCTGGCGTGATCGCCCGAACATGTCGTTGGCACCGGGGCGATCAGACGATTGCGCGCCGACCGGCGTCGGCAGGCCGCGCGCTTCGATCAACGAATCCGAGATCACGGAGAGCGCCAAAAACCAGTCCGGCCCCCATTTCGCAAACGGCTCGTAGGGCTTGTCGCCTTTATACACGTTGTGGTTGTATGGGTCGTACCACGGGAACTTGAAGCCTAACGTATCCATGATGCGCCAGCGATCCGGCACAGAGATCGAGTCACGCGGCATCAGTGGCGTCGGCGGCGATACTTGCTTCGGGTCTATCGGTGGCAATTCATACTTTAGCGGCTTGCCCTGCGGACGCTGCCTTTCGATCGCGGTTCCATCAATTTCAGCAGCCATCGGCGTTTCGGCTGGCGCGGTCGTTTGTGCGAAGGCGCTCATGCATAGCGCGCCAAGCACAGCGACCGCAATCAATTTCAGCACGGGTCGGTGCAGCGCAAGCATGGAAGTGGAAAGCGTCATAGCCCTTCGCACACGTTTTGCTCGGTGGAATCATTGAACGGAGCCTGCGGACAATTCACGTAGCGAAGCCGTGTCCCCTCTCCTCGTGGCATCAGATTATCCGCACGAATCGATTTGGGTGCATTGCCAATACCGTTGGCGAGTATCTTGCCGGCGTTGGCCAGGCCGAGGAATGACACCATGTCGTCCTGATCAATGCCGTCACCTGAGACACCGACCGCACCGATCAACTGGCCGTTTTTGTAGATCGGCACCGAGCCAGGGAAAATCTGGATGCCATTTTTTGCCCGGGACAATCCCGTGCAACCAACAGCCGTCGAGCCGGTGGCCGCAGCAACAATGGCGTTGTAATTGAGATCAAGCTGCAACCCCACATGAAACGGACTCCAGTTATTGTACGGCGTGCTAAACGGGCCCGCTTCCGTGCCGCTGATTCCGTCCGGGAAAAACGGCCTCGATAGATTGCCCACTGCGCGATTTGAAAACGCCGTTCCATTGGCGAACATGGTTTGATCGTTGAAGAATTGCCGAGTCACCGCCATGTAGGCGGCGAAGGTTCGATACACAGGCACGGGATTACCACTGGCACCAAGATAATTTGCTGACGGCAAGGCGGAAATGTCGGCGGCTGCGCTGGGCAAGGAAAATACGAGTGCCGTGCGCGCCTTTTGCACGGCAACATCGGTGCCGAAAACCGGGCCGTCGGTCGTACGAGCCAGACCCAGTATTTCGCCCTGCGTATCCACCACGCTGACACTGACCTGCACTGACGAACCGAGCGGTCGGCGAATCTGAGCACGAGCGCGATTGGCTATTTTTAGACCCTCCTGAATGATGGTCATCACATCGTTGGCTTTCAGGAATCCATCTGTGCCATCGCGAATCGGATAGCGATTCTGGTTGTTACTATCGACCAGCACGAAAGCGCCCTGCGCCACAAACGGGCCGGTGTCCGCGCGGTATCCTGAGGCCGAATTGCCAAAAGACACGCCTTGACGAAGGGCTCCATCGAAATATCCAGCCACCGCGACGATTGCGCCACTTAGATTCGCGAAGGCAGGGGCCAGCGCAGGGTTTGACTGAATCGCTTCTGAATCCACATACCTGAAGCTGCGGCCATCAACGGTAATGCGATTGCCACGAATGTCATCCGGTGCTGCGTAGCCACTGGTCGCGGCCACGGCAATGAGTTCATCATCGTCCTGATCAATGTCGGTAATGTCCGGATCAAGGCCATACACACCATCAGCGATCACGCCTACTCCGCCAACGAGGCGATTGTTTTTATAAAGTGGCAATCCACCGGGATCTGCGGAGAGTCCGAGCGGTGAGCGCTTGGGGCCGACCGTGCCGTGTTCGGTGCGGCGCATCAAATCGGAACAAGGAAGCTGCGAAAACTGCACGCCGTACAAAGGGCCGCCAGGCTGGTTGAATTCCCTAGGGTTGAAATTCTCCTGAACGATCTGGCTGGCGGTGCGTGTCGAGAAGGCATTGCCATTCGAAGACAGGTACGCGCCGGTAATCGCTTTCGTGATCGCCGCAAAAGTATCGGGAAGTATATCTACCGACTCAAGGCCGCCGCTTACGCCTTTCCCGCTGGTGATTCTAAAATTGGTTCTGGCACCCGTCATCCTGAACACACCCAGCACATTACCAACGCGGTCAACGACGGCGATGGTGGCCGGTAGTTTACGGGCCGACGCCTCCGCTGTCGCCTGGGCGATCACGCGCTGAACATCTTCGACGGCCAGAAAATCGGTCACCGTCGCCGGCGGTGTGCAACTGCCGGCACACACCGCCGACCCGACGTTGCCGCTGCCGCCGCCGCAAGAGCCCAGCATCCCGATCACGATGAGCGTGCCGAGCCCAAGCCCTAACCACCCTCGAATCATTGCGGCGCTCCGCCTGCTTTGTGTGGTTCAGTCAGAGCATGATTTTCGGCGTGGCGCGTTAAGAAATTGGTGTTGGCCGCAACCGTCTTTGGCAGCAGTTTCGGCTGATTGCCGCCCGGGACAATGACGGGAACACCGGATTTCGGGCTGCCGGTGTGAAAGCCGTGGCAGGTCTCGCAGGTGCCCGGTGCCTTGTCTTTGGCTGTAGCATTGCCGCCGTGACACTCCCGGCAATTTTTGATGTCGGGAATGCTGATGTCCGCGCTCGTTTTTGACGTGGCCACATCGTGGCAGGAGCTGCACTTGTAGGTATCGTGCCGACTATGTGGAAAGCGCGATTTGGGTAGCCAATGTTGTGTCACAGCAATGGGCGCAATTTGCCAAGGTGTGGAGATGTCCGCCGTGGCCTCGCCACGTTTAATTTCATGGCATTCAAAACATACGCGCACTTCGAAAAGTTCCTGGGTAATTTTGTCGGCCTTGGTGTTTGCCCAGCCAAGTGCGGCTTCGCGCCTGGTCTCGCCGATGCGCAGACCCGGTCGCTTGATACCGTCCTCCGTGACCACATCGATTGGCGCATCGGTCAGCGCTGCCTGCGCGTAGTATTCCTGCACGGTTGCGATCACGTCGGCAATTTTGCCGTGCGGCACCTGCCGGCTGGTGGACTTTGGCTCAAACTCAAGAGAGTGGCAAGACTGGCAGTGTTCACCCATCGTCACCGGTTTGAAACGCGTTCCGGTTTCATCATTCACATGACAATTTTTGCACTCCATTTGCGCTTTGCCGTTTGGACCACGCAGACCCTTCGGATTCATGTGTACATCGTGCGGAAATTTGAGACCCGATGCTTCGACAGGACGCGTCTTATCGTCTTGCGCGACGCGGATGATGGCAGCGGTACCGGTCTTGCCGGGAACCAGCATCGACAACTTGAACGGCGGATGATCTTTGCTGAACTCGGCAACGTTTACCAAGCCGGTCTGCGAATGCCGCGCTGTCAGATCCTGATGACAGTCGGTACATAGCTTGGCGTCGGTGCGCACCAGCCCCATTGGCCCCTTGTGGTCAAGGTGGCACGACGAGCAGCGCGCATCGCCGAAAACACTCGCGTGTAAAGCCTTCGCCTCTCTGGTCTCGCGCGCAAAATGCCAGCCGGTTTTTTGATGGCAATCTTCACAGGCACTGTTGGTAACATGAACGAATGGCTGCTGGTGGCACGAACTACAGTTGCTGCCAAAGCTGGTGTGCGCGCTGGAGAGCGGGCCTACGTCCCACGACGCGTCTGCGGCCAGCACTGGTTTGGTCACCGATTTATGGTGTCCGCGTTCAAGCGCGCTAAGTACCGGCCAAGCGAGAAAAAGCAGCAATATGGTTATTGCCCCGAGCCAGCTAAATGTCCGCTTGGATAGCCAGGTTGATTTGAGGCCCGCCATGACACGACTCTGAACCGATTCAACATCGTCCTTCAGCGGGTCGATCAGCTCCACGCTCAACGCGAGATCCACGTCATTTTGCGCAGGCAGAACGATGATCTCAAACGGGCCGACATGGATCCGTTGGCCGGGTTTGAGCGTGCTGGCGCGCTCAAGTCGCCCGTCAATGGTCACCACGCCGCCGCGTGCCTCGATGTAGGCGATGCCATCGACCCCACAAATAATCTCCGCGTGCAACAACGAGATGCGCGGGTCGGGAAGGTGCAGCTTGCAGTCGGCGCCACGTCCAATGCGCAGGGTATCTGCCACCGCTATTTGGGCGGCGCTGGTCGGCTCGCCTTTTTTGTTGCGCGTGATGGTTGCCAGTCTGGTTTTCATCTGCGTCTACCAATAAAAGAAAACGGCGACGATGTGCGCCACCAGTGCCGCAAGCAGCGCAATCGATAACGGCACATGGAAGAACAGCCATAAATCCATGATCGCCTTGAAGCGGATGTCTTTGCGGGCACGCGCGACCAGACGCTCCTTGCGCAACATCATCCCGTACAACTCTTGATGCTTGCGTGCTTCCGTGCCTTTGAGGGTCGCGGTGCGGGCCTTGATCATGTTGACTGCGGCAGCAGTCGGACAATTGGCTGGTTGCTCGCGCAGCTGGGCAAAAACACCACCACCGATACGGGTTTTTTGGATGGAGGCAAGCACTGCGGCATTGACGTCATCCGACATGCCGATCGCTGCGCGCCGCGCTTCGCGGTCTACTTCGGCAATCTTGAGCGTGAGACTCTCGAGCGTGTCCTCGGCAAGATTGCCGGTCATCAAGCTCGGAAAACGTAAATATGTGTAGACGCCGTAGAAACCGGACGCGATGACCAAAAGCATCAACGCGTACGCCAGCGTATGGACGTTCCAGCCGACTTGAAAACCGGCGTGGAGGGTGGCGATCACGATGAGCGACGAACCCAGGTACACATGCGCCGACACCCAGCCCTTGATGTCACCCGTCGTGCGGTAGCGGCGTTTTTGCACGCCGAGCCACATTAGCCACACGATCAGCAGGGCGGCGATTGTGCCCAGCGTATAGCCAAGCGGCGTTCCGCCATAGTGCCCTAGTGGGTAGCGATACCAGCCATAAGCCAAGATGACCGCGCCGACCACAAAAACGGCCAGTTTTAAGTACCGATAGTCACGATATTCGAGAATAGTGCGGTGACGCATGATGAATGTGACCCCCTACGGTAGCTTTCCGATAGGCCATCCCTTGAAGCCTATCGATCCTGCGGATGGAATTTCAGGTGATCCCAGCAATGCGCCGCATCAGCCCGAAACTCCGCTCCGCCGACGAGCGTTTTTACAAACCCAAAATCCCAAACCTTTATCGTCGCCGCTCCAAGCGAAGTCCCCGCGAGACAAGGCAAAATCAGTCTATCCGTTTCTGATATTTAGTCAAACCCCGAATCGGGGGATGCCTCGGGGATGCCTTTACACGCAAAACTTCGTGTTTGAGCTGGGCGCGAAGATTGCGTTGCGGTGAGGCAAGCTATAATGCACAGCGCATTTTTATGCCATTTCGTCCCTCCCCTTTTCCTTCCTGGTTGGCCAAACTGTGTTGATTTTTACGATTGTTGCCCTGGTAATGCTTTTCGTGGCATGCGCGTTCGTGGTGGTGCCGCTGTTGCGTGCGCAGCCGCTGATTGCGCCCGTAACAGATGGCGTGAGTAACGTTGCCGTCTATAAGTCCCAGCGGCGTGAACTCGACGAAGAGCTTCAGCGCGGCGCGATCAATGAAGTTGAGCACCATGCGGCGGTGGGCGAACTGTCCGCGCGCGTCGTTGATGAAGTCGCGGATGCGCCGGCAATCCCGGCATTGCCATTGTTGGCGACCAAGCGCCCATGGTGGCTGGTCGCTGCTGTTGCGATTGTAATGCCTTTGGCCGCCGCCCTGCTCTACGCCACGCTCGGCGCGCCGCAGGCGCTGCAGATGGCTGGCACGATGCCGGGCACGGCCAATCCGGCGCATTCGCAGGCGGGCGCAAAAAGTGGCGAAGAACCAGCGATGTCGGACAAGCAAATACTGGCGATGGTCGACAGTCTTTCGCAAAAAATGCAGCAAAACCCGAACGATCCGCGCGGCTGGGTATTGCTGGCGAGATCGCAAAATGCGTTGGGACGATTCACCGAAGCGACTGCCGCTTTCGAGCGCGCAGTGGCGCTTGCGCCCAACGATGCACAGCTCGTGGCCGATTACGCCGATGCCACCGTGATGACGCAGGAAGGGCGATTCGACGGCAAGCCCTACACACTCATCAAGCAGGCTTTGGCGCTGGACGCGAACAATATGAAAGCGCTCGCATTGGCCGGTACGGCCGAGCTGCGCATGGGCAATCGCGCGGCGTCGCTGAAGCATTGGGAAAAACTTAAAACGTTGGTGGCCAAGGATTCGCCCGACTATCGCGAAGTTGAATCGATCATCGCCGAAGTCAAAGCGGACAAGCCTCTCGCGGGATCGCCCGCGACGACGGTGGCGATGCCATCGGTATCAACTCCCCCGGTCGCTGGCAGCAAAGTCAGCGTCGCAAATTCCGCAAAATCTGGCGCCGTGGTCACGGGCAAAGTTTTCATCAATGCCGATGTGGCCAATAAATTAGCCGCTGGCGATACGCTATTTGTTTTTGCACGCGCCAAGGAGGGGCCACGCATGCCATTGGCCGTGATGCGCGTTCCTGCGCCGGGTGTCGCCGCGTTTCCATTGGCGTTCGAGTTGAGCGACGCGATGGCAATGGCACCGGGATTAAAACTATCCTCGTTTGCCGAGGTGGTGATCGAGGCGCGCATTTCAAAATCCGGCAACGCGCAGCTTCAACCGGGCGATTTGTCCGGCGTCACCGATGCTGTAAAACCCGGCGCGTCCGGCGTCAACGTGACGATCGGGAAAGTAGCACCCTGATGGCCGCTGCTGAACCCCATGGTTCATGCAGGAATGGCGCGCATACACTGGTCGCCCACGACTTGAAGCTGGATCGTGGTACGCGTTCAATCATCGACGGGTTATCTTTCGTGATTGACGCCGGTCAGGCGCTGATTCTGCGCGGTGCGAACGGCTCCGGCAAAACCAGTTTGCTACGCATCCTCGCCGGACTCACGTTGCCGGACGCAGGTGTCATCAAATTGAACGGTGAGCCGCTCAAGGCACTATCGGCAACGTGGCGTACAGCCGCACTCTATCTTGGCCATACCAACGCGCTCAAAGACGACTTAAGTGCGCACGAAAATCTTATGGATGCGCTGAAAATCGACGGCATATCCACCACGCCAGCCGGGCAACTTGCGGCACTCGACAAAGTGGGGCTGCTCGGTTGTCGCGGAGTGTTGGCGCGCCGCCTGTCGCAGGGTCAGAAGCGACGCGTCGGACTGGCGCGGTTGTCCTTGGCACTAACCGAAGCGAGGCATAAGCAATTGTGGCTGCTGGATGAACCAACTAATGCGCTCGACGCCGATGGCGTACTTTTATTCACCAACCTCATTCGTGCGCATTTGGAACGAGGTGGCATTGCCTGCATTGCGACACATTTGGCACTGGATCTTGCATTGCCGGTAAAAGAAATCAGTCTCGATACCTTGCGCGAAGTCGCCTGATGAGTGCGACTGTGGCGGCGCAATTTTCGCAACATCCGGTAACGTCGTCGCCAGAGCGTGGTTTTCTGGTGGCACTTCTGCGCGACGTGATGCTCGCCGCGCGGTCGAAAGGCGAAGTCATTCAGGCGCTGGTATTTTTTGTGGTGGTGGTGAGCCTCTTTCCGCTGGCGATAGGCCCCGAGTCCGCGTTGTTAAAGCGCATTGCGCCGGGTGTGGTGTGGGTGGCGGCGCTGTTGTCGGTTTTGCTCACTTTGCCGCGAATATTGGCAAACGACTATGCCGACGGCACGCTCGAACAACTGGCATTGTCGGTTTATCCGCTGCCGGTAATCGTCGCCGGTAAAATGGTGGCGCACTGGTTGATGACGGGGCTGCCGTTGGCCGTGCTCTCACCTTTGCTCGGATTACAATTTGGTCTGCGTTCGGGCGAACTAGCCGCGTTGTTTACGAGTCTGATATTGGGAACGCCGGTGTTGTCGATGATCGGCTCAATTGGTGCCGCATTGACGCTCGGTGTGCGTGGCGGCTCGATACTGCTGGCGCTGCTGGTGTTGCCACTGTACATTCCGGTGCTAATCTTTGGTGCGGGTGCGGTCGAGCAGGCGATGGTCGGCATCGATTTTTCGGCAAATTTATCGCTGCTGGGCGCGATTTTGCTGTTCGGGGGATTGGTCGTGCCGTTTGCAGCTGCGGCTGCTATAAAGATTTCTCTGGATTGATATCGTGAATCTATTCAAATACGCGTCGCCCGCTGCTTTTTACCCGCTCGCAGGCAAACTGGTGCCGTGGTTCGCCGCGCTGGCTGCAATCTTCGGCGTGGCTGGCCTTTATCTGGGTCTGTTCGCAGCGCCGGAAGATTTTCAGCAGGGTGAGGTATATCGCATCATCTTTATCCATGTGCCCGCAGCGTGGATGGCGATGTTTATTTATCTGGTGATGGCGATGTATGGTGTGATGGCGCTTACTTTCAATACGCGGCTGTCGGCAATGATGATGGAAGCGCTGGCACCGACCGGCGCGATTTTCACGGCATTGGCGCTTTGGACGGGTGCGCTGTGGGGCAGGCCGACCTGGGGCACTTATTGGGCATGGGACGCACGCATGACCTCGACGTTGATCCTGTTGTTTCTGTACATCGGCTACCTTGCGCTCATCAACGCCATCGAAGACAAAAAGCGTGCGGATAAAGCGGGGGCGTTACTGGTCATCGTCGGTTCCGTCAATGTGCCGATCATTTATTTTTCAGTGAAGTGGTGGAATACCCTGCATCAGGGCGCATCGGTGTCGGTTACGGCATCGCCGAAAATGGCGGCGATCATGCTTTGGGCGATGCTGGCAATGGCGATTGCGTGCTGGATGTACGCCATCGCTGTGTCGCTTGCGCGGGTTCGTGCCATCATTCGTGAACGGGAACTCGGGCGCGGCACATTTTGGGTTGCGAACGAATTGTCCGCGACCAAAGGCGGGGTCGGATCATGAATTGGGCAGCGTTTTTTTCAATGGACGGACGTGCGTTTTACATGTGGGGCTCATTTGGCGCGTTCGCGATTGCGATCATGATGGAAATCGTGCTGGTGCGCAGGCGTGGACAACGGGTTATTGCTGAAATCGAGGAAGAAATAATGGCTGGCAAGACGAGAGGTGGCGCGCGATGAAACCACGGCATAAACGGTTCATGTGGATTGCGCTGGGGCTGTCCGTGATTGGCGTTGCCGTGACGCTGGTGTTGCAGGCATTTAATTCCAACATGGTATTTTTCTTCACACCCAGTCAGGTGGCTGAAAACAAAGCGCCAACAGGCCGCACCTTCCGTATTGGCGGATTGGTGACGGCAGGAAGTTTGAAGCGCCAACCAGACGGCCTCACGGTGACGTTCGACGTGACCGATACCGCGAAAACGATCCCCGTGACCTACACCGGCATTCTTCCCGACATGTTCAAGGAAGGAAAAGGCGTGATTGCGCAGGGGAAAATCGGCCAGGATGGCATGTTCCGTGCGGCTGAAGTGCTGGCCAAGCACGATGAAAATTACATGCCGCCCGAAGCCGCAGAGGCGCTGAAAAACGCCGGTCATCCGATTGACGGCAAGCTATTTGCAGGACAGAAGTCAGTCACCACGCAAGCGGCAAAAACCAATTGAGCTACTTTCCCTCACTTGCAGTGCGCGTCGCCCGCTACAGCGGTCAACCGTCTCGCGGGCGAGCGGCATGCCGCTCGAATTCCCCGCTCAACCCCCCAGCCCTCTCCCGCTAGAGAGGGTGAGAAATGCCGAATTCACGACGTGAATTGCGGAAAAATTGATAGGAGGCAATCATCATGGTTCCAGAACTAGGCCAATTCTCACTCATCCTCGCACTTTGTCTGGCGATTGCGCTGGGCACGCTACCGATGATCGGCGCGTATCAGGGCAACGCGCGTCTCACCTCGCTGGCAAGACCGCTGGCGCACGGTCAGTTTGTGTTCGTCGTTTTTGCGTTCGCCTGCCTCGTCTATTCTTTTATCAGCAGCGATTTTTCGGTGCAAAACGTTGCCGCCAATTCCAATACAAAATTACCGGTGTACTACCGCATCACCGCGTCGTGGGGTTCGCACGAAGGCTCGCTCCTGTTGTGGGTGCTGATGCTGGCGGGATGGACGTTTGCAGTGTCGATTTTCAGCCGCAACCTGCCGCATGAAGTCATCGCCCGGGTGCTGGCGGTGATGGGGCTGATCATGATCGGCTTTTTGCTGTTCATGTTGCTGACCTCCAACCCGTTTGATCGCCTGCTCCCCGCAGCGGTTGAAGGGCGCGACTTGAATCCGCTGCTGCAGGATCCCGGCATGATCTATCACCCGCCGATGCTCTATATGGGCTACGTCGGCTTCTCGGTCGCGTTTGCGTTCGCGGTGGCGGCATTGATCGGCGGCAAACTCGATGCCACCTGGGCGCGCTGGTCACGTCCGTGGACCACTGCGGCGTGGTGCTTTTTGACGGTGGGAATCGCACTCGGCTCGGCCTGGGCTTACTATGAATTGGGTTGGGGCGGCTGGTGGTTTTGGGACCCGGTGGAGAATGCCTCGTTCATGCCTTGGCTGGTAGGCACCGCGCTCATTCATTCGCTGGCCGTGACCGAAAAACGCGGCGTGTTCAAGAGTTGGACGGTGCTGCTGGCGATGATGGCGTTCTCGCTTTCCCTGCTGGGGACATTTCTGGTGCGCTCCGGCGTGTTGACCTCGGTGCATGCGTTCGCGACCGACCCAAAACGTGGCGTGTTTATTCTCGCCTTTCTGGCCATCGTCATCGGCGGCTCGCTGGCGCTTTACGCATGGCGCGCACCGACGCTGGGCTTGGGTAAAGTGCCGCGCGATTTTTCGCCAACCTCGCGCGAGTCTTTGCTGCTTGCCAACAATGTGATTCTGGTGGTGGCGATGTTGGCCGTCGTGTTGGGCACCTTGTATCCCTTGTTTCTGGATGCGTTGAAGCTCGGCAAAATTTCAGTCGGCCCGCCGTATTTCGAAGCGGTATTTTATCCACTGATGGCACCCGCGTTGTTCCTGATGGCAGTCGGGCCGATCTCGCGCTGGCGTAATTCCACATTGCCCGATCTGGTGTCGCGATTGAAGTGGGCATTCGGCATCGCGGTGGCGTCAGGCATCGTGATTCCCTTGCTGATGGGCAAATGGACACCGATGATCGCCCTGGGTTTGTTGCTGGCAACGTGGATCATCGCGGCCTCCGTAACGGCGTTGGCGATCAGGTTTCAGGCGACGCCGGGCACGGGACTAATCGCGAAAATTAAAGCCAATCATTCCAGCTACTACGGCATGCATTTGGCACACGTCGGTATTGCCGTGTTTGTCATCGGCGTGACACTGGTGAAAGGTTTCGAGTCTGAGCGCGATGTGCGCATGACACCGGGCCAGACGGTATCCGAAGGTGGC
>JAYVXF010000028.1:0-2633 GCA_043793345.1 Betaproteobacteria bacterium | reverse complement strand
TTCACGTCATGGCTGGTTTTGGCGTAAGCAGGATCGTTGCCAAAAAACACGCTGATGAAATCGTCAAGTGATCGCTTGCCGTTCGACAGTTGGCGAATCTTGGTGTCCACATCCAGCCAAAGCAGTACACCTTCCGGATAAAAATCCACCGAGCGGCGATAGTTGGCCCATGCGCCAGGTGCGGTGTAAAGCACTTGCGCCTGGTCGGCAGTGTCCCGCAGCGGGCGCCAGCCACGACCGGGAATATGATCCATCTTTGCCGCCGTGATGGCGAGTGCACCTCGGTATTGTTCCGGGGTCCACATGCCCGCGCGAGCGGACAGTACCTCGCCCAGATAGTTCGTCAGGCCCTCATAGACCCACAGCAGTTCGCCTTTCATTGGCTCACTAAAGTCGGGGGTGACAATGCCGGCGGGACGACGGAATTTGCCATTCCATGAGTGAACATACTCATGTGGCAGCAAGGAAGGGTTCGCGACGTAAGCGGTTGGCGACGTGAAAAACTCGGCACCAGTCCGGTCATCACTCGACTGATGATGTTCGAGCCCGAAATGGTTGGTCTTCTCCGAAAGGACCAGCAGGAAATCGTAGTGATCATAATGCTGGGAACCAAACAACTTGATGGCTTGCTGCACGAGTTCACGATGATGCTTGATCTGCACATCGCTGATGTCAAGGTTTGCTTCGCGATCGGCAAACAGATTCAGATACACCGCAGGCTTTGCGCCAGTGGTGAGATCAATGCGCCGATAATGTCGACCGGTCGCCACGGGGGAGTCGACCAGTTCGTTCACGCTGACCGTCTTGAAGCGGACGCCGCCATTGGATTCCGACACCTTCTCCAGCGCCGTCGCAAAACTCCAGCCTGCGGGCAGCTTGATGGTTGGCGTGACCGCAATGCCTCCGGTGTGGAAGCCCGCCGGATAGAACAGGACTTGATTCCAATTCAGAATGGCGATGCGTGGTGTCGCCGAGACCCCCGCGCCAAAGCTGCCGCCGGCCACCGGCGAAAGAAACTGGAATTCGATCTCAATCACGGCGACACCCGCTGGCACGGTGAGATTCACGGAGTACATATCGACAAGGTCTCGCCGCCATGCGATACGTTGCCCGTTTGCGCTGAATTTCAAACCGGTAACGCCGTCAATCGGCCCGGTCGGCCCGTGTTCACCCGGGATCCATTTAGGGAAACTCAATGTCATCAAGCCGGGCTTAACGGGAACCGATTGCTGCACGCGGAAAATTTTTCTGGGCGCATCGGTCAAGTCGACCTTCAGCGTCATTGTGCCTGGATATGCCGTATCGTCAACCGTCCTGGCCTGTAGACCAGCAATGGAAAAGGTGAGTACGCAGGCGAGAAACAGCGACACATAAAAATTCTTCGAGCTCATGGCAGTGATTTCCGAGGAGGTTGACAGACCAGCGACATTAACACGCCCAACCGTGTTTCTCAATGGCTTCACAACTTACGATGATGCTTTTTACTCAGCAATCAGAACTAATGGCGACAGTTTCAAATCAGGGTGCTAGGTGAATATTGTCGTCAAAATCCCTGACTGCTGTGTAAGTGCCGTGGCAGCCCACGTACATTGTTTTGTAACAGGTGCTTGGACCTTTCGCTATCACATACCGCTTTGTCGGCGTAGCATAGACACGCGCAATGAGTAGCGATGGCAATTGAGCAAACACGACGTTGAAAAATCTGCGTCCCGTGTTTCGCTGACGGTCGAAGCGCGCGGTCACTTCGGCGTACACGAGTTTGCGCATCGTTGCTCGTTATTCGAAAATCCAACCATCCAAACGGAGGATCAAATGAAAAATATGCTTTCTGTCGCCTCGCTGATACTCACGCTTTTGCCCATCGTCACTAGCGCCCAAAGTGTTTTTGACGGCACCTGGAAAACCGACATCAAGACCATCGACTACCCGGCAAAACCATCGGTGTTTGTATTCAAGGATGGCATGTACGAGTGCAAAACTTGCGCGACCAAAACGCTCGTCAAGTCCGACGGCAAAGACCAGAAGGTGGAGGGCAATCCCTACGCCGACACGATTGCCGTCAAGCTCGTCGACAAAAATCACGTCGACATCATCAGCAAGAAAGCGGGAAAGGTGGTGGCGAACAGCAAGTACGCCGTATCCACGGATGGCAACTCGATGCTGCGCGAATATTCGAGTAATTCCGCGGCTAACGCCGAAGTGGTGAAAGGCGTGACGAGCTATGTGCGGGTGGCTTACGACAGGGCGGGTGAGAACCAGATGTCGGGCAGCTGGCGCGCACAGAAGGCCGACAAACTCTCTGATAACGGCCTGATGGTCACCTACAAGTCCGAAGGCGCGTTGATGAACATGTCCACGCCCACCGGCGAATCGTATAGCGCCAAAACCGATGGGGCCGAGGCGCCATACAAGGGCGATCCCGGGACGACCAGCGTCACCGTAAAGATTCGTAAAAATACAATCGAGGAAAATTTCAAACGCGATGGGAAAGTCATCGCCATGTCAAGAATGGAAGTCGACAAGAGTGGGAAGCAGGCAAAGGTCGACTGGATCGACCACCTGACGAAAACGAACGGCAACTATGTGACGGTGAAACAATAAGTCTGCGGTCGCGCTCCTGCCGTTGGGTAATT
>JAYVXF010000027.1:0-8717 GCA_043793345.1 Betaproteobacteria bacterium | reverse complement strand
GAAAGCTTCGATGGGTAGCTGCTGAAAAGCGTAAATACCAAATCCGAACAGCAACACTGCGGCAATCAGCATGAATGCCCGCTCGCGCAGGACAGAGGTAAAGAATGAATTAAGCATGATCGTTTTCCCGCGCTATTGTGCGCTGGAAGCCAACTCGGAATTCAGTAACAGGGCACCGGTGGAAACGATGCGGTCGCCAACTTCAATGCCGCGATTGGCATAGGCAAAATCGCGATTCTGCGCAGCGAGACCCACCGCGCGTTTTTCATAGTTGCCGTTCGCACGTTCCACAAAAACGTAGCTCTTCGCGCCATCGGAGACCAGCGCGCTGATCGGTACGCGCAGCGCTTTGCGCCCATCTTTTCCCGACACCAGTGCCTTCGCATACATTTCCGGGTGCAATAGTCCGTCGCTATTTTGCAGCGTCGCGCGCGCCTGGATACGCCGTGTGTTTGGATCGAGCACCGGTGAAACAAAATCGATGTGCGCCTCAAACGGTCGTCCCGGATACGCGCTTACTTCCAGCGTGACGCCGCTGCCGGCAGTGACCACGCTCAACGATTGCTCCGGCACATCGATCAGCGCCCACAGTTTTTTCAGGTCACTGACGATAAACAGGGGATTGGGTAAATCGGGACGAACCTCCATGCCAATGTTGGCCTGCCGGTCAACCACGGTGCCAGCGATGGGCGCGGCCAGCTCAAAGCGCTGGCCGGTGATGCGACCGCGCGACGCATTCAGATTGGCCATCCGCAAGCTCGCGCGTTTGAGCTCGGCATCGGCTTGTTGCAAATCAGCTTCAGCGGCTTCCAAATCGCGCTTGGCCAATACCTCAGCGTCAAACAGTGTTTTGGAGCGATTGAAGGCGGCGAGCTTACGGTCGCGATCCGCGTGCGCTTTTTCAACGTCGGCAGCGGCATTGCCCAAATCGGGCGAGTCAATGCGTGCCAGCGCCTGTCCAGCGCGCACGCTGTCACCGGGCTTTACCAGCATCTCGACCAGCTTGCCGGCCACCGGCGAGTTGATGCGCACGGTAACGTTTTCGTCGTAACCGATGCGCGCGGCGAGTGGCTCCACCAGCGGCACTTCAGAGACGGCAGCGACCGTGGTGCGGATTTGTGCGAGTTGCGGTGCCGATTCGGGAAATTTCACCATCGCCGCGCTGGCGACCTCGGCAGCGGGTTTTGCGATGGCAACGGCTGTTGGTGAGTGGCCTGCATATTTGGTGTAGACGAGCACCGCGGTAGCGCCGAGTAAACCCGACACCAACGAGGCGATGAGCAGCCGACTATTTTTCATTCGTGATCTCCCTGGAGCGTAAGGCTGGCTGCGGCTCTTGCAACTGTTGCGGCAATTGCAGTTGCCACCCGACCAACGCCTTTGCGTGGTCATTGCGCACGGCGGCGAGTTCCTGTTGGGTCTGGCGAAGCGTACGCCGCGCGTCGAGCAAGTCGAGCAGGCTGATGCCGCCGTTGAGGTAGGCGAATTCATTGGCCTTGGCGACGCGTTCGGCCTCGGGTAGTAGCTCGCTTTCGAGGCGGCGACGGCGCGCACTGCTGGCCTTAAGGTCTGCCAACGCGCGCGCCTGCTCCACGATCGCCAATGCGCGCGTGCGCGCCAGGGTTTCGCGCGTCGCATCCAAATCCGCTTCGGCACGCATCAATTCGCCCTGATAGTAAGAGCGCGACGCAAACAACGGCACGGCAACGCTTACGCCCCAGGTGTTGTTGGGAGGAAAGCCAGCGGCGGGTGGATAGCGCTCGAACTGTAAGCCCACCGTCACGTCGCGCGCGCCAAGCGCGGTCGCGCTGTCGCGGGCGGCGAGCGTCGCTTCCAGCCTTTGCGATGCCGCTTTCACGTCGGCGCGAACATCGACATCGGCTGCGTCCTGCAGGGATGCCGTGGTTTCGACCAATGCTGGCCATTCATCGGCGCACTCAAGTGTTGGCGCGGTACGCTCGCGGCCAATCAGCACCGCCAGGCCGTACTGGGCTTTTTCGCGATCACTCACTGCGCTGCGCGCATCATTTTCTGCACGTAGCGTATCGATATGCAGCTTGGCGAAATCGACTGCAGCAATGTCGCCCACTTTCAGCCGCTTCTCAGAGGCGGCCGCGCTTTGGCGCGCGAGGTCCGCCGCAGATTGCGTGAGACGCTCCCGGTCGATGGCAAGTTTCAAATCCCAGTAAGCGCTGTAAAGCTGGATGAGGCCCAGGCGTTCGGCATCGCTCGCATCCGCGCGCGCGGCCAACTCGCGGGCACGACCGGCACGTGCGCGCAAACCGCGTTTGCCACCGCGCTCCCACATTTGCTCAATGCGCAATACCGAATCAATCGCCTTGTCGGCGATGCCACCGCCACCGATGCCAGTGTGGGTGCTGATCTGCGAGGTGGATAGCGAGACGTTGGGGTTGGGCATGCGGTCGGCGGCGGCCAGGTCGCCTTGGGCACCGGCAACCACGCTCGCGGCAATCTTCAAATCACGATTGTTCGCCCGCCAAAGTTGTTCCGCTTGAACACGCGAAAGCGACTCTGCATGTGCATTGAACAAAAATGACAACAACAGCGCGGCGGTGACCGCCTGTACGCGGAAGAGAATCAACAATGATGCCTTAGTGGGAAATTTGCCGACATATTGCATGTCGTCGCGCATTGTAGCGCGAACGTGACAGTTTACTTGCCGACCGCGTGGTCAGCTCTTGGCGGGCGCTTGATACCGGCGGACGTGCAGTGGCGGTGTTGCGAGAGAGACTGCCAGCGTCAATATTCAAGATGCAACCGGAAGCTCACGAACTTCACCGGGCCGCGATCACTGTTCATACCGGGATTGCGGATGTACTGGAAGCTTGGTGAGAACTGCACATGCTTCACTGGCGCAATGCGGTAATACGCTTCGACGATTTGTTCGCGGCCATAACGCAACGCGCCGTCGCCCAGCACGAAGCCGCTGCCACCGGCCGCCAAATAATCGCGATGCCCACGCGACAAGCCATTGCTCACGAAAGCGACGCCGAGCCGATCATCGGCGCGCGCCCAACGTGCGCCAGACAATTGCACACCTGCGGCAAGGGTCGAATCGATTTCGGTGAATGCAAACGATTCGGTCTTGCCGTCGTTCCAGCCCGCTCTCAGGAAGGCACCGGTTTCGCCATCATCGGCAATCGGCTGCTCGACATTGACACCGATGCCGTATTTTTTTCGACCGTCACGATCCTGTGCCGCGATGCTGGGCGCAGCGCCCGTGGCGGCGGCAACGGCCAACGCATCGCGGTAGATGCCCATCCGCGCGATGTTGCGGTAAGCGAGCAATCGCACGATGGTGCCGGCTTGGTTCGGCGCGAACGTTAGCTCGATATTTTCCGCCCGCGCCTTGACCAAGGGCGCATCGAGGTCCTGCCCGTTGGCCATCGACGGCATCTGGTAAATACCCGCCCGCAGCGACCAGGTGGGCCTCACGTAGGCGGCCAGCAAGCCGTTGGTGTAGCCGCGCGTATCGGCCGCGTAGTCCCAGCTACCGTTGTTCCACAGCGACCAATTCATGAACTGGCTGCGGGTGGAATTTGCATAACGGTTTTTGTCGAAATCATCACTCACCGCCGTCGTGCCGATCTTGAATTCGAGCCGTGTCGTTGCCTCCTTGCCAGCAACTTGTCCTTGCGCGGCTTCTACGTTGGATGTTTCTTCAGACAGCGGCACAACATAGCGAAGGTAGCGGCGCGCCACATACGGGCGCTTTTTCAGGTTGTTCGATCCCTGGCGAACCACGTCGCCATTGGTGAGGCCGGCCAGGCCGTTGGAGCCGCTGTAGCCCGAGCCCATGAATTTTTCCAAATCTACATAGGCCTGCAAGGTATCGGTGAGTTTCCAGCCCAGATACGCACCGACCGTATGGGTTGCCGCAATATCGCCGGACGGATCGAGGCTCAGCGAGCCGGAATATGGCGCTCGCAGCGAGGACTGATGCTGGCGTACCCAGGTGTATTGGCTGCCGAGAAGTTGCGGCCAATTAAAATTTGTGGTGTCTGACGCAGCGGCTTTGTCGTTGGCAGACGGCGAATTCGCGGCCGACACTTTTGCATCATCGGTGGCGTCGCGGCTTGCGGCATCGCTCACTTCACTGCCTGCTGCGTTACCGAGTCCACACAGCGTGATGAAGGCAACGGCAAGTGCGGCTGCGACTTGAAATTTAGGTGTTGTTTTTCTCACTTCGTTGTTTCCTGTTACGCCAAACATGACGCTGCAGTCTGCTCATGCGTGAAGGCAAGCGGACGAAACTATTATAGAAGATCGCTATTGCAGAACGATGACGCGTGGGCGCGTGAGTGCGAAAAAATTTCAGAAAACACCAGCGCTGGTGCGGCTCTCAGGCCAAAATGCCGCCACAATGCCCGCCAAATGGCGATCTACATTGTTTTTTGCCGGGTATTTGCTTGCCGTTCGCGATCCGGCACCAGACCAATCATCAGCAACGCCACTACGCAAAAAACGCTTCCCGCAACAAACGTGAACGAGGCACCAAGCCGATCCCAGATCAAACCGGCCAAGCCACTGGCGATCAACAACGCGACACCGCTGACGAGATTGAAAAATCCATATGCGGTGCCGCGCAAGTCTGGCGGCGCGGTATCGGCCACCATGGTCGCGAGCAGGCCTTGCGTCATGCCCATGTGCAGACCCCACAGTACGATGCCCGCACTCACCCAGCCCCAATGGTTGCTGTAGGCGAGCGCCACGTCGGCCGCGATCAGCACCGTGAGACCCCACGCCAGCAGTTGCTTGTGACTCATCGCGTCGGAGAGTTTTCCGAACGGATAGGCGGTGACTGCGTAGACCACATTCATACCGACGAGTACCAGCGGCGTGAGCGCAACCGCAAGACCACCCTGATGTGCGCGCAGTACCAAAAAGGCCTCGCTGAATCGCGCCAGTGTGAATACGCCGCCGATGGCCACCACCCACCAATAGGCGCGACTCAAACGCCGCAAATTTTCGCGCTGGATCGGATTGACGCGTTTCGCGGCGGGCTTTTTCTCCGGCTCCTGCACGCCGAAAAATAACAATCCCACCGCCAGAAACGCAGGTATCACCGCTACCCAAAATACCGCGCGGAAATCGTTCGCCCACAACACCATCAAGCCCATCGCCAGCAACGGCCCGACAAATGCGCCGACGGTATCGAGCGACTGCCGCAGACCAAACGCCGCGCCGCGCAACGCCGGTGGCGCGATGTCTGCGACCATGGCATCGCGTGGCGCGCCGCGAATGCCTTTGCCGACGCGATCCATCAAGCGCGCAGTCAACACAAAATCCACCGATGCCGCCAGCGCAAACAGCGGCTTTGAAATCGCGCCGAGTCCGTAGCCCATCACCGCCAGCGGCTTGCGCTTGCCCCAGTAATCGCTCAACGCACCCGAGAACACCTTCACGATCAGCGCAGTCGCCTCGGCCGCACCCTCGATCAAGCCCACCGCGAGTGCGCTGGCGCCTAGCGAGACGACCATGAATACCGGTAGCAGGCTGTGGATCAACTCGGAGGAAATATCCATCAGCAGGCTGACGAAGCCGAGTGCCCAAATGGATTTGGGGATGCGGGCGAGCGTGGCGGTTGATGAACGCATTGTGTTTCCTACGTTTCTGAAATGCAGAGATATAGAGAAAAAAAGGGCTGAGGATTTCTCCACAGCCCTTCATGATACTTCTCGCTTGCGCGGATGAGATTCGGCAGTGACTTTTTGTCTGCCGCTACCGCCGAAACCTTTGCGACGCGACTGCGCGCAGTCTTCGCGTGCGTCGTGCCGCTGCGTTAAAACTCATATTCCATTTGCACACGCAACGTTGAATCCGGCGCAGCCTTGCTCACGCCAAACAGCCACGCGGCGTCGTAGCGAATCGCCTGTTTTCCCTCGAGCGGGAACTTGCCAAAGATGGCCGGGCCGATGCGATGATTTTGCTGATCCCGCGAGTCCCAGTGATTCCATTTGCCGAGCTCGCCGAACGCCTGCACGCCATATTCGAATTCGCGCATCAGCCGATATTTGGCCTGTAACTGGTAGTGAAATTCAGTGACTTGCGGATCGCTGCCAGCTCCTGCGCGCACCTGGCGTTTTAGGAAAAAATTGGTGTTGACTTGCATCCGGCCAAACTCGGTTTGCAGCAATGGCCCGAAGCGGAATTCAAATCCTTCGTTACGGTTGCGCGGCACTTCCAGTTCGACAAACAGGCCAACATCGACGGGGTACTTGCCGGTCTCGGTGAGCAGGAATTTATTTTCCCATTCGACCGCGTCGAAACGCGTGCGCTCGTTCGGTGTCTTTTGATATTTGACGTACGCCTCGGTGAACCAGAAAGGCGTTACGCCGTAACCCACGCCGAATGTGCCTGCGGAAATTCGCCCTTCGCCATCGGCCAGTTTGCTGGTGCCGTATTTGGTTTCCAGTTCACGTTCACCATATTCGATGGCCGGCATTTTTACGTAGTCGGCTGGATCAGCCCAGGCAGGATTTGAAAGATTGGAAAATGCAGCGAGAGTGAACGTAAAAAGAAGAATTGTTTTTTTCATGGGAAGAAGAAGTGAAATTATTTTTTCGACCCGGTATTGATCGATTTGACCCATTGCATGCCAGCGGCAATGGCGACGGCCACGACAACATAAAACACCACCTGTATGCCGGCAGGATGCGCGTCGTAACCGACCAAGCCGTGCAACACGGCACCAAACGCCGATTCATTCGGCAACACGCTGGAAACGTCCCATAGCGGCGACTTGAGGCTCGGCAACAGATCGGCTTGCACCAGAAAGCGGGCCGCCTGTGCCGCCATTCCCGCAGCGAGCAGCAGCACCAGCGCGGTCGTCACTGTGAAGAACCAACGCAGTGGAATGCGCAGCAACCCCAAGTAGAGTGTCACACCCACGGCCACACCGCCGATGATTCCCGAAACACCGCCGACCATCATCTCGACCAGACTGGACGAGCCGGAAAGAGCCACCCCGTAGAGGAACAATACCGTCTCGGCACCCTCGCGAAGTACCGCGACGGCCACCACCACGAGCAGCACCGACAGCGTTCGTTGCCCCTCGCGTATCGCGCCACCGACCGCGCGCGCTTCAGTCGCAAGAGCTCGACCGTGACCGGCCATCCAGATGCTGTGCCACGCGAGCATCAGTACCGCCACACCGAGAATTGACGCATTGAATATTTCCTGACCAATGCCATCGGCAAACTGCGCGATCCCTTTCATGCTCGCGGCCACGATGGCCGAGCCGACCAGCCCAAGCAGCGTTCCGCCGAACAACCAGTAGCCCCTTGCCGGGATCCCTTTGGTTGCTGCGGCAATCACACCAATAATCAGTGCGGCTTCCAGTACTTCGCGAAAAACGATCAATGCGGTGCCAAACATGTCGATTCTCCTATTGTGCGACGATGACGCCCTTTGCCGTTTTCTGATTGAATTCGCCGACAAATGGATAACTGCCCGCTGCCAGCGGCCCGATATAGACCGTTGCCGTGGATTTGCCAGGAATGACTTTTTCGCGGTTTAGCGGATGGCTTTCAAATTCTTCCGGCGTCGCGTCACGATTCTCGATCACCAGCTTGATCTTCTGGCCAGCGGGGACATTCACGATCTCCGGCTGGAAGCGGTGGTTTTCGATGACCAGTTTGACCTCGACATCAGCCGCGAAAGCGGTTAACGAGAAGGCGAGGAGAAAAGGTGTAATGAGCTTTTTCATGGGCTTATTTTCCGGAAGTGGCAATGAATATGCAAATGATAATGGTTCGCATTACGAAATGCAAGTGAAATATTGATTGGTTTTTTACGAGGCACGTTGTTTGGTGATTTGGCTTTGGCAAGCTTGGACAAACGCAATGCAGTGCAGCCCGATTCAGGCGTGGTCGTCTGCTACGCGAATACTGATTTTGTCAACTTTTCATTAAAGGTTTAAGGCGCTTTTTTATTCGGCCGACCGCTGGTTGCGCATCACGCGTCGTGCTCTAGTGAAGGATCCAGGCGCGAGCAACAGCGCGAGGGCAATCGCGAACGCGCCCGCAATCCACCGTACGCGTGCGCGCGCACGGCTGCGTACTTCGCGCATGACAAATTCCTCGCCGCGCCGCATCTCGTTATACGATTTGATGAACGAAGACATGCGCGCCAATTCGTAGTCGTCGAGCGGTTTGCCGTCGAAGCGACTGCGCGCCTCGCGCTCATTCAGCCGCTCGGCTTCGCGCAGATAGCGTTCGGCGTAGGCGGTCGCGTCCCGATACAGGCCGACTTCAGATGATTTCATATAGAGGCCGCGTAAGCTCGGTACCGTGAATTCGGCGGCATCCAGCAGCGGTTGATCGGCTTGCGGCGCAATCATCAACCAGGCGGCAGATGAAAACACCGCGAGCGACACGCACCATCGCCCGACCGTGAGCATCCGCCGCAGCGCACTCCCGCCTTTGTGGCCGTGAATGAGCGGATGCGCGATGCCTGCCAGAGCCAGTGCCAAACCAAACGTGCATACCATGGCCGCCCCGGTGGGCAGATCCCAGGCGTAGGACGCGGCAAGGCCCATCGCACTCGCGGCCGCACCGGCGGACCAGCCGATCAGCAGTTGGCGCGACAGCCGCTCCGCGTACAGCATGCCGATGGCGGCGGGGATGATGAGAAAGGAAAATACCAGCAACACGCCGGCCAGCGCGACCGAGCTGGTGACGATCAAACCGAAGCTT
>JAYVXF010000026.1:0-2662 GCA_043793345.1 Betaproteobacteria bacterium | reverse complement strand
CCACGGTGGAACTCAAAGCACTGCTGGCGCTGGACGCCTTGATCGTGGCGGAGAACAAGGATCGCGCCACCCTCTATCGCGAAATCGCTCGCGCCAATGGCCGTCCCGAATGGGAGTCCAATCTGCGCGCCACGTTTGGACTACGCTGGATCGGCCGCATGCCGCCGGGATGGTTTTATCGCGATGAAAAAGGCCAGTGGCTGAAGAAAGAGCAGTAGCAGTTGAGCCGTCCGGCGCAATTACCCCGCCGTCAGCTTCAAAGAATATTTTCCTCAAACGCCATAAAACGGTCTACCCGTTGCCACCATTTCTTCGAGCAATGGCGCAGGCATCCAGAAATCAGGGTCGAACTGGTCGCGATATTTCAGGATCGCGTCGAGTACGTTCCTGACACCAACTTCATCGGCGTAAAACAGTGGCCCGCCGCGATAACGTGGAAAGCCATAGCCGTGCAGCCACACCATGTCGACATCGATTGGCCGCGCAGCAACACCTTCCTGAAGAATTTTGGCGGCTTCGTTAATCATCGAATACAAACACCGCTCAAGAATTTCCTCCTCGCTGATCTGTCGGCGCACCAGGCCATGTTCATTTGAATGATCGACGATCAGACGCTCGATCACGGGGTCCGGCAAAGGCACACGGCTGCCAGCTTCGTAGCGATACCAGCCTGCGTTACTCTTTTGGCCATAGCGGCCAAGCTCGCAGACCTTGTCGAGCAAGTTGCAGTCGCGCACGCCGGGCTGGCGCAAGTGCGCGCGCGACTTGCGATTGCGCCAGCCAATATCCAAACCCGCTAGATCACTCACGGCGAACGGCCCCATCGCGAAACCGAATTCAACAAGAACTTTATCAACCTGTTGCGGCAGTGCGCCTTCTTCCAGCAGAAAAAGTACTTCGCGCGAACGTTGTGCGAGCATGCGATTGCCGACGAAGCCGTCTGCCCCGCCCACCAGCACCGCAACTTTGCCGAGTTTTTTACCGAGCTGCATCACGGTGGCCAGTACGTCCGGCGCAGTACTTTCAGTGCGCACATTTTCCAGCAGCTTCATCACATTGGCCGGGCTGAAAAAATGCATGCCGACCACATCCTGCGGGCGCTGCGTGAACGAGGCAATCTTGCTGACATCAAGATATGACGTGTTGGTGGCAAGGATTGCACCGGGTTTGGCAACGCGATCAATGTGCGCGAACGTGGATTTTTTGACGTCAATATCTTCAAACACCGCTTCGACGATAAGGTCGGCATCGCGGATTTTTTCATAGTCCAGCGATGGCGTAATCAGCGATAGCCGGGCTTCCATTTCAGCCGCGCTGATGCCGCCCCTGGCGGCGGTGGCGGCGTAATTTTTTTCGATGTTGGCGATGCCGCGATCCAGCGCGTCCTGCTGCGCATCGAGCAACGTGACCGGAATGCCCGCGTTGGCAAAACACATTGCAATGCCGCCGCCCATGGTGCCCGCACCGATGACGGCTGCCGAACGAATTTCACGTGTCGCGGTATCGGCAGGTAGGTCGGGAATTTTTGCGACTTCACGTTCACCAAAAAAAGCGTGGCGCAAGCCCTTCGATTGTGAAGACGCTTTCAATGCCAAAAATAATTCCCGCTCGCGTTTGAGCCCGTCTTCAAATGGCAATTCCACCGCGCCACGTATGGCTCTTACGCATTCGACAGGCGCGATCTGGCCGCGATATTTCTTTGCGAGCGCGCGTTCAAGATCATCAAACGAAACCGATGCATCCGGCGGGATTGTTAATGCGCTTGCGCGGCGAATTGGGCGCGCGTCAGTGATGATGCGCTTTGCGAGTGTCACCGCAGCGTTGACTAATTCACCAGAGGCGAGCTCATCAATCGCGCCTAGCTCGACAGCTTTTTGCGCGCTGATCGGCCGACCGCTGATGATCATATCGAGAGCAGCTTGAATCCCGATCAGTCGGGGCAGCCGTTGTGTTCCGCCCGCACCGGGCAACAAGCCCAGCGTCACTTCGGGCAATCCCACTTTTGCGTGGGACTCTGCAATCCGAAAATGACAGCCAAGCGCGACTTCGAAACCGCCGCCCAGCGCGGTGCCGTGGATGGCGGCGATGATGGGCTTGGGTGCATCTTCAATGAAGCGAATCACGTCGCCGAGATGCGGCGGCATTGGCGGGCGATTGAATTCGCGCACATCCGCACCCGCAATGAAGGTTTTGCCTTCGCAGGCAATGACAATCGCCCGCACATCGGTGTCCGCGATGGCTCTCGACAAAGCATCGAGCAGACCCGCGCGAACCGCCTGACTGATGGCATTGACGGGCGGGTTGTTGATCGAAATCAGGGCGATTTTGTCTCGGGTGTTTAGGGTGACTGGCATGTTTTTCTCTGTGCGGGAATTCGTTGATTATTCGGCGGCCAACAAGTTAGTGGTCAGATGCAATACTGTCCGTTTACCAAAAATACCCCGTTCGCCCTGAGCCTGTCGAAGGGTCTGATGGACGGACCCTTAGACAGGTTCATGGCGAACGGGGACTAAATGAACAGCATTGGGGTCAGATGGGTGTCTGGTGGAATTTCAGTTCCGGATCAAAACGACAACCAATAGGCTGTCTCCCCGGCGCAGGCCGGGGCCCAATTTCACATCGCTAAATTAGGCCCCGGCCTGCGCCAGGGGGGACAAACATC
>JAYVXF010000025.1:0-25468 GCA_043793345.1 Betaproteobacteria bacterium | reverse complement strand
GCCCGGGTGCTTCAGCAGGATGGTTTCGACGCGCACCGGGCCGAACACAATCGTCTCCTCGCGCAGGTCGTGGAACAGCAGCCGTGCGCCGAATTCGCGGATGGTCACCGGAAAATAGACGCTCTCCATTTGCGCGGCTACCGCGCGCTCGATGGTCAGGTCGCCCTGATAGGGGCCGTACAGCTCGATCTGGTTGCCGCGCACGTACAACGGCCCAAAGAACGGGATGGTGTTGATGTGATCCCAATGCGTGTGGGAAATGAAAATCCGTGCCGACAGGCGTTGCACTTTTGCCGCCGCGATGCTGTCCGAAAGCTGCTTGATTCCAGAGCCGCAGTCGAATATGAAGAGCGGCTCGCCGCTGACCTCGACGCTCACACAGGACGTATTGCCGCCGTAGCGCAGCGCGCCCGCGCCACACACCGGCAGTGTTCCGTGCACACCCCAGTAGTTTACCGTCACGCTCTCTGACATGATTTCGTCAATCTGCTGCAACAGCAATTCGCGTCTGATCGGCTTGACGATATAGCCGTCTGCGCCGAGTTCTTTGGCACGGCGGCGGTCGAAGTCGTAGGACTTGGACGAGCAAATGATGATCTTGATCGAAGCGAGATCCGGCCTCTTGCGCAACTCACGGCAAAGCTCAAAGCCGTCCATCTCCGGCATGATGACGTCGCTGATCACGCAGTCAGGACGCTCGACCGGAATTTCGCGTAGCGCGCGCACGCTCGAATCGAATGACTTGACCGTGTGCCCGGCCGCTTCCAGTACGAGCGTGATCAGCCTGAGCATGAGTTCGTCGTCATCTACGATCACAAACTTCATCGCGATATTCTCTGGTTTATTTTGGCATCCTGACCGGATCGAACCGGTTCGATGCCGGAGGCAGGATACGACACAATACTGTTCGTTTAGTCCCCGTTCGCCCTGAGCCTGTCGAAGGGTCTAACTGGCGAAACCCTTCGACAGGCTCAGGGCGAACGGGGTATTTTTTGCGAACGGAGCAGCTTGGGATACGACACTACTTTAGCATCGTACTCCATGAGGCATCGGGACGGGAATGCCGGCATTGTCCAATGGGGTTTGCGCGCGGAACACCAGCGGACAAAACACGGTTTATTTCCGGTAAAACGTGAGCCCGTCCAATTTCCGGGGGAACGTTCGCAGTGACCCGGACTTCATCCGCCTGCGCGGGGATGACGGTAAATTACTGCTGTAATTATTCGGAATTGTTATTGCATCAAGTCGGCAAACAACCACGTTGGCAATTTCAAAGACGTCGTTTGCGTGAAGTGTGCAGTGCCGGTCTTGGCAATCAATTGCGACCTGGCATTGCCAAAAACATCGCGCATCCGTTATTCTTCTGCTTCACTTTTCCAATTGGAACCCGTCATGTGCCCATCGCGTTCACTCCTCACCGCCCTCCTCGCCACGACCGCGCTATTTGCGGGCGCCTCACACGCGCAAAATTTTGACAAGACCGAAATCAAAACCGAGAAACTGTCACCCACCACCTATGTGATGTACGGCGCAGGCGGCAATCTCGGGCTCTCCATCGGTGAAGATGCGGTGTTTGTGATCGATGACCAATATGCGCCGATGACGCCAAAAATCACCGCCGCGATCAAGGCGCTGACCGACAAGCCGGTGCAATTTGTGTTGAATACCCACTGGCACGGCGACCACACTGGCGGCAATGAAAATTTCGGCAAGACGGGCACCTTGATCGTGGCGCATGAAAATGTGCGCAAACGCATGTCGAGCGAGCAGTTCATCCAGCTATTCAAATCGCAAGTGCCGGCTTCACCCAGGGTCGCGTTGCCGGTGGTCACGTTTACCAACGACATCACGTTCCATCTCAATGGTGACGAAGTGTTCGTGTTTCATGTACCGAAAGCCCATACCGATGGCGATGCCATTGTGCATTTCAGGAAAAGTAATGTGATTCACATGGGCGATACCTACTTTAACGGCCTCTACCCGTTCATCGACACCTCCAGCGGCGGCACGCCGGACGGCGTCATCAATGCAGCCGACCGCGCGCTGCTACTCGCCGACGACAAGACCCGCATCATTCCCGGCCACGGACTGGTGTCCACCAAAGCCGATCTGAAGGCGTATCGCGACATGCTCTTCACGGTAAATGGCCGCGTGAAAGCGATGATGAAAGATGGCAAGAAACTCGAAGACATTCTGGCCGCCAAGCCCTCCGCCGAATTCGACGAAAAATGGGGCAAGGCATTCATCTCGCCGCCGCGATTTATCGAGATGCTGGTGATCGCGCAGACGCCTGCGGCGGTGAAGTAGGCGGTGCTTGAATTGGTCGTGGCGTGTTTGTCGGGTTACGCTGTCACAACAACGGGCGTCGGCTCCCGCTGCAACAGCGTCACCAACTGTGCGACTTTCGCGCGCATTTGCCGACGATCAACAATCATGTCGATGGCGCCTTTTTCGAGCAAAAATTCGGCGCGCTGAAAACCTTCGGGCAATGTTTCTCGCACCGTTTGCTCGATTACGCGCGGCCCCGCAAAACCGATGAGTGCGCCGGGCTCGCCGATGACGACATCGCCCAGCATCGCGAAACTCGCCGAGACGCCGCCCATGGTCGGGTCGGTCAACACGGAAATGAACGGCAGGCGCGCTTTGGAAAGCTGGTGCAGACACGAGGTCGTCTTGGCCATTTGCATGAGCGACAGGAGGCCTTCCTGCATGCGCGCGCCGCCGGATGCCGTGAAGCATACAAAGGGCATTTTTTCGTCGGCACAGGCCTCTACCGCACGCGCGAAACGCTCACCGACCACCGAGCCCATCGATCCGCCCATGAAACTGAATTCAAACGCCGCTGCAATCAACGGCACGCTCAACACCGTGCCTTGCATCACCACCAGCGCGTCGGTTTCGCCGGTCGCTTTTTCGGCGTCCTCCAGGCGTTCGTTATATTTTTTGCTGTCCTTGAATTTGAGGGTGTCAATCGGCACCACTTCGCTGCCGATCTCGGCACGGCCTTCGGGATCGAAAAACATATCGAGTCGCGCACGCGCCGAAATGCGATTGTGATAATTACATTTGGGGCAAACGTGCTGGTTGTTTTCCAGATCGGTGAAATACAGCGTCGCCTGGCAAGACGGACACTTGCTCCATAAACCTTCCGGCACCGCTTTTTTCGTCACGGTGCTGTTGGTCTTGATCTTCGGCGGAAGCAGCTTCCTGAACCAGCTCATGAGTCCATCGTCTCGCGAATATTTTTCAGCAGCACGCGTACTTTTTCGACGGCAGTTTCGGGCGTTGCTGCTTCCATTTCCTGAATAAGTCGCGAGCCGATCACCACCGCGTCGGCGAAACGGGCGATGCGCTTGGCGGTATCGCCATCGCGAATGCCAAAGCCGACACCGACGGGTAATTTGGTCTGCGATTTTATTTTCGCGATCATCGCTTCAACTTCGCCGGTATCGATGTTGGCGGCACCCGATACGCCTTTGAGCGAGACGTAGTAGATGTAGCCGCAGGCAGCTTGGGCGACCAGTTTAATGCGCTCAATTGATGACGTAGGCGAGAGCAGATAAATGATGTCGATGCCGGCTGCATCCATCGATTCAGCGAGTTCCGCGCTTTCTTCGGGTGGATAGTCGACCACCAGCACACCATCCACACCCGCTTTGTTTGCACGCTCGGCAAATATTTCCATGCCCATGCGCTCAATCGGATTCGCGTAGCCCATCAACACCACCGGGGTGGCCTGATTGGTTTTGCGGAATTCACTCACATAGGAAAGAACGTCGTTCAATCCAACACCGAACTTCAATGCGCGCTCGGAGGATCGCTGAATGACCGGGCCGTCGGCCATCGGGTCGGAGAAAGGTACGCCGAGCTCGATGACGTCCACACCGGCATCGACCATTGCGTGCATCAGCGGCACCGTGATCGATGGCGACGGGTCGCCTGCGGTCACAAAAGGAATCAGCGCCTTTCTTTTTTCGCTAGCCAGCCGCGCGAAAGTCTGTGCGATTCTCGACATTATTGCGGCGTGCCGGTAACAGCGTGGGAACGTTCCGCCACCGTCGCCATGTCCTTGTCACCGCGCCCGGAAAGATTCACCAGTAGCACTTTATCTTTTGCCATCGTCGGCGCCAATCTCATCGCTTCGGCAACAGCGTGACTGGATTCCAGCGCGGGGATGATGCCCTCGGTGCGACAGAGGCGATGGAAAGCGTCAAGCGCGGCATCATCATTGACGGCAATGTATTCGGCGCGCTTGGTGTCTTTCAACCACGCGTGTTCGGGGCCGACACCAGGATAGTCGAGTCCGGCCGAAACCGAATGGGTATCGATGATCTGGCCATTCGCATCTTGAAGGAGATAGGTGCGATTGCCGTGCAAAATCCCCGGCGATCCTGCCGACAACGACGCCGCGTGTCGGCCGGTGGCGATGCCGTCGCCGCCAGCCTCGACGCCGATCAGACGCACATTCGCGTGCGGAATGTAGTCGTAAAAAATCCCCATCGCGTTCGAGCCGCCACCGACACAGGCGAGCACCGCATCGGGCTGACGACCAATCAATTCGGGCATCTGCGTGAGACACTCCTTGCCAACCACGGAATTAAAATCGCGCACCATCATCGGATACGGATGCGGGCCCGCCACGGTGCCGATGATATAGAACGTGCTCTCCACGTTCGTCACCCAGTCGCGCATTGCTTCGTTCAACGCGTCTTTCAATGTTTTTGAGCCGCTCGTCACCGGCACCACCGTCGCACCGAGTAGCTTCATGCGATAAACGTTTTGCGCCTGACGCCGAATGTCCTCGCTACCCATGTAGACCACGCATTCCATACCGTATCGCGCCGCCACCGTTGCCGTGGCGACACCGTGCTGGCCCGCGCCGGTTTCGGCAATGACGCGGCGCTTGCCCATGCGGCGTGCGAGCATCGCCTGGCCGACGGTGTTGTTCACTTTATGCGCGCCGGTGTGGTTCAGATCTTCGCGCTTCAAATAAATTTGCGCGCCACCGAGTTCCTCAGACAAACGCCTGGCGTGATAGATCGGGCTGGGGCGACCGACGTAGTGTTTCAGCTCACGTTCAATTTCGGCAATGAATGCCGGATCGGCTTTGGCCTTCGCGTATTCGCGATTGAGGTCAAGCAACGCGGCCTGCAAAGTCTCGGCGACAAACACGCCACCGTAAGGACCGAAATGCCCTTGGGCGTCTGGAAAATTATAAGTTTCAGCCCGCGTCTGCATGTGCCACTTCCTCGATAAATTTCTCAATTTTGGCGTGATCTTTCACGCCCTTTTGTATTTCAACGCCACTCGACACGTCCACCGCGAACGGCCTGATCATGCGCACCGCAGCGGCCACGTTGTCGGGCTGCAACCCGCCTGAAAGCACGATGCGATGCCGCATCACAGCAGGGATGATTTGCCAGTCGAACGACTCGCCGCTACCGCCATACACGCCTTGCGAAAGCGTATCAAGCAGCGACGCCCGCGCCGCGACAAATTCACTAGCATATTCTAACAAATCGTCAGCCGTCATCCCGCCACCGACGCGGATTGCCTTCATAAATGGTAGCCCAAATTGCGTGCAATACGCTGGGTCTTCATCGCCGTGAAATTGCAGCATTGATGGTGCCAAGCGCGAAATTACTGCATCGACTTCGCGCGGCGCGGCGTTCACGAACAACGCAACGGTCGAGACGAACGGCGGCAACGCGTTGGCAATTGATATGGCTTGTTCGATGGTCACCGCGCGAGGGCTTGGTTCATAAAAAATCAAGCCGATCGCGTCCGCTCCCGCGCGCGCGGCACAAAGCGCGTCCTCGATGCGGGTGATGCCACAGATTTTGATGCGGGTGCGGGACATGGCTAAACTGAAAATGGATGGCGGCGACGGAAGGTTGGCAGGCCGAAGCGTGCATCGTACTCGATATCGCAAAGGTAGAGGCCAGCGGCTGCAAAGGTCGGCGCAGCACGGGTCCGATCACGGCCCTCGAAAATTTCGCGGAATTCGCCGAGGCTGCGCCGTCCCGCACCGACATACACCAACTCGCCAACGATATTTCGGATCATGTGGTGCAAAAATGCGTTTGCCCGGAACGTGAGTTGCATCACATGATTGGCTGCGGCGTTGTCACCGTTTCTCGTCAGCCACTCAACGTTCGCCTCGACCATCGTTCTCAGCGGTGATTTTGCCTGACACTCGGCCGCGCGGTAGGCGGAAAAATCATGTTCACCCAACAACAGCGTCGCAGCCGCTTGCATTTTCGTGATGTCCAGCGGCGCATGAAACCAACCGATGAGACCGCTCATCGTTGCGCTATCCACCGGGTCATTCAACAGCAGGTAACGATAGCGGCGTGTGATCGCAGAAAAGCGCGCATGGAAATCTTCAGCAACGTGCTTGGCCCACACCACCCGAATGTCACCTGGCAAATTGGCATTGATGCCGCGAACCCACGACACCTCATCACGCGCTATTTCCGTATCGAGATGGACGACTTGCGCCATCGCGTGTACGCCAGTGTCGGTGCGACCGGCACAGACGGTCGCGACGGGTTCGCAAAGAAATTTTTCGATGGCTCGTTCGAGATGATCCTGCACCGCGCACGCGGCGAGCTGGGTCTGCCAGCCGCAATACTTGATGCCGCGATATTCCAGACCGAGTGCGACGCGCATTTATGTCCGCCAAAAACAAAGGGCGCGTCGCCGCGCCCTCATGCCAAAACATCAAAAAAAATTACAGACCCGCGATCAGCTTTTTAGCCTCGGCCTGTTGCGCCGCTGAGCCTTCGCGTGCCACTTCATGAAGAATGTCCCTGGCGCCATCGCGATCACCAATTTCAACGTAGGCTTTGGCAAGCTCCAGTTTGGTGGCGACAGCGCTGCTTTCGCCGGCGGGGGATGCCGCAGGTGCATCGAGATCAAGACTGAATTCACTGAATGATGACGGCGACTTGGGTGTCGCGCCGATGGTCTTCGCAAACTCCTGGGGCGCAGCGCTCATTTTTTGCGTCGCAAGATGCGAAGGCTCGTCGAGTGACAATGCAGACAAATCAAAATCAAACGCTGCTGGTGCCGCCTTCGTGGCTGCGGCAGAGGCGGCAGCCGCAGGCGCATCGAGTGCCAAATCAAAATCGAGCCCGCCCGCCGTTGCGCCCGGTTTTAAGCCGATGTCTGCATGGGACGCAGGGCCGACGGATGAATTCAGATCGAGATCGAAATTGCTGCCGCCCGATTTGGTGGCTGCAGTGGTGTTCGGCGAGCTGATGTCGAGCACTGACGACGCTTGCGCAGGCGCATCCGAAAAGCCCAGGTCAAAGTCGAGGTCAGGCGGCGGCGCATGCTCAGCGCTGGTCGCGGCCACCGCAGCCGCTCCGGCAGCAACAAACGCCCCAGTGGTCGCATAGGCCGCACCGCTGCCGCTGTAGAGGGTATTTTGCGGGTCGATCGCCGCACCCATCGCGGCGACCTTGACCCAGTGCGGATGATCTACGCCGACGCTTTCCTTGAATTCGCGCGCGACAGTTTCAAACGCCTGCGTACTCTTGCGGTTGTGGTAAATCTCCAATAGTTTCAGCGTAATCTCGTGGCGACTCTTGTCACGACCGAGCGCTTCCTTGAGGATTTCCTCGGCCTGCGCGTCGCGGCCATAGGCAATGTACACATCCGCTTCGGCCAGGGGATCGACTTCATCGGTATCGATGCTGCCGGGACCTGTCTTGTCAAAATCGGTAAGGAACGAGCTGTTACCGGTATCGACCAAACCGCCACTTTTGTTGCCGGTGATGGTATTCGGCTTTAGGTCGCTCGGCATGATCGATGAGGTTTTGCTCATCCCGGTCGCGCCGATCGGTTTCGTCTTTTTGCGGCGGGACAGGAAAAGTCCACCGATACCGAGGAGTGCCACGGCGCCCGTGCCAAGCGCCAATAATGCGTTGTCCTCCAGAAAATTGGACTCAGGCGGTGGTGCGATGACTTTTGGCGGCGCCGGTTTCACGTCGGCCGGCTTGGCGATGACCACAGGCTCCGTTTTCGGTGGTTCCGGCTTTACGTCCGCAAGCTTGACATCCGCCTTGGGGAGATCCTTGGCAGGATCGATTGCGGTCACAGCAGGCACGATCACTGGCGCGATGGCTGGCGTGACTTGCGCAACCTTGATGTCGGCGGGCGGTATCGGCAGCGGCGTGGCAGGAGCAGGCTTGGCATCGATCTTCGGCACTACTTTGTCGTCGGACTTTACCGCGACCTTCGTGTCTGCCGGGATGGCAAGGCCTTTTACTTCGGCGAGTTTACGCATGGTGGCGATTTGTTTTTCCAAATCACCGACCCGCGAATTGGCTTCTTTCAGCGCATTTTCGCGAACGATCTTTTCTTCCTTCAATGCGTTCAATTGATCCTGCACACCGCCACCTGCACCAGCACCGCCGACTTTAGTCGACGCACCATCGGTCTTGGCGATTTTGAGTTGATCCTTAGGTGTTGCGGCAGGCAACGGCGCGTCGGGCTTGGCGACGGTAATTTTACCGGTTGCCTCGTTGGACGCGACTTTGGGCGATGCCGTTGAGGCGGCGGCTGCGACCTGTTCGCGATACGCATTCCAGTTCGCGACCTGAACTTTTATTTCGCTGCGTGCTTCCGTCGCCGATACGTTTGCCACATCGGTAGCCGAAGGCACGCGTAAAATTTGGCCGCTACGCAGGCGATTCATGTTGCTATCCGTGAATGCGGTTTTGTTTTCGCGATAAAGTGCCACCAACATTTGCTCAAGTGAAACCGTGTCAGATTTCATTTCTTTGGCAATCTTGCTCAAGGTATCGCCGCGCTTGACCGGGCCGTAGGTGTCGCCGCCAGTTTCAGTTTTTGCCGAAGGGGAGCCTTTGATCGGCGCAGAAGCCACGGCAGCAGTTGCAGTGGTGGTGGACGCAACCGACGCGGCCGGTTTGACCGTGGTCACACTGGCAACCGGTGTCGCGATGCGTGCTTCGTTAAAACCGGGTGGATCCAGCAGGATCGGATACTCGCGCAATAAACGTCCCGACGGCCAGTTCATTTCAACCAGCACATCGAGAAATGGCTCGTTGATCGGCGCGTTGCTTAAAATTCTTAGGATCGGCGTACCGTTGGCGCGACGCTCCGTGGCGAAGCGCAATTGCCGCAGCAATGGCGAATATTCAATGCGCGCTTCGCCATAGGACTCCGGGCTCGCGACGCGACCCGAGATGGACTCGAATTCGCCGGGCTGAAGCGAGACCAGCTCGATTTCTGCCGATAGCGGTTGACCCAAAGCGGAATTGACGGAAAGTTTACCCAGACCCGCCGCGTTAACTGCCAACGCGGAAAATGCCAAGAATGCTCCCCCTAATGCCACGACAAATTTTGTTTTCTGTGGACGGTTCATGCGTAGGCCCAACCCTTCGATTTTTCGAGGACAAAGTAAAATAACATCAACGAGTTATTGTTGCAACTTTATTCGCTTTCTAGCATTAGAAGCGAAACCGGACGATTTTTCAACCTGCGATTGGGTTTCTCGTGCATTTTTAGACCAAAAAAAATTAACTATCTGAAAAATAAACTATTTTTCCAGAATAATTCGCAACATCCGCCGCAACGGCTCAGCCGCGCCCCACAACAGCTGGTCGCCGACGGTAAAGGCAGAGAGATATTCCGGCCCCATCGCGAGCTTCCGTAGCCGCCCAACGGGAATATGCATTTTCCCCGTCACCGCTGCTGGCGTGAGCTCCTGCATGCTGATGTCGCGCTCGTTGGGAATGACACGTGCCCACGGATTGTCTGCCGCAATAATTTGCTCGATGTCTTTGAGCGGCACGTCGCGTTTTAATTTGATCGTCAGCGCCTGACTATGGCAACGCATCGCGCCGACGCGGATGCACAAGCTGTCAATCGGTGTCGCAGCAGACCCGAAGCTCTCGCCGCGACCGAGAATTTTATTGGTCTCGGCCATGCCCTTCCATTCTTCGAGCGACATGCCCGCGACACCCATCGTCGCCATGTCTTTGTCGATCCACGGGATCAAGTTGCCCGCTAACGGCACACCGAAGTGTTGCGTTTCATCTTTGCTCATGGCGTGTTGCCTCGTCAAAATTTTCTTGTCAATTTCAAGAATCGCTGACTGCGGATCATCCAGCAGCGCTTTCACTTCGGCGTGTAAAGTCCCAAATTGCGTGAGCAACTCACGCATATGTGTGGCACCGCCGCCGGACGCCGCCTGATAGGTCATGCAAGTCATCCACTCGATCAGATCGGCTTTGAATAGTCCGGCGAGGCCCATCAGCATGCAGCTCACGGTGCAGTTGCCGCCAATGTAATCCTTGATGCCTTTGGCGAGCGCATTCTTGATCACCGGCAGGTTGACCGGGTCGAGGATAATCACCGCGTCGTCTTTCATGCGCAATGTTTTCGCCGCGTCGATCCAATAACCTTTCCAGCCGGCTGCGCGCAGCGGCGCATAAATCTCGGTCGTGTAATCGCCGCCCTGGCAGGTGATGATCACATCCATTTTTTTGAGATGCGAAATATTTTTTGCATCCAACAGCGACGCGCCATTTGCTTCTTTTGGCGCGATACCACCGACGTTGGAGGTGGTAAAAAACACCGGCTCGATGTGCGCAAAATCATTTTCAGCGCGCATGCGATCCATCAGCACCGAGCCCACCATGCCGCGCCAACCGACCATTCCGATTTTCAACATTGCCATGATTGCTGACGTTGCCTTTACGTTTCTGATTCGATAAAAAATTAACCTCTAGCACTGGCGCGGCTTGCAGCCGTAAACAAGCTGAAGATGCGCGCCAATGCTTGATCTACATATTAGCGACGACTGCAGATCCCATCTCGCGCGTGCTGCAAATTTTCTCGCCTTTGTTGGCGATATCGCTGGTTCGCAGTCCTGACGCCAGCGTTTTACGCACCGCGTTTTCTACGCGGTTGGCGACGTCGGCCAAATTAAAGGTGTAGCGCATCATCATCGCCAACGACAAAATTTGCGCCAGCGGATTGGCCAAGCCCTTGCCGGTAATATCGGGTGCCGAGCCGTGAATCGGCTCATACAGTCCTTTGCCATTGGCATCAAGTGCGGCCGAGGGCAGCATACCGATGGAGCCGGTCAACATCGAGGCTTCGTCGGAAAGAATATCGCCAAACAAATTGCCCGCGACCATCACGTCGAATTGCTTGGGGTTGCGCACCAACTGCATCGCGGCGTTGTCGACCAGCATGTGGGTGAGCTCGACATCCGGATATTCAGGCGCGATCTCGATGGCCAGATCACGCCACAGTTGCATCGTCTCGAGCACGTTCATTTTGTCGATCGAGCACAGTCGCTTGTTGCGTTGCCGCGCGGTGCGAAAACCGACATGCAGAATGCGGCGAATCTGCGCCTCGGTGTAATGCATGGTGTTGATGCCAATGCGACTGCCTTTTTCTCCAGTGACGCTGCGTGGCTCGCCAAAATAAATATCTCCCGTCAGTTCGCGGATGATCATCAGATCGAGCCCGGCAACAACTTCCGGTTTTAGCGACGACGCATCGGCCAGCTCGGGAAACACCACTGCCGGACGCAGGTTGGCGAAAAAATCGCACTCCTTGCGCAGCCCCAGAATCGCTTTTTCAGCCCGGTGTTCGCGTGGCAGCGTGTCGTACTTTGGCCCACCGACTGCGCCAAACAGTACAGCGTCGGCATCTTGGGCAAGCTTCAAGGTCGCAGGCGGCAGCGGCTGGCCGTGCGCGTCATAGGCGGCACCGCCCACCAGCGCGGTTTCGGTCTCGATTTTCAAGCCATCGCGGCGCAGCACGTCGAGCACCTTCAATGCCTCATTCATGATTTCCGGACCAATGCCGTCGCCGGCCATGATTGCGATTTTCATGCTGCTCCGTTAACCAAAAAGCCAGGGCTCACGCACCGCACGCGCAGCTTCGTAGGCTTTGATTTTATCGACATGGCGCATCGTCAAGCCGATTTCATCCCAGCCGTTGAGCAACGACTGCTTGCGGAAATTCTCGACCTCAAACTGATACGTTTCCGCATTTGGCACTTGCACAATTTGCCGCTCAAGATCAATGCTCAAATTCAAACCATTCGTCGCCGTGACGATATTGAACAAATGATCCACTTCCATCTCGCTCAAGACGATAGGCAGTAAGCCATTCTTGTAGCAGTTATTGAAAAAAATATCGGCGTACGACGGCGCGATGATGGCGTGAAAACCAAATTGCTGCAGCGCCCATGGCGCGTGTTCGCGCGACGAGCCACAACCAAAATTTTTGCGCGCCAGCAAAATCGTTGCGCCCTGATAGCGCGACTGGTTCAGCACAAAATTGGGATTCAGTGCACGCTTGGCGTTATCCATGCCCGGCTCGCCGTGATCCAGATAGCGCCATTCATCAAACGCGTTTTCGCCGAAGCCGGTGCGCTTGATCGATTTCAAAAATTGTTTTGGGATGATCGCGTCGGTGTCGACGTTGGCACGATCAAGCGGCGCGACGAGGCCAGTGTGTTGGCGAAATGCTTGCATATGGCTCTCCTGGCCCGCTACCTGGTCGCGGCTTTCTCAATCACTTCGCCGCCTTTTTTAATGTCCTTGCCGACACCGTTAATGGTGTTGCAAGCGGCAAGCAGCGCGCACATCGCGGCCAATACCAATAATTTTTTCATTGCTTTTTTCCTTTACAAAATTTCACGAACATCCGCGAACCGCCCGGCAATCGCTGCGGCTGCAGCCATTTCCGGACTGACCAAATGGGTGCGGCCACCGGCACCCTGACGACCTTCAAAATTACGGTTCGAGGTCGATGCACAGCGCTCACCGGGCGACAGGCGATCATCGTTCATGCCCAAGCACATCGAGCAGCCGGGTTCGCGCCATTCGAAACCTGCGGCCAGAAAGATTTTGTCGAGACCTTCGGCCTCAGCCTGGCGCTTCACCAATCCTGAGCCCGCCACCACCATCGCAAGCTTTACGTTGGCCGCGATGTGTCGCCCGCGCACCACGCCGGCGGCGGCGCGCAAATCTTCAATGCGCGAATTGGTGCAGCTACCGATAAATACTTTGTCGATGCGAATTTCTGCAATCGGCGTGCCGGGATTTAGCCCCATGTATTGCAACGCGCGCTCGATGGCTTCCCGCTTGGCGGGATCCTGCTCCCTGGCCGGTTCCGGCACAGCGCCATTGATGCTGGTAACCATTTCTGGCGAAGTGCCCCACGTCACTTGCGGCGAGATCGTCGCGGCATCCAGTTCGACAACGCTGTCAAATGCAGCACCAGCATCGGTGTGCAGCGTCCGCCAATAAATCGCCGCCGCATCGAACGCGTCGCCCTTGGGCGCGAACGGCCTGCCTTTCAGGTATTCAATCGTTTTTTCGTCTGTAGCCACCATGCCTGCGCGCGCGCCTGCTTCGATTGCCATGTTGCAGACCGTCATGCGACCTTCCATCGACAGCGCGCGGATCGCAGCACCGGCAAATTCAATCGCGTGGCCCGAGCCACCGGCCGTACCAATTTTTCCGATGATGGCGAGCACGATGTCCTTGGCCGTGACACCACGTCCGACTTTGCCTTCGACGCGAATCAGCAGCGACTTGGATTTTTTGGCCACCAGACATTGTGTCGCCATCACGTGCTCGACCTCAGAGGTGCCAATGCCAAACGCCAACGCCGCAAACGCGCCGTGTGTGGAGGTATGCGAATCGCCGCAGACGACAGTCATGCCGGGCAGCGTCGCGCCCTGCTCAGGTCCAACGACATGGACAATTCCCTGACGTGCATCGTGCATGCCGAAATAATCCTGCACGCCGAATTTCTCGATATTTTTGTCCAGCGTCTCGACCTGCAATCGCGAAATCGGATCGGCGATACCCTCACTTCGCGACGTGGTCGGCACGTTATGGTCGGCAGTGGCCAGAATGGATTTCAGGCGCCAGGGTTTGCGTCCATTGACCTCCAGGCCTTCAAAGGCTTGCGGACTGGTGACCTCGTGAACGAGATGACGGTCGATGTAGATCAGCGCCGTGCCGTCCGATTCTTCGTGAACCAGATGGGCGTTCCAGAGTTTGTCGTACAGGGTCTGCGGCATGGTTACGGTCAAGCGCGATGGATAAGACAAGATTATACAAGTCGCACCGCATTTGTGCGCCGCAGCAACGCAATGAGCAATCGCCCGATGCGCAAAAATTCACGGGCTAAGCTGGACTGAAAGATAAATGCCGTCTTGATTTTTTTTGTCCGCCACCTGGCCGAGGCGCGCATAGGCCATGGTCAGCGATACATTTTTATTCACGAACCAGGCCGCGAAAAGATCGAAATAATTGTCTTCGCGAAATGCACGCAAATTATCCGGTTTGAAACGGTATTCGGCACCGAGCGCAAAGTAGTCTGTCAATAAAATTGCGGCCGAGGTTTCAAACTCTGCCTGATAGCGGTCACGCTGGTCGCCGCCGAAGCCAAGCAGGCCCAACTGGTTGGCCTTGGTGGCCCGCACGGTAGCATTCAACAACACGTTTCGACCTGCCAATCCGGCCAGATAAAGCTTGGTGGCCGCGACATAAAAGTCGGTACCCGTCGCGTGCCTCGCACCGAGTGCGGTCGGCACGGCCATGTCGCGATTGCGCTTGTGCTGGAGCCCGATGGCGATTTGCGGCATCCAGCGATCCTGATCCCACACGGCGTCGCCTGCGAGTTTCAGTTTGGCGCCAAGCACATCCTGGCGAATCGATTGGCCGGGCACCGTGCTGCCCAGACTAAAAAGATGACGCGTCAGCGACAGCTCGACGCGATCCTGAACGCCGACCGCGACACCGGTGCTTTTCAGGCCGAAGTCGTCAATGTCGATGCTGGTATGAAACGCCGTGACGCTGGTCTGGTCGCGGGTGCCGTAGCCGGTAATCACGGCCCAGGGCACCAGGCCGCCGCCCGCCGCCCCCTCGATCTGCGTTACGCCACCGGTCGCAAGCAGGCGATCACCGGCACTCGCGACGCCTGCCATCACGAACCAAACAAACGCCGCAAACGCGGCCGCCTTGGAGGACTTCAAACAAGACAGCAAAAATAATCTGGAGCATCCGAACATCTTTTACGACTATCCATGGTCAAGTGATGAGCAAAGTATATCAACCCATCTGCATGCCGATGGCAAACGACAGTGATTGCAGCATGGTCGTCGACAGCCGCCGGAAAATCATGCGCCGTGATAATCTTCGTTGCGGGATGTTCTGCGCGTATATCCTCCCTCTCGCGTCGCACCTCACTTCAAAAAATTGAAACACATAACGACATTTCATGATTTCAAACAAACAAAAAATTGGCTTCGCGGTTATCTGCGCGAGCCTGATTTGCCCAATGGCGTTTGCGGACAGCTTGTACCAGCGGCTGGGTGGCGAAAAAGGCGTTGCGCAATTCGTCGATCAGACGGTCGAGCTGTCGGCGGTGGATCCATTGACCAGGCGCACGTTCGATAAAGTGGATTTAAAAAAACTGAAACAAAAGGTTGCCGAACAAATTTGCGCGCTCGCCGGTGGACCGTGCAAATATACGGGCGACTCGATGAAACTTGTCCATCAGGGCATGGAGCTCACGGAGGCGGAATTTTGTGGCTTCGTGGAAATTTTGCGTGGCACGCTGAACCGGGCGGAAGTTTCCGAAGGCGCAAAAAATGAACTGCTGCGCATCCTCGCCCCGATGAAGCGCGAGATCGTACCTGCCGGCTCCAAATAATCCGAAACAGCGGTGCGCCCGTACCCATCCTCATGAATATCAAGCTGCGAACGCATTTCAAATCCCTGCGCAATGTCGGCGTGGCAGCCTTCGCACTGGCGCTGATGACACAGTCCTACGCTGCGCAGATTTCGGTACAGATAAAGGATACGAACGGCCAGCCCGTCAACGACGCCGTCGTATACGCAAACATCATTTCAGGCATCGCGCCGAACCGGCCAAGGCGCGACGTTGCGGTCGAGCAGATCAATAAAGAATTTGTCCCGCGGGTCAGCGTGCTGCAAACCGGCACGCTGGTGAATTTCCCCAACCGCGACAAGGTGCGTCATCACGTCTATTCGTTTTCGCCAGCCAAGACTTTCGAAATCAAGCTTTACTCGGGTGTGCCGGGCAAACCGATCCTGTTTGACAAGCCCGGCGAAATCGTCCTCGGCTGCAATATCCACGACACCATGCTTGCCTACCTGCTGGTCGTCGACACGCCGATTTTCGCCAAGACCGACCAGCGCGGCGCGGCGTTGCTCGATGGCTTGTCGGCTGGCGAATACGAAGTTCACCTATGGGCGCCTGGTACGAGCGCCGCTACGGTCGCAGCGCAAAAAATAAAGCTTCAGGCAAATGAAGCGGCGACACTGGTGTTCGCATCCGGCTCAAAGTCGCCGGGCGCGGCGCCGGCCAAATCCAGCGAAGGCAAGTGAATTTCTGTCGTTTCGGGCGGCTCGAAAAACCCATCGTGGGATTTTTTGTCGTCCGCTTCGCGATCAAGCAAAACGCCCGACGCAATTTGCGCGAAGAACTCAACGTCGGCGAACGTGTGTTCAAGCGTCTGGGATACATCGATAAATTTTTCACCGAAGAGCCGGGCGCGAATTGGGACGGCGCGCATACGCTTAACAATAAATAGGATAAACACTAGTACTGGAGCGGCTATCAGAGCATTTCATGCCTGAGAGCCGCACCAAATGGCGATCTACGTGTCTCGATGCCGGTACATCATTTACCTCAAGCCTTCAGCACACCCGACGCTTTTGCGTTATGTGTGGCGATCGCATCCATCAGCGGCGGATTCAAACAGTCATACGGCTCAAGTCCGATTTCCTTCAGACGCGCGCGCACTGCATCCTGATTGGCCGGGTTCGCGCCGCCTTCGATGATGGACGACACGAACGCTGCGAATGTCGGTGGCGACCAGCCGGCCTGCGGCGACAACTCGGTGTGAATGAAGTCGAGCCCGTGAAACGGATGCTTGGCATTTTCGATGCGACCAAACATGTGGACACCGCAGGCTTTGCAGGCATGGCGCTGGATCGCGGCGCTGCTATCGACGACGGCGAGCTTGTCGGCATTTTCAGTCACGCTGACCTGATCGCGTCCCACCACCGCCACCACGGAAAACTGTGCGCCCTTCGGCTTCCAGCACTTGGTGCAACCACAGGCGTGATTGTGGGCCGTCTGCGCCTTGACCGCGACCTTGACCGGCTTGTCGGCGCATTTACAGACCAGCGTGCCGCCGGCAAAATCCTTTGCGCCGGGCTTTATGCCGTTGTCGACGGATGGATGAATTGAAATCATGCATTTCTCCTTGGTGATTGCTGCGTTTAATTTGCTGCCGGACGGCGCGGATGTTCCGAAAGTAGCCAGTTGTCGCGACTCACGATGGCAGATGTCGATACGCGCCGGAGTCAGCCGAATGGTAGCGTATAGAACGCACTTTGGGTGGATAGACGACCACGATGGGAAATCGGAAAGGTTTATCGCCGTCGTTATTGCAACGCACCGGCGCCAAATCTTGCGAAACTAATCTCATGGCTGCGCGTGACAATTGAAAATCATTTTGCGCGACGACAATTCAAGTCTGATCGCCAGTTCTTGAGAAAAAATTCCGTGCCCCATTCCTTAACGCGTGCATCCTTAGCAGAAACCTCGTCCACCGGGTATCGCGAAAAGCCACCGTCCAATGCAGCGAGCGGTTATGCCGCGCCAGGGAACGCTTGTAAAGAGCCTCCCCCGCCAGAAAATCGCATTCAGCAAAACCCCTTTGCCGGTAGTGTTCAATCGACAGTGCGTGCGTCATCGATCCGGGACTAAGCCTGGAGCCTTGCTCGTAGACGAAGCCGGTCTGGAAAACATAAACCTTCTTTTCAAGTATGAAGTTGTAAAGATAGCCGATTATCTTGGCGTCATTGCGCACGCAAACCAGATCGACGCTGCGCTCGGCCCAAAGTCGTCCGATGAGCGTGCGGTGAAACGTCATCACGTCAGCGCTTGAAAAAGATCCGTCCTCTCCTTTCGATTTCCAGCGCGCGTTATGCAACGCAGCCATCTCGTCAAAAAAACGCATGGCCTCGTCCAGCCCGCTCGCGGGCACGACTTCAAACACACCGTATTCCTTTTCATACAGGCGGCGGTTGCGGCGAATGTGGCTACCGACCTTGCCGGATAGTGTCGACTCGTAGCTCATTTCGGTTATCAGGGCGAGATCGGCAAAATTAGCCTTTTGGACGGTATCGTTTACTGCGGCAAGCGGCAGTTGGGCAATGAGTCGCGACACCAGTGCACCGGTCTGATAACCGAGCATGTGAAAGCGGCTCCAGCGCATTTCCCGCACGATCCGCGCCGCATCCGTCGCAATCTGCGCCTCGAAGCCGGGGAGATGAAGAATGTCGTTGTACTCCGTCAATGGCGTGCGACGCGGGGACTGTCCGGTCGCGTTAAGAAAGAGTGAGCGCATTGGCATAAGCCACGGCCAGCTCATGCGTGTGACCAGCAGGCATCCTCCAACGATGTGCGCATCGTGTTGCCAATGCACCCATTGCCCTTGGTATTCATCCCCGTACACATCCAGCCAGGTTTGCATCCAGATGGTCGACGAGAAGATCGATGCGTTATCACTGGATCGGAAAAGCGGCTCCCACCAGGATGGCACGCGAGCGCCTGAAACAAGCGGAGAAACAACCGCCTGCAATGGCAATTGAGCTGCGCTTTTTTCCCCGTCTGCAGCGCCCATCCCCACCCCTCATTTGTGTATCACCCAGCATCCGGTCAGGAAATGGCGTCGGCGAACAAGAACGGCTTTAGATCGATTTTAACGCGTTATATCGATGCGAACGCGCAATTTGAATGACGTTTTCCAGCACTCCCAGCGTATTTTCCTGCTCGCTCAAATTCACATCGTCAATGTGCGCGCAGCACATTCCCGGCTACGCCTCCGCAGGATCCGGGTCGTCCGCGTTGTTGCCAATCCGTACACGCTTCGCATCAGCGCCCGCTTGCGCGGCAACGCGCGGCGTGGCACAAACCACGTCGCCATTTTGTGCGCGATGCACCAGCGCCCGATCAATCAACACCAGCGCCAGCATCGCTTCGGCAATCGGTGTCGCGCGAATACCCACACAAGGGTCGTGGCGACCGTGGGTGTTAATGACGACCGGGTTGCCGGCTTTGTCGATGGTTTGCCGGTCAAGACGAATCGAGGAGGTCGGCTTGATCGCAATCGACACGGCCACGTCCTGCCCGGTCGAAATTCCGCCGAGTACGCCACCGGCGTTGTTGGAGAGAAATCCATCCGGCGACATTTCATCGGAGTGCTCGGTGCCCAATTGTTCAATCGAATGAAAGCCCGCGCCGATCTCCACGCCTTTGACGGCGTTGATGCCCATCATCGCGTGTGCGATCAAGGCATCGAGACGGTCATAAATCGGATCGCCCCAGCCGACCGGCACACCATGCGCCACCACATTGATGCGCGCGCCGCAGCTTTCGCCGGATTTGCGCAGGCGATCCATGTAGGTTTCAAGCGCAGCGATCATGCTGGTATTAGCGGCAAAAAATGGATTCTGGTGAACCGCGTCCCACGTTTCAAACGGGATTTTATTTTCGCCGAGCTGCGAAAGATGGCCGCGTATCAGCACGCCGAATTTTTCGTGGAGCCACTTTCTGGCCACCGCGCCGGCAGCGACCGTCGGCGCGGTCAGGCGCGCGGATGAGCGTCCGCCACCGCGATGATCGCGAATGCCGTACTTTTGCAAATACGTGTAATCGGCATGGCCGGGACGAAAGCTGTCGGCAATATTGCCATAGTCCTTGCTGCGCTGATCCTCGTTGCGAATCAGCAGCGTGATCGGCGCGCCGGTGGTAATGCCCTCGAACACACCGGACAATATTTCCACGCGATCTTCCTCGCGGCGCTGCGTGACATGTCGCGAGGTACCGGGCTTCCTGCGATCCAGATCAGGCTGAATATCGTCGACCGACAGAGCCATTCCCGGCGGGCAGCCATCGATCACGCAGCCAATCGCCGGGCCGTGGGATTCGCCGAAATTAGTGACCGTAAATAATTTGCCGAGAGTGCTGCCGGACATGATGGATGAATGAAAAAAATTTGTTGCGTCGAGTGTAGCATGCAGCCCTACACCTTTTGGCCGTGTCGAGTTATAGTAATCGGGCAGTTTTGAAGACACCCCCAATATTACCAAACCATGTCTACACGGAGCAGCCATCATGAGCAAAAGCAAAGACACGAAAAAATCGGTAAAGAAAGAACCGGCCAAAACACCGAAGGAAAAAAAGGAAGCGAAGAAAGTAAAGAAGGAAGAACGCAAGCGCCAATAATTTATTCCCTCGTTCGACACGCCGACCGTCACGCTGCCTGTGACGGTCGGTCGCATTGTGAACATTTGTTTCAATGCGGCAAGTCCACAGGGCAGACAAATTAAATGGTCACCGTTCACCACCTCAATAATTCCCGTTCACAACGCATCCTCTGGCTGCTGGAGGAACTCGAGGTTGCGTACGAAATCAAGCGCTACGAACGCGACAAGGCAACGATGCGCGCACCCGCGGCGCTGCGTGCGGTGCATCCGCTGGGCAAGTCGCCGGTGATTACTGACGGCGACATGACCATCGCCGAGTCGGGCGCGATTGTCGAATATCTGATCGAACGCTACGGCAATGGCCGGCTCGTCCCGCCCGCAGGCACACCAGAGCGGCTGCGCTACACCTATTGGCTGCATTTCGCCGAGGGCACCGCGATGACGCCGCTGCTGATGAAGCTGGTGTTCAACCGCGTCGAAACCGGGCCGATGCCATTTTTCGTGCGACCCATTGCAAAAAAAATCGCCGCGAACGTCAAAGGCGCGTACATCGAGCCTGCAATCGCGCAGCAATTGGCGTACATGGAATCCGAGATCGCCAGAACCGGCTGGTTCGCGGGAAGTGAATTCAGCGCCGCCGATATCCAGATGAGTTTTCCGCTGGAAGTTGCGGCCGCGCGCGGCGGATTGAACGCGACGCAACCGAAGCTCACCGATTTTCTGAAACGCATTCACGCACGAGCAGCCTATCAACGTGCATTGAAACGCGGCGGGGCTTATGAGTTGTTGACCTGACGCAGGTCGGCTGTCCGACGCGCATTTCCAGCGCGGCTAATTACTGCTAACCTCAAGCACTGGCGCGGCGTTTCAGCCATTTTGCCTCTGCACGCCGCGCCGAATGGCGTTCTAGGTCGCGAGATGCTGTATTAATTCCGCTTCACGCGCCGCGTCCAATCCCGCGCGCAATGTTGCCTGCCGCGTTGCTGGTTGCGCCTGAAACCAGCGTAATGTATCTGCAGCGGTAGTGACCAAGGGTCGAAAAGTTAATCCGGCAGCGATGGCGCGCGCGTTGCGCACGCGATGAAAACCTGCGGTATCACCCTGCCCCGGCAACCACACCGGCAAATCACTCCAGGCGTTGACGCTGTGTTTCATTAAAAATTCTGCGGTGGCTTCAACAAATTCGCACGCGTCTCCTGTCACGGCGCGAATGTCCTGAAGCATCGCGCCGGTGCTCAATTCAACAGCGGGCCCGGTTGCGTTGAAGTCCCCGAAACTTCTGGATTCGGCCATGCGAATCGTCCATTCGGCGAGGTCGCACGCATCGATGAACTGTACCGGATCAGCCATCGGCGGCACCAGTACCTTGCCGCCACGCGCGAGGCGCACCGGCCAGTAGGTGAAGCGGTCGGTCTCGTCACCGGGGCCGACAATCAGGCCGGGGCGGATCACCGTGGTGACATCTGGAAAATGTTCATGCGCTTGATCCTCGCAGTGCGCTTTAAGTGCACCGTACATCGCCATGTTCTTTTCCAGGTCAGCAGCCGTCACGGCCATCGCATCTGCACCGGTGTATTTGGCGCGCGCTGCCGTCTCGTCGCTGCCATTTTTTTCGCATTTTGCGTAAGCAGAAATTGTGGAAATAAAAATGTAGTGGCCAATATTGCCTTTCAACCCAGCCGCCGCATCGCGCACCCAGTGCGGCACGCGAGCTGAATTATCGATACACACATCGAACCTGCGATTTTCAAGCGCGCGGTAGTCGGCTGTGTCACGGTCTCCAATGAGCGTCTCGACCGAGGCGCGCCATTCGTTCGGCCTGCGAACGCGATTGAACAAGGTGACGTGATGGCCGCGGCGCAAAGCGTATCGCACCTGATGTGTGCCCGTGAAGCCGCTGCCGCCGAGGACAAGAATGGATAGTGGTTTAATCACGCTGAGGACGGGTGGGATGGCAACGGAGGGCGCGCTGAGTTGGCAAGTAAACGGCGGCGTTGAACGTCAAATTTTTCATTGCTTGGCACATATTGTGGCAGGATGCTCGAACGAAATGCCGGGGTCTAAAAGTGAGGGAAAATCAAATGATGAAAACTGCTGTTGCGGTGCTGCTGGCGGCATTTGCATTGACCGCGTGCAACTCAGCCAAAAGCCAAACGAAAAACTGCGTTCTCTGGTCGGGCAACGCGTATGCCGTCGCGCAGTTGCGCGATACCGGAAAAACAGCCGCCGAGGCAACGGAAATTTGGATGAAGATGGTCAAACACATGTCGACTCAGGTTACCGCGAGGATGCGGCTGGAAATCGCCTGGGTGTATGCGAATCCAAAACTGACCGAGGGTCAGGTGGAACTCGCGCGGCACAAAGTCTGTATGGCCGAGAAGTGGCCCACGTTCAAAGCGCCGTGACACACGGAAAGCAGCAATCAGCCCGCTAAATTGGTGCGGTGAAATGCAAGGTGGTCGGCGATGAAAGTGGAAATAAAATAGTAGCCGTGATCGTAGCCGGCATGACGTCGCAGTGTGAGGGGCTGCCCGGCGACTTCGCAGGCGGCTGCAAATACCTCGGGCTTTAATTGCTGTTGCGCCAAAAATTTATCGCTCAAGCCTTGGTTAATGAGAATGCCATTCGGGAATGGATTTTTTCGCTGACGCATTAGTTCACTCGCGTCGTGTTGTTTCCAAAGCAGGCGATCCGACCCGAGATAATTACCGAGCGCTTTTTCGCCCCACGCACATTGCGTCGGCGCACTGATCGGCGCGAAGGCCGAGACCGAGCGATAAATATCCGGATGGCGCAATGCCAATGTCAATGCGCCGTGGCCGCCCATTGAGTGACCGAAAATACCGATGCGGTCGGCGCGTGCCGGAAAATTATTAAGGATCAGCGCACGCAATTCGTCAGCGATCCAAGTCTCCATCCGAAAATTTTTATTCCACGGTGGCAGCAAAGCATCGAGATAAAACCCGGCACCTTCGCCGAAATCCCAATCCTTGGTGGCGTCGGCAATTCCCGTACTGCGCGGGCTGGTGTCGGTCGTCACCAGCATCATGCCAAGCTCCGCCGCGAGTCGCTGCGCACCGGCTTTAATCATGAAGGTTTCTTCGGTGGCAGTTAGGCCGGCGAGAAAAAACAGCACTGGTACCGACCCGATCTTTGCCTGCGGCGGCTGGTAGACCGAAAAGCGCATCGGCAAACCAATGGCAGTTGATTGGTGCGAATAAAATCCCTGCACACCGCCGAAGCAGGCGTGTTCACTGACGATGTCCAACATCAGTAGATCACCACCGAGCGAATTGATTCGCCACTTTTCATCAAGGCAAATCCATCGTTGATTTTTTCCAGCGGCAATCGGTGCGTGATCAGGTCATCGATGTTGAGTTTGCCTTCCATATACCAATCGACAATTTTTGGCACGTCCGTGCGTCCGCGTGCGCCGCCGAAGGCCGAGCCTTCCCATTTGCGCCCGGTCACCAGCTGAAACGGTCGCGTGCTGATTTCAGCGCCGGCCTCGGCCACGCCGATGATGAGCGAACGCCCCCACCCCTTGTGGCAACACTCCAGCGCCTGACGCATGGTTTTGGTGTTGCCGATGCATTCGAAGCTGTAATCCGCGCCGCCATCGGTGAGCTGGATAATCCGGTCGACCACGTTCTCAACCTCTTTCGGATTGATGAAATGCGTCATGCCGAATTGTCGCGCCAGCGCTTCGCGTGCGGGGTTGAGATCGACACCAATGATCTTGTCGGCACCGACCATTTTGGCACCTTGAATCACGTTCAACCCGATACCGCCGAGACCAAAAACGACAACATTCGCGCCCGCCTCAACCTTGGCGGAAAAGATCACCGCACCGACACCGGTCGTCACGCCGCAGCCGATGTAGCAGACCTTGTCGAACGGCGCATCATCGCGGATTTTGGCCAGTGCGATTTCGGGAACCACGATGTAATTGGAAAACGTCGATGTGCCCATGTAATGAAAAATCGGTTTGCCGTCAATCGAGAAGCGACTGGTCGCGTCGGGCATCAAGCCCTTGCCTTGCGTGGCCCTAATCGATTGGCAAAGATTGGTTTTGCGTGACAGACAGAATTTGCACTGGCGACATTCCGGCGTGTACAGCGGAATCACGTGATCGCCTTTTTTCAGGCTGCTCACGCCCTTGCCGATGTCCACCACCACGCCTGCACCTTCGTGTCCGAGAATCGACGGGAACAAACCCTCAGGATCGGCACCCGAAAGCGTGTAGTAATCGGTGTGGCAAATGCCGGTCGCCTTTATTTCGACCAACACTTCGCCAGCTTGCGGACCCTGCAAATCGACTTCTTCGATGGTCAATGGTGCACCTGCTTTCCAGGCGATGGCAGCTTTGGTTTTCATGATTGTTCCGTATTTGGGAAATTAAAAAATCTTGCCGTACTTTTTATGCGGCGGGTTACTTCGCGGCGGCTTTCTCGCCGATCACATCCGCCCCTTTGGGTGGCACGAAGATGAATTCTTTGGCGTCGATTTTCGGATTACGCTCAAACTTCGAAAAATTCAGGCGCGTGCGATTGCCAAACGCATCGTTTAGCTCCATCGCGACCAGCTGGCCCTTGGCAAAACCGAGTCGAAACTTTTCGATGCTGCCGTCTTTTTGGCGGGGCACCGCGTCGAGCCAACTGAAACCCTCAGCGTCACCGGAGGCCACCAGCGTGAATGCATTCTCAATATCACCTTTGCCAGCAAGCAGCGCAGCGGGCGTACTGGAAAATGCCTGTTCCAGTTTCCGGACGGTGACCTGATTCAGGTCTTGATCAAAAAATGAAACTTTTTTCCCGTCGCCAACGATGACTTGCGCGGGCTTATCGTATTGGAAACGGAATTTGCCGGGACGCACGAATGTCAGCGTGCCGCTGGTTTTTTGGCTCTGCTTGCCTTTGGCATCGACGACCACTTGCTCAAAATCGGCGCGGCCCGATTGCGTGGTGGCAGTAAAGGTTTGGAATTCGGTGATGGCGTTGGCCAAACTTGGTAGCGGGGAAAATGCCGCACACACCAGCATTAGCGCCGTGAATTGACGAATCGATTTGGGTTGCATATTTCTCATTCTTCCAAATTACGGTTGGGTGCCAAAATTTCCCGATTGCCATTGGTCTGCATCGACGAAACCAGAC
>JAYVXF010000024.1:0-2684 GCA_043793345.1 Betaproteobacteria bacterium | reverse complement strand
GCCGAATAGGGTGTGGCGAGCCTGACCCCCGGCACTTCAATTACTTCGCTGTGGCTGCTTCGTTCCCGACCTGACCAGATTCACAAAGATTGAATGCGGGGAGACCCGCCACGGCGAATTTTATCCCACTTCGAATGCACATTACGCGTCCGCGCAAGTCCTGAAGCCACAAAACATGTCGCCGCGTTCCGGCGTATAAAAATTTCGGTATTGTGGATATTTCAAACGCGGATGGGTAACGAAAGAGCCGCCTTTCAACACGTAATGCGGCACGCCATGCGAATAAAACCACGGCTCCGAATATTCGCGGTAACGCTCCGCTTCAAATCCCGGATAAGGCGCAAACATTGATGCCGTCCACTCCCACACATGACCCGTTGACGCAAAAAATTCATCCGACGATGCTGCTGCATGCTCCCATTCAGCTTCGGTCGGCAATCGACGGTTTTTCCAGCGGCAGTAGGCCGAGGCTTCAAAGTAACTTACGTGCATCGCGGCGAAATCATCCGGCTGATCGAGACTGGTGTGCGGGTGAACTTTGCGTTGCGAATCCTCACGCCACGCCCTCCCTTCATCTGACCACATTCGGTCATCGGAGTAGCTACTCGACGCAACAAATTCGGCAAATTCGCCTGCACTCACCACACGTGCATCAATGTTGAACGGTGCCACGCGCTCGACGTGTCCCGGCTTTTCATTGTCGAACCGGAACGACCGCGCGTTGCCGTCCACACCCGCACCCATGGATACGAGGCCGCCATCGATACCAATTTCACGTGGCGAAAATTGACGTGATGCGAGCGGCACACGACGCGGCACGACCACTGGCAATGGCAGACCAAGCTGCACCAGCATCATGGCAAGCGCCTCGGCGTGCATGTCTTCGTGTACCAGCACCAGCTGAAATCCGTCGCGATTGTCAACGCGACTTTTTTCCAGCGCGCCGATTACATTGGCATGCACACGCCGCATGTAATCCAGACAAATTTCTTTCGACGGATACGCCAAATTCCAGCGCGTCCCGTGTGCGATTTGGCCGGAATCAAACAACTGATCCGCAACGTCCAGACACGGCGGCGTGCGGCTTCCCGTCACGTCATCGGCTCGCCAGCGCAAGGCAAACAACTCCTGAAACCAGGCGAGATGCGCGATTTCCCATAGCGGCGGATTGATTGTGACGTCGAACGGAAAATTGCACGGCTCCCATAAGGCTTGCGGCAAATCGGCACAAATGGCCAGCGTATAATCCCGCTGCGCAATCAACGCGTGACGCAATCCCTCAATATCACTTGGCACGTCTGTCGCCTCAGCCGCCCCTGTTGCAGCGCCGCTAATCATTTCTGCACATGTCACGAATTCTCCGCTCCAATCCTGTCGTTGCGATCATCACGCCTGCCACGGCCACGGCCAACAATGGCAACTGGCGTACGGCGAGCCGTTGGCAGTCATTGTTGGCGCATCAATTTCGCACAATTGTACATTCCTCGTGGCCGGGTGAGCCGCCTTCGAGACCCGACATTCTTGTCGCACTGCACGCCCGACGCAGCGCCGACTCGATCCGCCGCTATCGGGCCGCGTATCCCGACGGCGCACTCATCGTGGTGCTCACCGGCACCGATCTGTACGCCGATCTCGGCGTTAGCGTGGACGCGCGTACCTCGCTCGATCTGGCCGACGCACTGATTGTGCTGCAGGAGGACGCGATCCAATACATCCCGCACGAACACCGCAAAAAGACCCACGTTATTTATCAATCCGCAAAAACGCTGGCACCGGCTATAAAAATTAAACACCGCCTCAATTGCGTGGTGGCTGGCCATTTGCGCGCGGAAAAAGATCCGGACATTATTTTTCGTCTGGTCGCATCGCTGCCGGCAGACTCGCCAATTCATATTCTTCACCTCGGCGCACCTTACGATGAGGCGCTGGCGGCGCGCGCGCACGCGCTATCCGCGTCGTCGCCGCACTACCATTGGGCCGGCGCGCTATCGCATGGACTCACGCGCGCCGCGATCAAGCGCGCGCATTTGCTCATTCACCCGTCCGTTTTGGAAGGCGGCGCAAACGTAATCGTCGAAGCGCTCTCCTCCGGCACCCCCGTCATCGCCTCGCAGATGTCGGGCAATATCGGCATGCTGGGTCAGGATTACACGGGCTATTTTCCGGTCGGTGACATGCAGGCCTTGCGGACGTTGCTTGAGCGCTGCGTACGCGACGCTAATTTTCTGCTGCGTCTCAACACCGCCTGTGCTGCGCGGGCAAAATTATTTTTGCCCGCAGCCGAACGAAGTGCGCTGGTTAAACTCATAAAACAACTGGTTCCAAACTGAAACCAAACATGCCGCAGACGCGTAGAATCTTGTTCGTATAAATTAAAACCAAAGCATTCAACATCAACAACGGAAATCCACCATGAACGCTCCAACCGACGTTAAGACCCTCGTACCCCGCCTCACCTCGCTCTCGCACGGCGGCGGCTGCGGATGCAAGATCGCACCAGCCGTGTTGCAGCAGATTATTTCCAAAGCGGACTTCTCGATGCTGCCGAAAGAATTACTGGTCGGCATTGAAACGTCCGACGACGCGGCGGTGTATCAAATCAACGAAACCCAGGCGATCGTCGCCACTACCGATTTTTTCATGCCGATCGTCGATGACCCGTTCGACTTCGGTCGCATCGCCGC
>JAYVXF010000023.1:0-8892 GCA_043793345.1 Betaproteobacteria bacterium | reverse complement strand
ACGCCGCGTTTTTGCGGGCAATTTTCCATTGCCGGCACTTTGCTCTTGACTTTGATTTTCGTCCGCGGTTTGCGCAGAAGTTGATTAATGGTAGGCATGTGATGTCCGCTTAATTTCTTACTATGGCTAAATTGTTTCCTGCTCGAGGCTGCCGATGATGCTGACAACGTCGGGTTCGATTACAGGTTTTTTCTACTGCGCAAAGCCTTGCTACAGCTCAGCTGCGACTCTTAAGTGTCCAAAGCCGCATTTCGGAAAGCTTTCGATTATAAAGAAAAATTGGCCTGACTGTCAACCTGCCAGGCCAATTTCCCAACGTGACGCAGAGCGTGATTAAGCGACCTGCTCCTCAACTGCGGGCGTTTCAACTTCATCAAATCCAAACGTGATGCCGCTGGACTGCTGTAATTTCAACGCTCCTTTTTTGCGCGCACGGTGAAACGCGAGACCCGTACCGGCTGGAATCAAGCGGCCCACAATCACGTTCTCTTTCAGGCCACGCAAATCGTCGCGCTTGCCCATGATCGCCGCCTCGGTGAGAACACGGGTGGTTTCCTGGAACGACGCGGCAGAAATAAAGGAATCGGTAGACAGCGATGCCTTGGTGATGCCCAAAAGGTTGTAGTTGTAGATTGCAGGCTTCTTGCCCTCTTTCAGGACGCGATCATTTTCACCCAGCACATCCGCGCGCTCGACCTGCTCGCCCTGAATGAAGCGGGTATCGCCGTTATCGACGATGGAAACACGTCGCAGCATTTGACGTACGATTACTTCGATGTGCTTATCGTTGATCTTCACGCCCTGTAAGCGGTACACGTCTTGCACTTCGTCGGTAATGTACCGCGCCAAAGCTTCCATGCCCTGCAAGCGCAGGATGTCGTGCGGATCAGCCGGGCCGTCCACAATCGTCTCGCCCTTGTTCACCACCTGGCCATCGTGCGCCGTGACGTGCTTGTCCTTCGGAATCAAGTACTCATGCGCGATCCCGTCGAAGTCAGTGATGACCAAACGCTGCTTACCCTTGGTGTCTTTACCGAAGGAAACCGTACCGGTAATTTCAGCCAACAGGCCGGCATCTTTTGGCGAACGCGCCTCGAACAGCTCCGCCACACGCGGCAGGCCGCCCGTGATGTCGCGCGTCTTGGAAGATTCCTGCGGAATACGCGCCATGATTTCACCGACGCCGACCTGCTGTCCGTTCTTCACGGTAATGATCGAGCCGATCTGAAAGGTGATATTCACCGGGGTATCGGAATTTGCCTGCTTGATGTCCTTACCCTTGGCGTCAATCAATTTCACCGCCGGCCGCAAACCCTTGCTGACTGCCGTTCCGCGACGTTTTGGATCGATCACCACAAGGCTTGAAAGACCCGTCGTATCGTCGATCTGTTTGGCGACGGTGACGCCTTCTTCGATGTTATCGAAGCGCACTTCACCGGCGTATTCAGTGACGATCGGACGGGTATGCGGATCCCAGTTGGCGAGGTTCTGGCCAGCCTTGATTTTGCTGCCTTCCTTGACCGACAGGGTCGCACCGTACGGTACCTTATGGCGCTCGCGCTCACGGCCGTTTTCTTCGGTAATAATGATTTCGCCGCTACGCGCGATGACGATCAACTCGCCACGCGCGTTGGTCACATAACGCATCGACGGCGTCAAACGCGCGACACCGCTGGATTTGGCTTCCACGCTGGAGGCCACTGCGGTACGTGACGCAGCACCGCCGATGTGGAAGGTGCGCATGGTCAACTGCGTGCCAGGTTCGCCGATCGACTGCGCGGCGATAACACCGATCGCTTCGCCGACGTTGACCAACACACCACGACCCAAATCGCGACCATAACACTGCGCGCAAAGACCGAAGCGCGTATCACAGGTCAGCGGCGTGCGGACTTTAACTTCGTCAATACCGGCCGCATCGATTGCGTCGACCATGTCTTCGTCGAGCAGCGTGCCCGCCTTGATGACCACCGTCCCGCTATCAGGCTGAATAGCATCGGCGACCGTGACACGGCCGAGAATGCGCTCGCGCAATGCTTCGACAACTTCGCCGCCTTCGACCAGCGCTTTTACAGCAAGGCCGTTGGTGGTGCGGCAATCATCTTCGGTCACCACCAGATCCTGCGTCACGTCAACCAGACGACGCGTGAGGTAGCCCGAGTTGGCGGTCTTCAATGCGGTATCGGCAAGACCTTTACGCGCACCGTGGGTCGAAATGAAGTACTGCAAGACATTCAGACCTTCGCGGAAGTTCGCCGTGATCGGGGTCTCGATGATCGAGCCATCGGGCTTCGCCATCAAACCGCGCATACCCGCCAACTGGCGAATCTGTGCAGCCGAGCCGCGCGCACCGGAATCAGCCATCATGTAAATGGCGTTGAATGACTCTTGCGTGGTCACCTTGCCGTCGCGCGTGGTGACGGGCTCGGAACCTAGCTGCTCCATCATGGCCTTGGCCACCTGATCGCCAGCGCGGCCCCAAATATCGACCACCTTGTTGTAACGCTCGCCCTGCGTAACCAGGCCGGACGTGTACTGCGTTTCGATCTCTTTCACTTCGTGCTCTGCGGCCGTGATGATGTCTTTTTTCTGGGGCGGCACCAGCATGTCGTCAATCGAAATCGACAGACCCGCACGGGTCGCATACGTGAACCCGGTATACATCAGTTGATCGGTGAAGATGACCGTTTCGCGAATACCGCAGCGGCGGAATGCCGCGTTGATCAGCTTGGAGATTTCTTTTTTCTTCAGCGTTTTGTTGATGTACGGGAACGACAAACCCTGCGGCAAAATTTCCGAAAGAATCGCCCGACCAACGGTGGTCTCGTAGCGTTTCACACGGGAGATGATTTCGCCTTTTTCGTCCTTGTCGGTTTCCTTGATGCGAACCGTGATCTTGGCGTTAAGCGAAACTTCACCGCAATCGTAGGCACGTTGTGCTTCGGCGACGTTGACGAACAATGAGCCCTCGCCCTTCGCCGCCACGCGCTCGCGCGTCATGTAATACAGGCCCAGTACGATGTCTTGCGAGGGAACAATGGATGGCTCGCCTGACGCCGGGAACAGCACGTTGTTCGATGCCAGCATCAAGGTGCGACACTCCATCTGCGCTTCCAGCGAGATCGGCACGTGTACCGCCATTTGGTCGCCGTCAAAGTCGGCGTTGAAGGCGGCACAAACGAGCGGGTGCAATTGAATTGCCTTGCCTTCGATCAGCACCGGCTCGAACGCCTGAATACCAAGGCGATGCAAGGTCGGTGCGCGGTTGAGCATGACCGGATGTTCGCGGATGACATCTTCGAGAATATCCCACACCAACGGCTCTTCGGCCTCGACCATTTTCTTGGCGGCCTTGATGGTGGTTGCAGCGCCCAACACTTCGAGCTTGTGGAAAATAAATGGTTTGAACAATTCCAGCGCCATTTTTTTAGGCAGACCGCATTGATGCAGTTTCAGCGTTGGCCCCACAACGATTACGGAACGACCGGAGTAATCGACACGTTTACCGAGCAAATTCTGGCGGAAACGACCTGACTTGCCTTTGATCATGTCAGCCAGTGATTTCAACGCGCGCTTATTTGCGCCCGTCATGGCCTTGCCGCGACGACCGTTGTCGAGCAGCGAATCGACCGCTTCCTGCAACATGCGCTTCTCATTGCGCACAATGATTTCCGGCGCTTTCAATTCGAGCAAACGCTTCAGGCGATTGTTACGGTTGATGACGCGACGATAAAGATCGTTCAAGTCGGACGTGGCGAAACGGCCACCGTCCAGCGGCACCAGCGGACGCAGATCCGGTGGCAATACTGGCAGCACTTCGAGCACCATCCAGTCGGGCTTGATGCCTGACTTGGAAAAGGCTTCCAGCACCTTCAGCCGCTTGGATATTTTCTTGATCTTCGCTTCGGAACCAGTGTTGCCGAAATCTTTGCGAAGCTGCTCCATCTCGTGCGGCAGGTCGAGTTTCCGCAGCAATTCACGGATACCTTCGGCACCCATCGCGGCGTGGAAATCGTCGCCGTACTCTTCGACCTTGGCGAGATAATCATCCTCAGTCAAAAGCTGACACTTGTTCAGCGGTGTCATGCCGGGGTCGGTGACCACGAATGCTTCGAAATACAACACGCGCTCGATATCGCGAAGCGTCATGTCCAGCACCATGCCCAGACGGCTCGGCAATGATTTCAGGAACCAGATGTGCGCGGTCGGCGAGGCCAACTCAATGTGGCCCATGCGTTCGCGACGCACCTTCGACAAGGTGACTTCGACGCCGCATTTTTCGCAGATCACGCCACGGTGTTTGAGACGCTTGTACTTGCCGCACAAACATTCGTAATCCTTGATAGGGCCAAAAATTTTGGCGCAAAACAGTCCATCGCGCTCGGGTTTGAAGGTGCGGTAATTAATTGTCTCTGGCTTCTTCACTTCGCCATAAGACCACGAACGAATCTTGTCAGGACCGGCCAGGCCGATCTTGATCGCATCAAATTCTTCTTCGTGCGTAACTTGCTTGAATAAGTCGAGTAGCGCTTTCATAATTTCTCCAGATGTCTGATTGGAATGCTGTTGTTTGTGACGACTAAAGCGTCACCTTAAAAGCGCTCCAAATCAATATCGATGGCCAGCGAACGAATCTCTTTGACCAACACGTTGAACGACTCCGGCATGCCGGCATCGATCTTGTGCTCGCCTTTCACAATGCTCTCGTAAACCTTGGTACGTCCTGATGTGTCGTCGGACTTGACGGTGAGCATTTCCTGCAACGTGTAGGCGGCACCGTAAGCTTCGAGTGCCCACACTTCCATCTCGCCGAAACGCTGTCCGCCGAACTGCGCCTTGCCACCCAGCGGTTGCTGGGTCACGAGCGAGTACGGACCGGTCGAACGTGCGTGCATCTTGTCGTCCACCAGGTGATGGAGTTTGAGGATGTGCATGTAGCCAATCGTGACATCGCGCTCGAACGGCTCGCCGCTGCGACCGTCGTGCAAAGTCGCTTGCGTCTTCGTTAGATTGAGTTTGAGGCGCTTGGCCGTTTCTTCGTCATACGCCAGATCGAGCATCATGCGGATTTCTGATTCCGCCGCGCCGTCAAACACCGGCGTCGCAAACGGCACGCCACGCGTCAGGTTCTTCGACATCGTAATGATCTCGTCATCCGACAGCTGGCTCAAATCTTCCTTCTTGCCGCTGGTGTTGTAGACCTTGTCGAGGAACTTGCGCAGCTTGGCGACACTGTCGTGCGCCTTTACCATCTCGCCAATTTTCAGGCCTAGTCCCTTGGCAGCCCAGCCCAAGTGCGTTTCCAGAATCTGACCGACGTTCATCCGTGACGGCACGCCCAGCGGATTCAACACGATGTCCATTGGCGTACCGTCGGCCATGAACGGCATGTCTTCCACCGGCACGATTTTCGAGATCACACCTTTGTTACCGTGTCGGCCTGCCATCTTGTCGCCAGGCTGCAAACGCCGCTTCACTGCGACATAAACCTTGACCATCTTTTGCACGCCTGGTGGCAATTCATCACCCTGCGTGAGCTTGCGTTTTTTCTCGTCAAAGGCTTTGTCGAATTCCTTGCGGGTCAGATCGAGCGCTTCTTTTTGCGATTCCAGTTGGCGCGCGTCATCGTCATCGGTCAGACGGATATCGAACCAGTCGTGGCGCGGCAAATCTTCCAGATAGGCCTTGGTGATTTTGGTGCCCTTGGCAATCTTTTTCGGTCCACCTTTGGCAATTTTGCCGGCAAGCATTTTCTCGATACGCTGGAACAGATCGTCCTCAACGATGCGCAACTGATCAGCCAAATCTTTTTTGTAGTCTTTGAGCTGGTCGTCAACGATCTGTTGCGCACGCTTGTCGCGCACAATGCCTTCGCGCGTGAACACCTGCACATCGATCACGATGCCGGAAATACCCGACTGCACACGCAACGACGTGTCTTTCACGTCAGAGGCTTTCTCACCGAAAATCGCACGCAACAGTTTTTCTTCCGGCGTGAGTTGGGTTTCACCTTTCGGCGTGACCTTGCCGACCAATACATCGCCAGCTTCGACTTCCGCACCGATATAGACGATACCGGATTCGTCGAGACGACCCAGCATGCGCTCGGACAAGTTGGAAATGTCGCGGGTAATTTCTTCTGGCCCTAACTTCGTGTCACGCGCGACCACCGACAACTCCTCGATATGAATCGAGGTGTAACGGTCTTCGGCAACGATACGCTCGGAGATCAGGATCGAATCTTCGAAGTTGTAGCCGTTCCATGGCATGAACGCGACCAGCAGATTCTGTCCCAACGCCAGCTCGCCCATGTCGGTCGAAGCACCATCGGCAATCACGTCGGACTTGGCGATGATGTCGCCAACTTTGACGAGTGGACGATGGTTGATGTTGGTGTTCTGGTTGGAGCGCACGTACTTCACGAGGTTGTAAATATCAACCCCCGCTTCGCCCGGCTGGGTCTCGTTGTCGTTGACACGCACCACCACACGACCGGCATCGACGAAATCGACACGGCCACCACGGCGCGCCATCACAGCCGTGCCGGAATCCATCGCGACGGTACGTTCAATCCCGGTACCAACCAATGACTTCTCCGCACGCAGACAAGGCACCGCCTGGCGCTGCATATTCGAGCCCATCAGCGCGCGGTTCGCGTCATCGTGCTCAAGGAACGGAATCAACGAAGCCGCCACCGATACGATCTGAGCCGGCGCCACGTCGATATACTCGATCTTGTCAGGCGTGGACAACATGAATTCATTTTTGTTGCGGCATGACACCAGTTCATCGACGAAGCGACCGGTTTTATCGGTCTCGGCGTTGGCCTGCGCGATCACATATTTGCCCTCTTCAATCGCCGACAGATATTCAATTTCACTTGCGACTTTGCCGTTGCTGACCTTGCGATACGGCGTTTCAATAAACCCGTAATCGTTCACGCGCGCATACAACGCGAGCGAGTTGATGAGACCGATGTTCGGTCCTTCCGGTGTTTCGATCGGGCAAACGCGGCCGTAGTGGGTCGGATGCACGTCGCGCACTTCAAAGCCGGCGCGTTCACGCGTCAGGCCACCCGGGCCCAACGCGGACACGCGACGCTTGTGGGTGATTTCGGACAGCGGATTGGTTTGATCCATAAACTGGGAAAGCTGGCTCGAGCCGAAGAATTCCTTGATCGCCGCCGAAACCGGTTTGGCGTTGATCAAATCGTGCGGCATCAAATTTTCGCTTTCCGCTTGCGAGAGACGTTCGCGCACTGCGCGCTCGACACGCACGAGACCCGAGCGGAACTGGTTTTCAGCCAATTCGCCAACAGAACGCACGCGACGATTACCAAGGTGATCGATGTCATCGATTTCGCCGCGACCATTGCGCAGCTCAACCAGAATCTTGATGACAGCAACGATGTCCTCGGTAGACAAAGTCATCGCACCGGTAAGCTCTTCGCGACCCACGCGGCGGTTGAATTTCATGCGACCGACGGCGGAAAGATCGTAGCGATCTTCCGAGAAAAACAGCGCATTGAACAGCGTGTTCACTGCGTCTTCCGTCGGCGGCTCGCCTGGGCGCATCATCCGATAGATCGCCACTTTGGCGTTCAGTGCGTCAACAGTTTCGTCAATGCGCAAGGTCGACGAAATATACGCACCTTGATCGAGATCGTTGGTGTAAATCGTATAAATCGTTTCCACGCCAGCGTCGATCAGTTTGCGCAGAGACAAGTCGGTCAGTTCTTCGTTGGCCATCGCAACAAACTCGCCGGTATCGGTGTTGACGATGTTGGTGGCCAGCACGCGGCCGATCAGATACTCGTCATTCACCGCCAGGCGTTTCATTTTCGCGGCTTCAATATCGCGAATATGTTTTGCCGTGATGCGTTTGTCTTTCTGCACGATCACCTTGCCGTCTTTGGACAGGATGTCGAATTTCGCCATCTCGCCCTTCAAACGATCCGCGACCAGCTCAAGCTCGATCTCGCCTTTTTTGGAGATGTGAAATTCGTCGAAAACAAAAAATTCGCGCAGGATTTGATCCGGCGAATAGCCCAGAGCCTTGAGCAGAATCGTCACCGGCATTTTGCGGCGACGGTCAACGCGAAAATACAGATAGTCTTTTGGATCGAATTCGAAATCGAGCCACGAACCACGATACGGAATCACCCGCGCTGAAAACAGCAACTTGCCAGAGGAATGGGTCTTGCCGCGATCGTGCTCGAAAAACACGCCCGGTGAACGATGCAACTGCGACACGATCACGCGCTCGGTGCCGTTGATGACAAACGACCCGTTAGCCGTCATGAGCGGAATTTCGCCCATGTAAACTTCCTGCTCTTTCAATTCCTTCACCGTCGGCTTGGACGCTTCGCGATCCATGATCACCAGGCGCACTTTAGCGCGCAACGGAGAGGCATAGGTCAAGCCGCGTTGCTGACATTCCAGCACATCAAACGGCGGCTGGCCGAGCTGATAGCTCACATATTCGAGGCGCGCAAATTGATTGTGGCTCACGATCGGAAATACCGATGTGAATGCAGTTTGCAGGCCTTGATTGTTGCGCTTGGCAACGGCGACTTCGGCTTGCAGAAATTCGGCGTACGAATTCAGCTGGGTGGCCAACAGGAAAGGGATATCGAGAACGCTGGCGCGCTTGGCAAAACTTTTGCGAATGCGTTTTTTCTCGGTGTAGGTATAGCTGGAAGTGACGGCGTGGGACATATACTCTCCGAACGTTGAAAGGAGTCGCGAGCTGGGTGCCCGCGTCAATGTTCATCGACTGGCGCTATCGATACATTGATAACGTCAAGTAAGGCGAGGGGCCGCTACCCCTCTATGGCTGACAGCAATGGAAACATTGCCCGACCAAACTAGTCTTCTGCAGTCGTTTCAGAAG
>JAYVXF010000022.1:0-8936 GCA_043793345.1 Betaproteobacteria bacterium | reverse complement strand
TTTAATCAGTCAACTTGAACGAATAAGGTACCTGCACGCGAACGTCCCGCGCCTGAGCGGTGCATTTGAATTGACGGGTGGCATTGATTGCTGCGCTGTTGAAGGCGCGGTTCGAGGATGATTTGATGTCGATGTCCTTGATCTCGCCGTTGGCGGCAACGGTGAATTCGATCAGCACCTCGCCCTGCAATCCGTCCTTGCGCGCCTGTGGCGGATATTTGATTTCGGTCCGAATCTGCTGGGAATTCGGGCAGGCCACACCAACGCTAGGCGCGGCGGCGGCTACCACGGGTGCTGGCGGTGCTGGCGGGGCATAAACAGGCGGTGCTACTGCCGTCGTGTTCGAGATCACCGGCACCGTCACGGGTGATTGAATCTGCACCTCAGGCGGCGGCACAAACGTAGGCAGTATTTGCACCATTTTAGGCGGGGGCGGGGGCGGTGTATCCGGTGGTGGCGGCTTCTTCACTTCTTCAATAATCTTGGTCTCGAGTGGCTGCTTGATGACATCGACTATTTTTCTGGCCAAGCCGTTAATCAAGGCATAACCAAGTACAACGTGCAAAATAATCACAACGACTATGCCGGTGAGATGCTTGCCCGGCGATCGTTGTTGTTGTGCGTAATCCATGAAATATCTTTCTAAAAAACTGCCCGCCCTACAGGCGCGCGTCATGGCTTGGAAATTAAGACGGGAATTCTAACTGGTTCTGGTCAGGAACGCATCAATTGCAAACTACGCATTTCGCGCAGCATTTCCCGCCAAAGTACTTGTACGCAGACCGCCCGGACAAATTGCGGCATTCTCATAAACCTTGTCTTCTGTCGTACGATGTAAAATTCCGTATATCACATGCCGACTGAAATCGTGGTTCAAAGCCGCATTGCTAAAAGCATAACAACGTGAACTCTTGGTTACAAGCTTACCAACTTTATTGAGCCTTTGCCGCGTCGAGAATATCGCGACTGCGTGTAAGCCTTTCACCGACAAAATATAAATCATTATTGATTTGCCCCGCATGCAAGCCACCACCATCAACGCAAGTGCACTTGCGAAATCCGGTATGGAGGCATTGCAGAAGGGCAATGCGCCGGGCGCGCGCGCAGCGTTTGAGAAAATTCTCCACGCGGGGCAGGCTGACGCGTCTATTTGCCTCGCGCTGGCGTACGCGTGCCGGGTGATGAAGGACGGCGAGGCGATGATCGCAGCGGTCGATAAAACGCTGGCGCTTGAATCGGGCAATTTGCGCGCGCTGATCATGAAAGCGGATTACCTGCATAAATTGGGTGATGCGCGTGGCGCGGCGGCGTATTACGTCGCGGTGGTAAAGGCCGCTGCCGCGTTCGAGACCTTGCCGCCTGACGTGCGCGATGACGTCGCACGTGCGCAGGCGATGTCTGATCGCTACGCCGTGCAATTCGATTCGTTGCTCCGTACGCAACTGGTCGAGCGCGGTCTCGGTGACGGGCCATCCGCGCAAAGATTCAGACAATCGTTGGATATTCTCGCCGGAGGCAAGAAGCGCTACATTCAGGAGCCACGCGTTTATTTTTTTCCGGAACTTGCGCAGATCCAGTTTTTTGACCGCAGTGATTTTCCGTGGCTCACGCCCGTTGAAGCAGAGACCGCCGCGATCCGCGCCGAGCTTATTGAGATCATGAAAGAAGACGCCGCGTTCAAGCCCTATGTGCAGCCCAATCCCAATCGGCCGCAGCAGAACCAAGGCGGGATGGTGAACAATCCCGATTGGAGCGCGTTCTACTTATGGAAAGACGGCGTGATCGTTGCGGAGAATGCGCGGCGCTGCCCGCACACCATGCGCGCGCTCGCCGATGTCCCGTTCGCGCGCATGCCGGGGCGCTCACCATCGGTACTGTTTTCATTGCTTCGCCCCGGCGCGCACATTCCAGCGCACAACGGCTTTGTGAATACCCGTTTGATTTGTCACCTGCCGCTAATCGTGCCCAATGGCTGCCGCTTTCGCGTCGGCAATGAAGTGCGGCAGTGGGTCGAAGGCAAGGCGTGGCTGTTCGATGACACGTTCGAGCACGAGGCGTGGAACGACAGCGACAAAGTGCGGGTGATTTTGCTGTTTGAAAACTGGCGTCCGGAACTTAACGATGCCGAACGCGCGCAAGTCTGCGCACTGTTCCAAGCCATCGATGAGCACAGTGGAAGCCTGCCTTCCTGGGAAATTTGAATGTACGGGTCTCGTGCCAAAGGACGCTGAATGCAAACTGATGCTGCCAAGCAGGAAGAAATTGCTCGCCTTGAAGGCGAGGTAACCGTTGCGGCGCAGGCCGGACGCAATGACCTTCTTTTGCCGCTATTTACCCGCATTCTCGGGATCGATCCGAACCATCTGGCAACGCTTACGGCGCTGGGGAAATACGCGTTCCGCAACGATGACTTCGGCTCTGCGCGGACGGCGTTTCAGCGCATCGTCGATGTCGATGGACGCGACCCCCAACAGTGGGTGAATCTCGCGTTGGTGCATCGGAGTCGCAAGGATGAATCAGCGGAAGAGGCGGCAATCAAGAGCGCGCTCACGACCGATCCCTCGGATTTGTTGGCGCTTGTCCTCCGTGCCAATTTGCTGGAGCGACAAGGCAAAATGCATCGGGCGGCGGGTGCGTATGCGGCCGTCGCCACCGTTGCGGGACCGCTCGAGCGGCTACATGCTGATCTTCGGCCCGCAGTGCTGCAGGCGATCGGGTTCAAGGAAAACTATGACCTCAAGTTTGGTGCGTTTCTGGACGATTACCTGTCCGAGCAATACAAGCAGCACAGTGGCGAGAACCTGAAACGCTTTGCCGACTCGGTCGACATCATGGTAGGACGCAAGCGCCGATACGATGCGCAGCCGGCGATCTTCTATTACCCAAATCTGGCACAGATTGAGTTCTTTGATCGCGCACTGTTTCCATGGCTCGATCAGATCGAGGCGGCAACCGACGCAATTCGCGAAGAATTCCTGAATGTGTTGGAGGTTGAGGAGGGGTTCACGCCCTACATCACCTACCCTCCCGATGCCCCCGTCAATCAATGGGCGGAGCTCAACAATTCACCGCAATGGAGTGCGTTCCACCTATATAAGGACGGGTCGCTTCTTGCCAACAACGCCGACAAGTGTCCTCAGACGATGTCGTTACTCGATCAGGTTCCGCAGCCGGTTCAGACGGGGAGGACGCCGGCAGCGATGTTTTCGCTGCTTAAGCCAAAAACCCGCATTCCACCGCACACCGGCGTATCGAATGTCCGGCTGGTCACGCATGTACCGCTCATCATTCCTCCTGGCTGCGGGTTTCGCGTCGGCAACGATGTGCGTGAGTGGGTTCCGGGAAAAGCCTGGGTGTTTGACGACACCATCAACCACGAGGCGTGGAATGACAGCGACAAGCTGCGGGTGGTATTCATTTTCGATATCTGGCACCCGCATTTGTCAGAGGCCGAGCGCGCGATGATTACGGCACTCGCCATCGGGATGAATCAGTTTTCGGCCGATTCAGCGGGCTTTGAGCTTTAACGATATACACCAGCATCCACGCGGTGTTCGAGGCGAAAACACGCCAGAAGGCGCGCCAGTAAAAGAGTTTCATTGCCGAATAGCATTGATCGTGGCGACGACTTTGGCCTGCTCCAGTCTAGGCCGGGCGCGATGCGCTGGACACTATTTGGGTTGCGCCAAGTGCAGCAAAAAAAAACGGCGAACCGAAGTTCGCCGTTTTGACCAAAGCAATTGCTGTACAGATTTAGAACTTTGCCGTTGCCGTCAGGAATACCCGACGACCCAGTGAATCGTAGACCTGCGGGAACGTATTGCCGTTGCCGAAGATCGACGGGCCAGAAACCGCAGTGATTGGCGGGTCTTTGTCGAGCAGATTGTTGATACCTGCGCGCAACGTGATCTGCTTGGTCGCCTGCCATGCCGCTGCCAGATCAAAGTAGTTCCGCGCAGAGAGCTTTTCGTTCACGCTCAGAACCGTGCCGGTCAACAGTGGGTTGCCGCTGGTGGTGTCGAGCTTGACTTCGCCCATGTAGCGCCAGGTCATGGCGAGATCGACGCCCCATGGGCTAGACCAGCTCAGGCGCGTCTTGTTACGCCATTCCGGATTTGGCGTGCCGCACTTGTTGCCGTACAGCCCCACGCAGTCGTACTTGCCGAGCCCCTTGATCTCTTCGTTCTCGAGTCTCTTCAACAGGGTAGCCTGAACGTTAAGACCAAGCTGGCCCCAGCCGCCGTTAAGCTTCATGTTGTAGTTGAGGGCCAGATCATAGCCTGAGGTGCCCGTGCCACCGATGTTTACGTTGGTACCGACAATGCGCCCTGTGTCATTGAGCCAAAGCGTGCCGCGATTGTCCCGTTGGATCAGACTGCAGAAGGTCGCGCTACCGGTGAGCAGGCACTGGTTCAAGGTGGTGGATGGAAGGATGATGCCAATCGTGTTATCGACCTTGATATCGAAGTAGTCGATCGACGCGCTCAGGTTGTTCAACGGCGTGAAGACCAGACCTACCGTCGCGCTCTTGGCCTTCTCTGGTGCCAGCGCCTGGTTACCACCTTGCAGGAAATTGTACTGTCCTGCCGGGCTATCGAGAATGGCCGCGCCATATTGCGCTGCCGTCACACCGGTACGCGCACACTGGGTCGCGGTGGCGGTGCGTGACGGACCGCAGGGGTCAAAGTCCATGTCGAACAGGTTATTACCCTGTGCCGTGAACAACTCGATCAGGTTTGCCGCGCGAACCGCTTCCTGATAGCTGCCACGCGCCCTGAGAGTTTTGATTGGAGCCCACTCGACGCCTACACCATACGTGTTGGTCTTGATGTTGGTGGAATAATCCGAGTTGCGGTAGCTGGCGGTAACGCTCAGCAGTTCGGCTAGCTGCTTACCCTCGATGATGGGAACGCGCAATTCGGCAAAGATATCCTGAACCGTGAACTTGCCGGTCAGGCCAGGGGTCGGGCCACCCGAACCGGACAGGTCGCCGGATTGGGTCGCGCTGTCGGTAATGAGATTGAGCTTCTCGGTACGACGTTCGACACCAAAGGCAACGCCAATACCGCTCTTGGCTGCGGGCAGCTTCAAGCCGTATGCGCCGAGATCAGAGGAAAGCGTTCCGCCCTGGATCATCTGTTGCGTTGAGCCGGAGCGCAGGCCCGGCGTCGCCAGATACGCCAACTGCGCGGCGGTCACGCCACCGATACGGTACGGGTTGTAAGGGACGCAAGCAGGATCGGTACCGTCAACGACCGAGCGACACACCGCCACGCCGTTGACGTTGACTACGTCGAGTGCGCGTTGGCCACGGGTGGTTGAGAAGTAATTCTTCTCGGCCTGTTGGTAGACCACCTTGGAAGTCTGCATAAAGGCGTCATACGACCAGTTGCCGAGCTCGCCCTTTGCACCCAACACAGTGCGATAGGACGTGTTGCGGAAATCGGACTGACGACCGCCACCCTCGACGTTACGACGCAGCAGGGTCACTGCCGCCGGCGCGGTATCGGCTGGAGGGTTGGCCGAACCAAAAATGTTGGTTCTCCAGGAAGGCGTCAGCAGCGGGTTGTCTATCGAGACGTTGTAGTCGACGCCGAATAATCCGCCCGGAGCGATCTGCGCAATGCTGTTGTAGTCGGTGAACGAGAATTCGGAATAGAGCTTCGCAAAATCGAACAGGTCGTAGTTCGCGAATACGTTGGCGCTATAACGCTCGGACGGACGCTGGTAGTGATTTGCCGGACCAAAGTTGTATTGGTCCAAGGAACTGCTGAAAGCGCGTGAATTGCCCGCCGTGTCGGCCGCAGTGAAGCTAGCGCCGCTGTCAATAAAGAACCGCCCGGTCGCGCTGGTGCTTGATCCGCCGCAGGTGAAAATACCGGCGCGGGTTTTCCCTGGTGGCACTGCTGTGGAGCCTGGCGCGTTACCAGCGTTTAAGGAGCACGCGCTGAAGTCACGCTCTGACTGGAGCAGCGCGTCTTCTTTCTTGTAACCAAAGTACACGGTGGCGTTACCCTTGCCGCCGGCAAAATTGCTGCCCATCAGGATGCTGGCATCATAAATCCTGCCATCCGAGCTCTTGTTGCCAGGCACATTGAAATTTGCCGGGTTGGTTTTGGCACGGCCAGCAACGATATCGGCAACGCCCGCTTCGCCCTGCTGTTTGTGGTTATAGAAACTTTGGTTCAACTCAACCTGAACGCCTTCAAACTTGTCGTTCATGATGAAATTGACCACACCGGACACTGCGTCCGATCCGTACACGGCACCTGCGCCGCCGGTAAGGATCTCGACGCGCTTGATCAGCGGTGCGGGGATCTGGTTCAAGTCAGCCGCGGCAGTATTCGCACTACCGTAGGGCAAACGGCGACCATTGACCAGTACGAGCGTGCGGTTCGCACCCAAGCCGCGAAGGTTGACCTGCGCCGTACCGCTTGCGCCGTTGGCAACGTTTGCCCCTTGGGCTGCGAACACTTGCGGCAAATTGTTCAGGAGGTTCTCGACCGAGCGTAACCCGTCGACTTTGATGGTCTGCGCGTCGATAACAGTTACCGGGCTTGCACCCTCAAGATTTGGCGGCGGAATACGCGTACCGGTAACTTCAATTTTTTCGGCCTTCTGCGTCGGCTCTGCTGCCTGCTGCGCGTACACCGATTGTGCTGCCATCAGTGATAACGCAAGACCAGTGGCGATGACGCAAGGCTTTCTGGTGAAAGCCATCGTCGTTTGCTTGTTTTTACTCATGTATGTCTCCTAATTGTATTAGGTTAAGTGAAAAATCCGAGCCAGCTCGATTGTCCTCACACAACGCTTTCACACGTTGTTCCATCGCGTTTCTTTTTGTTGCTTTTTCGAGTTGGTTCCAGCATTTTTGGCGGATAGGCAGTACACCAGCGATTAGCCGAATGCACTGCCACCACACCGCGAAAGAATACCGCCAAACATCTTGCAGAGTATTTCAATATGTCGTTTTGTTTCGCTTTACGATTGTTTTGTTGCATAAGTGCAACATCGCGTCTCCGCATGGCAGTGTCTGTAACACGTTGTTGCAGCCCTGCTGCGTCGAGAATTCCGCATTGCCGTGTTTACCGATTCACCGACAAAAATTAAATCGTAGCTGATTACCGACCATACAGGCCACACCCATCAACGCGAATGCGCTTGGCACCTCGTAGCGGAAGGTCAACATGCAGCTACGTTCCTCTGACTCCGTTGCCCGGAATTGCCAGCGGCAATAAAAAACCCCGCAGGACGAATCCTGCGGGGTTGATATTTACGACGAGTTGCTGCTGCGTTAAGGTTTGAAGTCGTAGGAAACGCTGAACTGAAACGAGATCGGCGGGGTGTAAGCAAGTACCGATTGCGAGGTATTTCTGACACTGCCGGAAGTGTTGTTTCTGCGCTCTTCAATCGTGCTGATGGTCTGCTTGTTGAAGACGTTAAACACGCCTGCCCTGAGTCCCAGGCCCTTGACGGCGGCAGGCCGGTACGACACGTTCAAGTCAAGACGCGTATCCCACGGCAGAGTGCCTTGGGAACCACGCGGAGTAGCAACGCCGTTACAGAAGAAGAACGCCGAGCCATACAGTTGCGGGCTGAGAGAACCATCGCCTGAGCCCACATTTGCAAACAGGTTAGTTGGCAGGCTGCCTTTACAGTTTTTAGGACGACCGGAGGCCAGCAACAAGTTAGCGCCGCCAGTCCATTCCGAGGTCAGCTCGTAGAAGCCATAAGCCTTGATCTGATGGCGGCGATCATTCGGTAGACGGCCATACGAGTTAAACCCGATTTCCGGGTGGTCAAAAGTCTGGGTGGTGGAAACGTCGGCCTGGCCGATGTCAGACAACAACTGACCTTCTGAATTGCCCTTGCTGGCGGACCAGGTGTAATTGACCTTGCCGTACCAGCCATTGCGCAGTGGGTGTTCGGCGAAGAAATCCAGCGCGGTGTACGTGCGCTTGGCTTTCGGTTCACCCAAATCAGCCGCAGACAGCCTGACGGTTGTCAGCGGACCTGTTGTTGAACCCGATCCGGTAAAGTCAACCAGAAAAGTGTTGTCAAAACCTGGATTAAACAACGCGCACTGGAACCCGTAGTTCGACGAATCGATGTTATTTCGTTGCGCGTAAGCCAGAAACGGACGTCCATCGCAGGTGTCGTCAATGGTGCTTCTCAACACGCGATAGGTTGCCTTGGTGCCAACGTTCAAGGAAGGTGACCAGGCTTTCTCGAAGCCCAGCGTCATCTCATCCTGGTAATGCGATCGCAGGTTTTGCGCAGCCACCTGACGTGGATCCTTGGCTTGGCCGAACTCATTGTTGGCCGACAAAACTGGGCTCAACTGGACCAGACCGGTAGGCGCGCCCGTAACCGGATCAACTCCGCTATAAGCGTAATACTGGTTGGTGTTAAGCGAAGGGCCGGCACCGCGAACCGCTACGTTGGTCGGGATTTGCAAATGATAGCGACCCAGGGTGCCAAAGACTTTCACTGAACCATCGCCCTTTGCGTCCCAGGCGGCGGCAAAACGCGGCGCTAGTTGATGACGCTGTCCCAGATAGAACACGCCCTTCTCGTTGAAATTGGAGAACTGCTCGTTACGCAAGCCGAAGGTAAGCAGGACATTTTTGCTGATTTGCCATTTGTCCTCGGCAAACTGCGCGGACTGTTTGACCGATGGCGTCGTAAATGAACTCGAGAGGATCCGTTGAACGAAGTATCCGGCCTTGCCAGGCGCAGTGCCCGAGGCCGCTGGTGTAATGGTGGCACCAGTGGGTAGGTCGGTTGGAGCTCCGCTTCCGTATTGCCACAGGCCACCGCCGGCGGACGCCGAACCGGTGACCGAATTGATCCGGTTATTGTCGATACCGACACGCGCCGTGTGGTTGCTGATTTTCCATTCAAGATCAATACGAAACGCTTTTTGCTTGTCTTCC
>JAYVXF010000021.1:0-2718 GCA_043793345.1 Betaproteobacteria bacterium | reverse complement strand
TGCACCGCTTGAATAAACAACAGGCCCATACCCGGCCACTGAAACACCGTCTCGGTAATAATTGCGAACGCGATGATGCCGCCCAGTTGCAGGCCGGCGATGGTGATCACCGGCACCAGGGTATTTTTCAGTGCGTGACCAAAATGCACCGCGTTGTTGGTGAGGCCACGGGCGCGCGCGAATTTGATGTAGTCAGTGCGCAGTACTTCCAGCATTTCGGAACGCACCAGTCGCAAGATCAGCGTCATCTGAAACAGGCCGAGCGTGATCGACGGCAGTATCAATGCCTTCAAGCCGCTGGTGGTCAAAAAACCGGTTGTCCATGGCCCAATCGCAACGGTATCGCCGCGCCCAAACGACGGCAGCCAGCCCAGCCAAACCGCAAAAATGAGAATCAGAAAAATACCGATGAGAAAGGACGGCAGCGATACGCCGATCAACGAAATCGTCAGGATAAATTTGGCAAACCAGGAGTCGCGCCTTAACGCCGTGTACACGCCCATCGGAATGCCGACCAGCAGCGCCAGTGATGCCGCGATGATGGACAACTCCAGCGTCGCGGGCAGGCGCTCAATCAGTAGTTGCGAAACCGGACGACCCAGACGCAGTGAGATCCCAAAATTTCCCTGCACCGCATTGCCGACGAACTTCGCGAACTGCACATAAAAAGGCTGGTCGAGGCCGAGACTTTTGCGCACTTCATCGCGGTCAGCGGTGGTTGCCTCCGGCGGCAACATGAGCGAGACCGGATCGCCGACAAAATTGAACAGCGAAAAGGCGATGAAGCCCACGGCGATCATCACCAGTACGCTTTGAAATAATCTTTGAAGAATAAATGCGAGCATATTGGCGGGAAGTCTAATTGAGTTTGAAGCGGAAAAAATAGGCGGTGTTGTTTGGCGCAAACACGGCGTCGACGTTTTTGCGCATCGCCCACGGCACGAGGGGCTGGTGCAGCGGGATGACCGGCAGCTCGGTGGTGTTGATCAGCAAAGCCTGGCGAATCAGGCCGTCGCGTTTTTTCAGATCACTTTCGACGGCAATTTGTTCGATCAACTGATCCATTTTCGGATTCGAATAACGGCCATAGTTGGCATCGCCACTGCCGGATGCTTCACCACCATTGGTGTGCAGCAAGGCCTGCAAGGTGTACAGCGAATCAAAGGTCGGCGTGCCCCAGTTTAGTAAATACATGCTGGTATCAAACTTCTGAATCTTCGGAAAATAGCTTGCCTGCGGAACGATATTAGGCGTGACGCGAATGCCAATCTGCGAAAGCATCGGCGGAATCGCCTGGCAAATGTCGGCGGCTGGCTGGATATTGCCGCAATCAAGGGTGATGCCGAAACCAGTTGGATAACCCGCCGCAGTCAAAAGCGCCTTGGCCTTTTCGCGATTAAACGCGAGCCGCTGGTCGGCATCTTTGCTATAGCCGCGTACGTCGACCGTCACCATCGTGCCAATCGGCACCGATAGATTGCGCATGACTTTTTCGCGGATCGCATTGATGTCGATGGCGTGCGAAATCGCCTGACGCACGCGCACATCTTTCAGCGGATTCTTGCCCTTCACGTCGCTGTAAAGCAACTGGTCGCGCGACAAATCAAAAGCCAGATACTGCACGCGCGCTTCACGGCCCTCTAAAACTTTCACGTCCGGATTTTGCTTGAGACGGGCGATGTCCTGCGGCGGCGGATCGATCACAAAATCGACTTCGCCGGAAAGTAACGCGGCCGCGCGCGTCGCGTTCGATTTCACGGGCAACAAATCGACTTGCGTGAGATTGCCTTTTTCAGGGGAATTTTTGTTCCACCAATTTTCGTTCGCCATCAGCACGGTTTTAATATCCGGCTGCCGTGACGTCACCATAAACGGGCCGGTGCCGTTGGTGGTGCGCGAGGCGAAAGTATCTTCACGGTCGTTGTAATTTTGTGGCATCTCGGATTTATTCTTGATCGCCCATTGTCTGGACATCACGCGGAAATTGAAAAGATGATTCAACAAGACCGGATTCGGCTCCTTCATGATGAGCTCGACCGTGAGGTCGTCAATTTTTCTTGCATTCGCCACGCCCTGCACGGCCGATTTCATCTGCGACAAAGGGCTTAACGCACGCTGCACCGAGAACACCACGTCGTCGGCCGTGAACGTTTCGCCACCGTGAAATTTTACGTTCGGCCGCAGCTTGAATCGCCACGTCTTCGCGTCGGGCTGGCTCCAGGACAGCGCCAGGGCCGGCACGAGCTTGAAATTTTTGTCGCGTGTGACCAAGCCTTCGTAAACTTGCGAGAGCACCCGATTGGTGGGCTGAATATTGGACGAATGCGGGTCGAGCGTTTGCGGGTCGTCCTGACTTGCGTAGCGCAGCGTTTTGGCGTTTGCTGCGCCGATGAGCAGTGCGCACATGACGGCACTCGCAGCTGACAGTGACAATTTCTTGAGTAGCTTCATTGGGTCCCAACGATGGATCAAAATTTCCCCGCACGCCAACTTGTGGTCACGGCAGGGCATGTTCAGCGACATGTTCAAAAAGTGCGGCAGACAAATAAAATTGCCCATCGAGTCGCCTCGATGGGCTGTGGCGAAGTATAGCTTTTTTACGGTTTCAAGTCAGGCTGATGGCAGCGATTGCTCTTAGCAGTAAATGGTAACTTCCTAAAATCTCCGTTCGTGCTGAGCCTGTCGAAGCACATATGGGCTAAGCCATTATTCACCGTA
>JAYVXF010000020.1:0-25951 GCA_043793345.1 Betaproteobacteria bacterium | reverse complement strand
TGCACCGCGATCGCCTCCATGCGAATGCCGACTTCAGCAAGGCATTTCGCCCACAGCTCCGCCTGCTGACGAGCAGATTCTTCGTTGGCGCGGTATTTATAGGTGAGTTTCAATGGCTTACCATCGGGCAAATCGCGCCAGCCATCACCATCCCTATCGAGGTACCCGAACATATCGAGCAACGCCTTCGAGCGCGCCGGATTGTATTCCTGCTCGATCACATGGAAGGTGGGATCAAAGCCAATGAGGCCTGGTGGCACCGGGCTTTGCGCCGCTAACGCCTGGCCGCGCCGAATGATCGCGATCTCCTGCTCACGGTCATGCGCCAGCACCAGCGCGCGCCGAAACCCCACATTCTGCGGCTGGTATCCACCAACAACGGCATCGTCGAGATTGAATGCATCCCACGTTGTCTCGGGGGCCTCCTCACGGAAAACGCGGACATTGCGCTTTTGCATTTCAGGTGACAATTTGCCGTTAGGTAAAAGCTGCGGGACAAACGCGAACGGCGTTTCTTCAATGTAATCGTGCTCACGATTCATGAAGGCGAGGAAGCGCGGTTGCTCTTCTTCAATCGGTGAGATTTCGATACGGTCAATCAGTGGCAGCTTCTTGCCGCTTAAATATTTGATCGCGTCCTTGTCCCATGGATCAGCGGGATTTGCGTACTGCACATCGAGCGTGTGGCCGCGGTAATTCGGATTTTTTTCCAGCACGATCTTCGAGCGACGCACCCATTCTTTCAGCACATACGGACCCGTGCCGACCGGATGCGCCATCGTGTCGTTGGCGTAGCCGTCAATCGCTTCACGCGCGACCGGCACCACAATCGGCAGCGAGAAAAAATAAATGAAGTTGTAATCTGGCTCGCGCAATTTGAACGAGATCGTGTATTTGTCGATGAGCTGCAAGCCCTCGATGGGCGCATCGTAATCGTACTTGCCGCTTTTTTTGGCAGCGGCGACAAACTCGTCGAGCCCGACGATGCGATCCTCGAACAGCCATGAATACGGGCTGCGATTGGCGGGATCGCGGAAACGCTTGATCGCGTATTCCATATCTTTGGCGACCAACTCGCGGGGCTTGCCTTTGAAAATCGGATCATCGGAAAAATAAATGCCGCGCCTGATGCGGAACGTGAATCGCGTGCCGCCCTCCTCACCGACCGGCACCGCTTCGACAATCTGCGGCGACAACTTCACCGGTCGCGCCAGCCAGTCATAGCTCAGCAGGGAATCAAAAATATTTTCGCAGATGCCAACTGAATAGCGGTCTTCAATGCGTTGCGGGTCGAACCCGGTTTCGGCAGCGCGGAAAGCGATTTTTAATACTTTTTTTTCAGCCGCCTGTGCGGTGGTCGCGAGGTGGCAAGCCAGCGTGACAAACGCTGCGAACAGCAGAAACATCCATCGACGCGTTGATTTTTTTGTCACCGACCAAACCACTTCACACTCCTGTTTTGTACCGCAATATTGCCGCTAATTAAACCGTAGATCGCCATTTGGTGCGGCTGCCATAGCATAAATGCTTTGAAAGCCGCGCCAGTGCTAGAGTTTTCCATAATTAATTCGCTGCAAAAGTCATGTTTGATTCGCTACCAGATTCCAGAAACCATCACTGATCAACCACTGTGTTCCCCCTTTTCTAAAGGGGGGCAGGGGGGATTTTACGGTCATGGCCGAATCGCAACCACCGCTAAATCCCCCTCGGTCCCCCTTTAAAAAGGGGGAAGTATTTCGTCGCGAACGCGTTTCTCCGTTTATCGATGCGCCGTTTAACCGGTTCAATATTAGCTATCGAGCAATCTTCTTGGAGTATAACGTCACCCCCACCCCCGCCCTTAGTCCCGCCTTCATCCACGTTTTTGGCTCGCCCTCACCGCGCCACCCGCTTCGTCTCATCCACATCCATAAACAGCCACGGCGCATTCAAGATCGGGTGCTTCATATAGCCAATCGCCCAGGGCTGCACCACGTCGCTGCGCAGGCGATGCGCACTCGGAATCCACGGCGCGTAGGCCGCGACGAGGCGCGCCATCTCGCTGTAGAGTTTGGTGCGCTCGGGTGACGGCGGCATCATGCGTGCTTGCTCGTATAGTTTGTCGAACGCGGGAAGTCTAAATTTGGCGCGATTGCTTTCACCAATATTTTTACTGTACAAATTTTGGTAAAAATTTTCCGCGTCAGGATAATCAGCACCCCACGCCTGCGACCACATCGCCAGTTTGCCGAGCATCGATTGCTTGTTCAGGTCCGGCCATTTGGCTTTGTTGAATACCATCTTCAGGCCAATCGCATCCATGTTTTTGCGCCACAACTCGTCGAACTGTTTAAGGGTCGTGTCCGGCGTGGAGGATTGCTCAATCACGAGTTGGGAGCCATCCGGATTTTCACGATAGCCGTCGCCATCGCGATCAATGTAGCCGTACATATCGAGCAGCGCATTCGCCCTCGCCGGATTGTATTCACCATAGGGATTCCTGAATGCCGGGTCGTAGCCCGCCACTCCTGGCGGCACAGGCGACTCGGCTTTCACCGCGCTGCCATTGCGAATGACGTTGATCTCTTCCATCACGTTGTAGCCCAGCCACATGGCGCGTCGAAGCGCAACTTTGTCGGGCGTGTAGCCACCGACCACCGGGTCTTCCATGTTGAAGTAGGTGTAGACCAGATCAGGCTCGACGAAACGCTGCCCGCGCATGCCGAGCCTTGCCAAATTCGGGGCAAGTTTTCCGCCGGGGAATGCGAAGCCGGCAAATTCGGTCGGCGCGTTCGCGTAGTCGGTTTCGCCGTTCATGAACGCCAGCCAGCGCGGTTGCGATTCCTCGATCACCGAAACTTCCACGCGCTGGATTTGCGGCAGTTTTTTACCCTTCATCTGCCGGTAAATGTCCTGTGCCTCCGGGTTGTCGCCCGGCTCGGCCGCGTAGAAATTCTCGCGATAAAGCGGATTGGCTTCGAGCACCATTTTGTGCGAGCGTTTCCATTCGGTCAGGCGGAATGGCCCGGTGCCAACCGGATGCGCGCCCGGGTCGGCCGCATTCGCGTCGATCACCTCGCGCGCGAGGGCGGCTGTCTGCACCGTGCCAAAAATATAGATGAAGTTGTAATCGGTTTCTTTCAGGCGGATACGCAGCGTGTATTTATCTGGCGTCTCAATACCGGCAACGGGCGCGTCGTAGTCAAACTTTCCACTTTTCTTGGCGGCGGCCTTGGCTTCATCGCCGCCGATAATTTTTCCGTCGATGTACCAAAGCCAGGGCGATGCCAATTGCGGATCGTAAAACCGTTTTAGCGCGTAGGCGTAGTCGGTCGATATCGCCTCGCGCTTCACGCCTTTGAATGCCGGATCATCGGCAAAATAAATCCCGGGCTTGAATTTGAAAGTGTAGGTCTTGCCGTTGTCGCTTACCTCGGGCATCGCAACGGCCGTATTGGCAATCAACTTTGCCGGGCGCGCCAGAAAATCGTACGTGAGCGGCGCATCGAAGATTGCTTCCATGATAATGCCCGAATATAGATCGGACGCTTTCGCAGGATCAAATGTGGTCTCGGCGACGAGGAATGAGAAGCGGATGGTTTTGACTTTGTCGGCGGCGAAGGCGCTGCCGATTGTGAAAAACAAACAGGCGGCGATACACGCCAGCCAGTTCCGCGCGCTAATTTGCAGCACGCCTAGCGCGCCTCAAATTGTTTTTTGGCATCGAGGTCGATATCGACGTACTTCCACCAATTCTGCGTCTGCACCAAAGGCCTGCGAAAGCCGATCACGTAGGGATACCACATGTCGGCAAACATGCGGTGCATGTTGATTTTCCACGGCGCATACGCCACCATGAGGCGCGCCATTTCCTGATATAGCTTGGTGCGTTCCGGGCTATCCGGCATGCTTCCCGCTTTTGAATAAGCCGCATCGTATTCTGGCAATTGGAAACACGCGCGATTGCCTTTGTATCCGCAATTTGGCCCGTATAGCGACGTGAGCCACGTGTCGGCGTCGGGTGCCGACGCGGATCCGCCGAGAAACCACATCATGAGTTTGCCGGCGTCAGATTCTTTCAGCAGATCCGGCCATTTTGCTTTGCGTACTTCAATACGAATGCCGACTGCGTCCATCGAACGCCGCCAGAGTTCATCCACGGTTCGGTCTCTTTCGGTCGGTGTGGAATTACTCTTCAGCGTCAGCGGCGAGCCATCGGGCATTTCACGATAGCCGTCGCCATCGCGATCAAGGTAGCCGTGCATATCGAGCAAGGCTTGCGCCTTGGCCGGATTGTATTCGCTGGCGCTGGTGCGAAAATTAGGATCGTATCCCGCAACGCCGGGACTGTACGGCGTATGCGCGAGTATCGCGAGGCCTTTTTGCACAATGTCGATTTCATCCTGCGAGCGATAGGCCAGCGAAATCGCGCGACGCAGAGCAACTTTTTCCGGCGTGTAGCCACCGACAGTCGGATCTTTCATGTTGAAATATAAAAACGTCAGATCCAGCGCCGGTACCAGCTCCGCACGAATGCCCTGCTTCACCAGATTCGGCGCGAGCTGGCGGTTAGGTACGGCTTGCTGAGCGACGTCTTCGGGCATGCGCCACAGCACGTCGAATTCTTTATTGATGAACGAAATCCAGCGCGGCTGCCGCTCCTCGATCACCGAAACTTCGATGCGGCCAATCATCGGCACGCGCCGACCCTTCAATCTTGCGAGGATCGCTTGCCCTTCTTTGTCGTCCGCCGTGGGCTCGGCGGCATAATATTCTTCGCGATAATTTGGGTTCGGCTCGAACACCATCTTCGACGAACGCTTCCACGCAGTCAGCCGATACGCGCCAGTCCCCACGGGATGCGAGCCGATGTCATCACCATATTTTTCGACGACCTCGCGCGCGACTGCGCAACTCAAGCGACAATCCGCGAGGTTAAACGCCCACGTCGGCTTTGGTTCGTTCAGTTTAATTTGCAACGTGTAACGGTCGATTGCCCGCAGCCCTTCTAGCGGCGTGTCATAGTCCATCCTGCCGCTCTTGCGCACACGCTTTAGCAGAGCATCGGAGCCGACGATATAGCCCTCCATTTCAGCGAGCAGCGGCGCGGACAGCTTCGGGTCGAACAGACGCTTCATCGAAAAAACATAATCCTCGGCCGTCAACTCGCGCTTCTTACCCCCGAACACCTCATGGTCGGCAAAGTAAATACCGGGCTTCACGCGCAACGTAAACACCCGATAATCGGCCGAGACTTCCGGCATTGCCGCCAGCGTATTCGGGATCAGCTTCACGGGACGCGCGAGCGGATCGTAGCGCAGTGGCGCGTCGAACATGGCGTTGTTGGCAATGGTCGAATAAACGTCGCTGACTTTTTGTGGATCAAAGCTGGTCTCGGCAATCTCGAAGGCATAGCGCAACACTTTTTCGGGATCGGGGCGATCATTGGCGAGCGCCCACACGGGAATGGGCGAAACCAGACCAACGCATAGCAGCAGCCGAGCCAAATTACTAAAACGCATAGTCCCTCGTCGTCACCCGAAACAATTCGTCGAAAAACGCGCCATCCAACGCCATGTCACGCAGCGGCTATTCTGTCAGAAATTGCGGCAAAAACGCATTCCGTCCGGCCGGAAAGAGTCGAAAAGAATGCGCTAGACTTGCGCGTTGAACGTTTTCAAATCAGTATCACCAGATCAACTACCACGAGTTAAAAAAATGGGCTTTCTCGCCAACAAAAAAATCCTCATCACCGGCCTCTTGTCACATCGCTCGATCGCCTATGGAATTGCCAAGGCGATGAAGCGCGAAGGTGCCGAGCTTGCCTTCACCTATGCGGGCGAAGGCATCCGCGAACGGGTGGAAAAATTGGCACCCGATTTTGACGGCAAAATCATTCTGCCCTGCGATGTATCCAAAGATGAAGACATCGATAATTTGTTCGTTGCGCTCGCCAAACACTGGGATGGCCTCGATGGCTTCGTTCACGCCATCGCGTTCGCGCCGCGCGATGCGATCGGCGGCGATTTTCTCGACGGCATGACGCGCGAAAACTTCCGCATCGCCCACGACATTTCGAGCTATAGCTATGCGGCGTTGGCGAAAGCGGCGCTGCCGATGATGCAAGGCCGCCATGCCGCGTGTCTGACGCTTTCCTACTTGGGTGCCGAGCGCGTCGTACCCAACTACAACACCATGGGAGCGGCCAAGGCGAGTCTGGAGGCGGTCACCCGATACCTTGCCGCCAGCCTGGGCCCTAAAGGCATTCGCGCCAATGCAATTTCGGCGGGGCCGATCAAGACGCTCGCGGCGGCGGGCATTAGTGGATTCGGCAAGATGCTGAAATTTTTTGAAGAGCAGGCACCGTTGCGCCGTAACGTGACGGCAGATGAAGTCGGCAATGTGGCGGCGTTTCTGATGAGCGATCTGGCGAGTGCGGTGACGGGCGAGATTACTTATGTGGATTGCGGGTTTAATGTGATTGCCAGTGGCATGCCTGCTTAATGTTGGGAACTTCTAAAAACCTCAAAATTGTCTCCCCGGCCTTCGTCGGCACGACAGGGTTTTTATCGATGCGGCAATTAATTATGTTGAGTGTCGCGCTTACGACCCGCCCCCTCTCCCTCGATCCCTCTCCCACGAGGGGAGAGGGAGGGTTGAGCCCCTCTCCTTTGAGGGGAGAGGGGTTGCCATCGCGCTGCTGCTGTTCGCGTTCGCCGGGGTTGAGCCCCTCTCCTTTGAGGGGAGAGGGGTTGGGGAGAGGGTGAATTTGCGCAAAAAAACACCCTATTTAGTTGCCGCATCTATAGAAGTTCGCCATTGCGCAGAACCAGCATTGGTGCGGTGTTCCAGGCATAAATCGTCTGTGAAGCCCGCCAGATATAGCGTTTGTCTAATTTACTCTGCATGTCTTCCAAAAGTTGCCTAAAAATTTCCAAGAGAAAATATTGAAAGATTTCGAAAACAAAGTTGCCGTCATCACCGGCGGTGCCAGCGGTCTGGGCAGAGCCTTCGCCGACAAAGCCGCCGCGCTGAAAATGAACATCGTGCTCGGCGATATTCGCGACGCGCCGTTGCAGCAGGCCGCGGCCGAATTAAAATCGCAAGGCGCTAACGTTGCCGCACTGGCGGGTGACGTGTCGAAGGCCGACTACATTGAATCGTTGGCAACGCTCGCGACAGAAACTTTCGGTGTGGTGCACTGCCTGTTCAACAACGCGGGCGTGGGTTCTGGCGGCCTCATCTGGGAAAACACCGTCAAGGATTGGGAATGGGTGTTGAACGTGAATGTGTGGGGCGTAATTCACGGCGTGCGCACGTTCACGCCGCTGATGCTTGCCGCCGCCAAAAATGATCCTGCGTACGAGGGTCATATCGTCAGCGTCGCCTCCGTCGCCGGTCTCATCGCGCCGGGCTTGATGGGTGCTTACAACGTGAGCAAACACGCAGTGGTGGCGCACAGCGAATCGCTGTATCACGATTTGGCGAGTGTGGAGCCGCGCATCGGCGCGTCGGTGTTGTGCCCCGGTTTCACACCGACCGGCATCGGCAAATCACATCTCTCACGACCGGCCGAGTTGCTGAACGCCGACGCGCCCACCGCGTCGATGATCGAGGCGCAGCAGATGATTGCCAAAGCGGTTAATGCAGGCAGGCTCACCGCAAGCGACGTGGCCAGCATTACGTTCGAGGCGATTCGCGACAAGCAGTTTTATATTTTTACGCATCCCAATTTCATGAAACTGGTGAAGGCGCGATTGGCTGATATTGCCGAGCTGCGCAATCCGCGGGATGTGTTTGGGCTGAAGGCATAACGCGCCGGAATTTGTCACGTCAAGCGACCGTAACCGACAGGCAACGCTTAGCCCGCGCCTAACTGCCCCGCAGTTGATCAAGCCGCGACCGCACCAGCACCAAATGCGCGCGCAATTCATACCAGCTTTTCAGCGTGGCCGATGGTCCTTTCAACTGATCGGTGCGCAGGCTTAGTGCGTGTAATTGTTGGTCGAACGCGTCGATTGTCGCCGCGTCGATTTTTGTCGCTTCTATTTTTTCACCGCCCGCGGCCGCAACAATAATTTCACCCTCCAATTTGCGCGCCGCCTGATAGATTTGGCCGACGCGAAAATTCATTCGAAAGCCCATGATCTTGGGCACCGCATCGGAGGCCGAAATCATGATCGCGCCAAGCGGAATCAGCAACACCCACAAGCGCTGCGCCAGATTGGCGAGCCAAAACGGCAGATGGCGATATAAGAACGGCGTGCCGTCCTTGTATAGCAGCGCAATATTTTCCGGCACATTGAATTCCTGAAATCTTGTCACGTTCGGAAACTCGCGCTGCGCATGCAATTGACTGCCACCCTCGTGTACTTCCTTGGCGGCTCTCACAAACAAATACGCGATCGCCGGATGCAGTGACTCCATCGCCACCAGCGTCGCGGTCGCGGTGACCGTACGCACGTCTTCGGCAGGAATATCATTTTTCAGATCGATCACGCCGCGCGGAATGGTGATTTTGCTGAGCGCAGGAATCACCCGGCTGTAGGCGTCGGCAGTGGCCATGTTCATGAGCCGAATGCCCGGTGCCGCCAACAATTGCCGCACCAGCGGCGACGACGGTGCCGCCACCAAAAACGCCACATCGAGTTCGCCGCGCAGCAGTAACGCGGTCGCCTCGGTCGGACTTGCGTCGTTAAAGTTTGCGTTGGCGGCGGTGATTTCATTCGCGGCAAGCAAAGCAATACTCACCTGGCGCGTGCCACCGCCGGTCGCACCGATGCCGATGCGTTTATCGCGAAGCTCGGTGAGACGCGTCAGCGGGATGTTATTTTTCGGCTCACGATAAAACACCCACACCGGTTCGTAAAAAAGACTGCCCAGCGACACCAGCTCATCACGCTGCGCCTCGGTGGCAATACCGCTTTGCAAAAACGCTGCTTCGATGTCGTTTTTAGGTTCGAGCAGGAGCCCGAGATTCTCCACCGAGCCTTTGGTCGGTTTAAGGACAAGCGTCACGCCATCGCGTTTGAAAATTTCCGCGTACCGGGCGCCGAAAGCCTCATACGCGCCACCCGGCGCACCGGTGGCCAGCACCACCCGCGTTGGCACGCCCGGCTTCAGCAATTTCAGCGCGACCACGATGGTAATGAGCACGACCAACAGCACTGGCACGAGCCAGGCATAGCGGCGAATATTATTGATCATGTTGGCATCGACTCGTGGATGTTCGTTTTAACAGCAAACCGGTTTGTCCCGCATATTAACCCGTAGATCGCCATTTGACGGCTATCGCGGCGCACAAATGGCTGGAGAGACGCACCAATGCTAGAGTTTCACTTTTTCATGGCAGTAAAATATTTAGTCGCGACTGCACTGGCAATACCGAGAATAATGGCCCACTCGAGCGAGACCGTGACCGTGGCGATGCCCGTCACCAACAGCGGCACGCGCTGCTCCGGCTCATGTTGCCAGATGCGGCGGATTTCGGCGACGTCAATCAAGCCCCACGCGACCAGAAACAGTAAGCCCGACACCACTGCCAACGGTAGCAACGTCACGTACGGGGAGACCATCATCAGGATGATGACCAAAAAAACCGCCGCGCAGATCGCCGACACCGGCGTCCTGGCGCCTGACTGGACGTTGACGCCGGAACGATTGAACGAGCCGCTTGACGGGTAGGCGGAGAAAAAAGCACCGGCCAGATTGGCCATTCCCTGACCGAGCATTTCCTGATTGCCATCCAGCTTGTCGTGGTATTTCATCGCCACCGCACGGGCAATCGCCATCGCTTCTGTCAGTGCAATGAGCGTCATCGTCAGCGCCGGTAACGCCAGCGACGTAAGCGTTGCAACCGAAAGATCGGGCGACGACAGCGGCGGCCAACCGCTGGGAATCGGTGCCACCATCTTGAGCTCACCGCCGAGAAGCGGCAGTGTCAAGGCGAAATGCCCAATCAAGCTGCCCGCGACGACACCGATAAGCAATGCCGGGATCGTCCGGTTCCAGGGAAGCCAGAGAATGCAGGCGAGCGCGGTTGCAATGCAGGTGACAAGCGCGGTGAGTGAGGTGCTGCCCAGATGCGATGCCAGCGATTGCAGGTTGGCGAAGATCGATAAGCCCCGGGTATGCTCAATACCCAGCGCGGGCGCCAACTGGCTATTCATGATGAGCACCGCAGCGCCGACCGTGAATCCAACCACCACCGAGTGCGGAACGATATCGACGAATTTTCCGGCGCGAATCAGGCCGAGCAAAAGCTGCATGACGCCAACCATGAAGGTAAGGGTCAGCACCAGGGAAACATATTTGGCTGACCCTTCGACCGCAAGTGGCACGATGAGGCTCATGGTCATCAGCGAAATCGCGTTTGCCGGACCCGTCACCATCAACCGGCTCGAGCCAAACAGCGCCGCGATGAGGCAGGGCACCATGGCGGAATACAGGCCGTACTGCGGCGGCATGCCGGCCAGCGTCGCGAAGGCAACGCCCTGCGGCAATACCACGATGGCACCGGTTAATCCGGCCAGCACGTCGGCACGCATCGCACCGGGTCGGCGGAGCTCCGGTAGCCAGCGGAGGATGGGTAAAAAAGACATTGGAGGTAGTTTATCCGTGAGTGGTGAGCAGCCAAGTAACAGCAATCTCTGCGCCATCGATTTGTTGGTTCGCATTTTATGTCGCGCGCCTTGTCCTGTTTCACTCTGGCATCAAGCTTGCTCAAGCTAAGTTAGTTATCCGCAGAGAAACGCCAGCGTTTCGTTCTGAATTAAAACGCGTTGCGCGTTGAGTGGATGTGTTTCATTCGGCACTGGCTCATCCGGGCCGTCAAAAGCAAAACAGATTTATTATTGGAGAATTAAAAATGCCCAGCGACATCGAAATTGCCCAAGCGAGCAAGATGATACGAATCGCCAAACTTGCCCAGGAAAAATTGGGTATCGGCGAGGAGCATCTTGAGCCCTACGGCCATTACAAGGCGAAGGTCTCGCTGCCTTTTCTGGAGACCCTGAAAGGCAAAAAAGACGGCAAGCTTATTCTCGTGACCGCAATCAGCCCCACGCCAGCGGGCGAGGGTAAGACCACCACCACGGTCGGTCTTGGCGATGCGCTGAATCACATCGGCAAGAAAGCGATGATCTGCCTGCGCGAGCCCTCGCTCGGCCCCGTGTTTGGTGTCAAGGGCGGTGCGGCGGGCGGCGGCTATGCGCAAATCGTGCCGATGGAAGACATCAATCTGCACTTTACCGGTGATTTCTCAGCCATCGCGTTGGCCAACAATCTGCTCGCCGCGCTGATCGATAACCATATTCATCACGGCAACGAACTCGGTATCGATGTGCGCCGCATCCAGTGGAAACGCGTGGTCGACATGAACGACCGGGCATTGCGCGAAATTACCGCCTCGCTCGGCGGACCCGGCAACGGTTATCCGCGACAGGACGGATTTGACATCGTGGTGGCGTCCGAAGTCATGGCGATTTTCTGCCTGGCAACGTCGATTGAAGATCTCAAACAGCGCTTGGGCCGCATCGTCGTCGCCTATACGCGCGACCAAAAAGCAATCCTCGCGCGAGACTTGAACGCGCATGGTGCCATGACCGTGCTTCTCAAGGACGCGCTCGCCCCGAACCTCGTACAAACGCTGGAAAATAATCTGGCCTTTGTCCACGGCGGGCCGTTTGCCAATATCGCGCACGGCTGCAATACCGTGATCGCCACGCAATCGGCGTTGAAACTTGCCGACTATGTGGTCACCGAAGCGGGCTTCGGCGCGGATTTGGGCGCAGAGAAATTCATCGACATCAAGTGTCGCAAATCGGGCTTACGTCCCTCAGCGGCGGTGATCGTGGCAACGGTGCGCGCGATGAAATATCACGGCGGCGCTGACCTGAAAACGATTACGCAGGAAAACCTTCCAGCGCTCGAAAAAGGCATTGTCAATCTCGAACGCCACGTCGAAAACGTGTCGAAGGTCTACGGCATACCGTGTGTGGTGTCGATAAATAAATTCACCACCGACACCGATGCCGAACTGGAAATTCTGCGTTCGCGCATGGCCAAACTCAGCGTGCGGGTGGTATTGGCCACGCACTGGGGCGATGGCGGCAAGGGTGCCGCCGATTTGGCACGGATCGTCGTGGAACTCTGCGAGCAAAGATCGAACGTGACGTTTGTCTACGACGAACAGGACACGCTCTGGGAAAAAATCAACAAAATTGCCAAGAAAGTTTATCGCGCCAGCGACGTCACCGCCGACAACAAAGTCCGCGGGCAGATCAAGCGGCTGCAGGAGGAAGGCTACGGACACTATCCGGTCTGCGTGGCCAAGACGCAGTATTCATTCTCAACCGACGCGCAATTGCGCGGCGCGCCTGACAACCACATTATCAACGTGCGCGAAGTGCGTCTGGCTGCCGGCGCGGAATTCATTGTCATGGTCTGCGGCGACATCATGACCATGCCGGGTCTACCCAAGGTGCCATCGGCCAACAAGATCGATATTGTCAACGGCAAAGTAGTCGGCTTGTTTTAGTTTCTCCTGTTCAAATTTTCTTAAACGCAATGATCAAAACCCGCAACCAGCCCATCAAATTCGAAGACACCTCCAGGCAGGAGGTGAAATGCACCACTTGCTACATGTGCGCCTGCCGCTGCGGCATTGAGGTCACGCTTCAAGAGGGACGCGTACGCTTCATCAAGGGCAATCGCAAGCACCCGGTGAATCAGGGTGTGCTGTGCGCGAAGGGCTCGGCCGGCATCATGAAGCAGTATTCGAAGGCCAAGTTGACCGGCCCGATGATGCGCAAGCCCGGCTCTGAACGCGGCTTGGGTGAGTTCGTCTCCATTTCGTGGGACGAGGCCTTGGCGATGTTGACCAAGCGGCTCGCCCATATCCGTGCGACCGATCCAAAAAAGCTTGCGTTCTTTACCGGTCGCGACCAGATGCAGGCGCTGACGGGCTTGTGGGCGCAGCAGTTCGGCACGCCAAACTGGGCGGCACATGGCGGATTTTGTTCAGTAAACATGGCAGCAGCGGGTCTCTACTCCATCGGCTATTCGTTCTGGGAATTCGGCGCGCCGGATTGGGATCGCACCAAATATTTTGTGCTGTGGGGCGTGGCAGAAGACCACTCGTCGAACCCGATCAAGATCGGGCTCGATAAACTCAAACGCAACGGCGCGAAATTTGTTTCGATCAATCCGGTCAGAACCGGCTACTCCGCCATCGCCGATGAGTGGATACCGATTCGCCCCGGCACCGACGGCTTGCTCGCGTTGGCAATCGTTCACGTGCTGCTCACGCGCGAATTGTTCGACGCGCCGTTTCTGGCGCGCTACACCAACTCGCCCTGGCTGGTGATCGACGCGCCCGGCACGTCGCAGGACGGGCTGTTTCTGCGTGATGCGGCAGGGCAGCCGCTGATCCATGACCAGCGTTCTTCTCAATTGGTCAACGGACTCGGCGCAGATATTGACCCGGCTCTTTTCGGTGAATTTCAAACGCCGGACGGTGTTCGCGTACACACCGTGCTCACGCTCGCCGCCACGCGTTATATGGATGAGCGCTATTCGCCAGAATCGGTGGCCGCCGAGTGCGGTGTAGCGGCCGACGTCATCGAGCGACTCGCGCTTGAAATGGCGACCATCGCGTTCAAAGAGACCATCGAAATTGCCGTGCAATGGACCGATGTCTGGGGCAAAGTTCACGAAAAGGTGGTTGGCCGGCCCGTGTCGATGTACGCCATGCGCGGCATTTCGGCGCACTCGAACGGCTTCCAGACCTGCCGCGCGCTGCACTTGATTCAAATGCTGCTTGGTGCGCTTGAAGGGCCGGGAAATTTCCGCGCCCGCGCGCCCTACCCGCGACCGATTCCGCCGCTGCTGTTGCCGGAAAACGACGAAGCGATTATCAATGCGCCGAATACGCCATTGTCAAAAGCGCCGCTTGGGTTTCCAACGCGCCCTGAAGACCTTGCCATCGATGCCGACGGTAAGCCGTTGCGGATCGATCACGCTTATTCGTGGGAGTCGCCGCTGGCCGCGCACGGCGCGATGCACATGGTGATCACCAACGCAGTCAACGCCGACCCGTATCCCATCGACACGCTGATTTTATTCATGGCCAACATGGCGTGGAATTCATCGATGAATACTTCGGGTGTTCAGGATATGTTGCGCGCCAAACACGACAGCGGCCCAAATGCGGGTGAGCACAAAATACCATTTCTGGTCGTCGCCGATGCGTTCGATTCGGAGACGGTACGCTTTGCCGATCTGGTGTTGCCCGACACCACGTATCTTGAGCGCTTCGACGCGATTTCGCTGCTGGATCGTCCGATCTCGGAGGTCGATACGATTGCCGATGCGATTCGTCATCCGGTCGTGGCGCTTGATCGAGACGTGAGGCCGTGGCAGGAGGTTCTGGTCGACTTGGCCGGACGCTTAAAATTTCCCGCGTTCACCAATGCCGAGGGCCAGGCGAAATTCAAGGGTTACAACGATTTCATCGTTAACTATGAAAAAGTGCCGGGGATCGGCTTTCTTGCTGGCTGGCGCGGCAAGGACGGCAGCAAGTCGCTGCGCGGCGAACCGAACCCGGATCAATGGAATCGCTATATCGAGAACGGCGCATTTTTTACCCACCACTGGGCCGAGAATGAGCAATGGATGCGCCACTGGAATCGCGATTACCAGCAGAAGGCGGTCGAGGCGACCTTCATCTCGAAAATCGAGCCGATCATTATGCAAATTTATTCGGAGCCGATCCAGAAATTCCGCTTGGCGGGGCTTGGGTTGTATGACGGTCCGCAGCCGACAGATCCGCTGGACAAAGCGCGTTTGAGCAAGCATTTTGATCCGCTCCCCGATTGGTATCCCAATCTGGAAAACGTCGGGCAGGATGAAAACGAATTTCCGTTTCACGCGATTACGCAGCGACCGATGACGATGTACCACTCATGGGACACACAGAATGTCTGGCTGCGACAAATCATGGCGGGTAATTTTTTGTACATGAATGAAGGCACGGCCAGCGCACGTGGCCTCAAATCGATGGACTGGATTTGGGTCGAGTCACGCATTGGGAAAATTCGTTGCCAACTAAAAACCATGGAAGGTGTCGAAGCCAATACGGTGTGGACCTGGAACGCGATTGGCAGACAGCGCGGCGCCGCCGCGCTGGATGCGGGTGCGAGCGAATCCACCCATGGATTTCTGCTCAACCATCTCATCAGCGAACAACTTCCGTCCAAACCTGGCGACCGTAAACTCACCAATAGCGATCCGATCACCGGACAGGCAGCCTGGTACGACCTGATGGTGAAAATTACCAAGGCTGCGGCTGGTGAAGAAAGCGTGTGGCCGCAGTTCACCGGCGCAAACAGCGGAGTAGAAGAATGAGGCTGGGACTAACGATCGATCTCGACACCTGCGTCGGCTGCCACGCCTGCGCGGTGGCCTGCAAGGAATGGAATGGCGAGTCCCTCATGGCAGGTCCGCTGCCTGACTACAATCCTTACGGCAATGAGCCGTCGGGCGCGTGGCTGAACAGGATCCGCAGCTTTGAGTACGGCGCGTATCCGGAGTCCAAGACCGTCAACGTGCCGATGTCCTGCCTGCATTGCGAAGAGGCAGCTTGCGTCACGGTGTGTCCGACCGGTGCTTCCTATAAACGCGATGACGGCATCGTCCTGGTCGATCCGGACAAATGCATGGGCTGCAACTATTGCGCGTGGGCCTGCCCCTATGGCGCACGCGAGCTCGACCAGCAGGCCGGTGTCATGAAAAAATGCACCTTGTGTGTGGATCGAATTTACGACGAACTCCTGCCACCGGAAGACAGGCAGCCCGCGTGCGTGCTGGCATGCCCGACCAGCGCGCGCATGTTCGGCGACTTTGATGACCCGCAGTCAGCAGTTGCACAGGCGGCAGCAGCGCGGGGAATGCCGCCGATGCTCAATGATCTCGGCTACAAGCCGGTCAATAATTATCTGGCGCCACGCTGTGCGCCAGAGGTAAAAGTAGACACCCGGGAATTTCCGAAAAAAACGCTGACCCAGTTGCTCAAAGAGTGGGTCGGCACCTCGAAAGTAATTTGATATGCGTCCTGCGCTATCGGTGATTTTTTTTACCGTGAGCTCTGGTGCGGGCTTGGGTCTGCTGGTGTGGCTGGTCGTGCTGGCATCGACCGGTTTCGCCGGTGACATTTCTACCGCTTCGATGTTGTCGATGCTTGCTCTCGGCATGGGTCTGACGACAGCCGGTTTGATTTCATCGACGCTGCATTTGGCCAATCCCAAGAATGCCTGGAGGGCATTTTCCCGGGTGCGCACGTCGTGGCTGTCGCGGGAAGGGGTACTGGCGTTGGCGCTTTATCCGGTTGCCGCCCTCTACGCTTGGCTGTTGATCATCGGCTCGTCGCAGGTGCTTTTCGTTGGCGTTGGATTGTTACTCGCCGTTCTCGCGCTCGGAGTGCTTTTTTGTACCGGGATGATTTATGCCTGCTTGAAAACGATCCCGCGCTGGCATACACGTTTGGTGCCTGCCTGCTATGTATTGCTCGGCCTTTACTCGGGCGCATTGGCGGGGCTGCCATTTATTGCGTTCGGCGGCGGTGGCGTTTCCAAACAGGTGGCAGCAGTGCTGGCACTGCTCGTTTTGGCGCTACTCGTCAAAGCGGTGTACTACTTCCGATTCCGAACGCCTAAGGTGCAATACACGATCAACAACGCGTTGACACTCGGACCGAAGTCCATCCGTTTGCTCGATGTCGGTCACACCCACGGCACCTTTCTGACCGATGAGTTTTGTTTCAAGTTGGCGCGCGGGCACGCCGTTTTGCTACGCGTCGTGGCGGTCGCAGCCGGTTTCGCGTTGCCGTTTGTGCTGCTCGCTGCAGGCGCAACTGGGGTCATTCCACTTGGCGTTGCCGGGCTCGCTTGCGCACTCGGCCTGCTCGCGGAACGGTGGCTATTTTTCGCGGAAGCCGAGCACGTTGTGCGCCTTTATCACGGTGCCTCCCGCGTGTGAGGAAAATTCATCCAGCACGCAAAGTAATGCTGTTGACAGATGCCTAATGTGCGTATCGCCCGCCGGTGTTTCCGAATGAAACTTGCGGTCAGCGCACCGGGAAAGTACTTGAGTCATTTAATCAATGGCTTACAAAATGAAACGATTGGCACGCGCCATGCTATATCCTCCCTACTGCTAAACAAAAACATACTTTCTTAGAAGGCGAATGCGATGGCTCGAACTGGCGAACAGTGGCACGAAACACCCAAATTTCCGGAAACGCATTTTGTCGATACGCGTATCTACACCGATGAGACGCTGTTTCGCGAAGAGCAGGAAAAAATATTCAATAAAGTCTGGATCATCGCCTGCCATGAGAGCGAGATCCCCAATGCGCACGACTATCGCACCTTCCACCATCCGGGCGGTGCCGAATTGTTCGTGGTACGTGGTGAGGACTTGAAAGTCCGCAGCTTTTACAATATTTGCCCGCATCGCGGCAACACGCTTTTGTACGAGCCGGTCGGCAACGCGAAGCGCATCACCTGTATTTTTCACTCGTGGAGTTTTGATACCAAGGGCGCGTGTACCGATATTTCCCGCTGCAAACAAGGCTATCAGGAACGCTTCGGAACGGCTGACGCGAGCCTGCGTGAAGTGCGCACCGAAATTGGCTACGGCGGTTTTGTCTGGGTCGTCATCGATGACGCCGCGCCCTCCTTGGCCGAATATATCGGGCCTGCGATGGAAATGCTCGACGCATCGCTGGGCGGGGAGCTAGAGGTTTTTCATTATCACAAGGCGGTCGTCCATACGAACTACAAACTGTGGCACGACACCAACAGCGAGTTCTATCACGATTACATGCATCACTTTAACCGCGTCACCGGAATGATCCAGCCGGGCTACTTCGACAGAAAATACACTGGCTATAAGTACGGCCACGCCTCGGTCGGCTCAATGTCAATCAAGTACGACGCGTACGACGGCACCAGCGAACGTGGCGTCGGCTGGCCAGGCTTGGCACCCGGCGGATGGATTCTGATTGATGTTTTTCCCGGCATGACCTACAACCTGCGCACCTCGGTGCTGCGCATGGATACGGCGATCCCCATTGGCCCCAACAAGTTGATGATTGAGTTTCGCGGGCTTGGTTTGAAGAGCGACACACCGGCGCAGCGTGCGGAGCGCGTACGTGACCACAATACGATCTGGGGACCCTTCGGCCGAAACCTGCACGAAGATCTGCTCGGCGTGCATGGCCAGGGAATGGCGATGCGCGAACGCACCGACAGCAAATGGGTGATCCATGGTCGCGAAGAAAATATGACGATTCATGACGAGGGCGGCATGCGTCATTTCTATGCCGAGTGGGGACGTCGCATGGGGCGCAAACCCTTTGATCCGTTTGGCGACAACAAGCTCGACGCGGCGCATAGCAAGCTTGAAACGGCGTAAAGAACACAAGGGAAAAATTTTGGGACAGATTGAAAGTTTCGCCAACACTGGCGCTCGGGTCGAAGTACAAGAACTTGTCTATCGCAGCTGCATGAAACTCGATGCACTCGATTTTTCGGGTTTTCTTGCCTTGTGTGACGAGAAATTTCACTACATCATCACCGCCTATAGCCCCGAGATCAAGAAAGAAATGACTTGGCTCGAACACGACAACGCGGGCATGCAATTGCTGTTCAAGAATCTACCCAAGCACAACAGCGACAAATCGCTGCTAAGCCGCCACGTCACGGTCTATACGATAGATTTCAGCGATGACGGTAAGCAGGCTCTGGTCGCGAGCGGATTGCAGGTGTACCGCACCACGCTCGACGGCGGAGCGACAGAGCTGTTTGCCGTGGGCAAGGTTTACGACAAAGTTGTGATCGCGGTGAACGGACCGCTCTTGCTTGAACGGCACATCAAGCTGGACACGCGAATGTTCGGCATCGGTTTTCACATCCCTTTCTAGCATCGGCCAAAACTTGCGCACCCAAATCAATGCCAGAAACCGCGCCTTCAAATACGAGGCTCGCACTGGCGAGAAAATCCTTTACGCCGGTCTGCGCGAGGGAATCGACCTTCCGTACGAATGCGGCACCGGCACCTGCGGCACCTGCAAGGCGCGTCTGATCGACGGAAAAATCGAAGATACATGGGCAGAAGCACCCGGCCGCAAATACGTAAAGGCAGATCAGGGCGAATTCCTGATGTGCCAGTGCGTTGCGCAAAGCGATGTGACGGTTGAAGTATCAAACTTCGTATACGCGATGGATCCCGGTATTTGCCCGGCCAAAGCACTAACAGGAACGGTCGCGGACGTACGGAATCTGACCCACGACGTAGTTGCCATTGACATACTGCTCGACTCGCCTTGCGACTTCGACGCGGGTCAATTCATGACTGTCGCTGCGCCCGGCGTTCCCGGCATGCGTGGATACTCGATGGTTAATTTCGCTCGCGGCACCAAACATATCGAATTTGTGATCAAGAAAAAACCCGGTGGTGGCTTTTCGGAATGGCTATTCGCGGGGGCCGGAAAAGGTGCGAAGCTCGAGCTTTTTGGCCCACTCGGCAAGGCAACTTTCTACCCGAGCCTTGCAAAAAATATTCTCTGTATTGCGGGCGGCAGCGGCATCGCCGGCATAATGTCCATATTGTCGCGCGCCTCACAGGAGCGCTATTTCGAGCAGTATAGCGGCCATGTCTATTTTGGCGTGCGCTCAATGAAAGACGCTTTTTATCTTGACGAACTGTCGTTATTCCGCAAAGAGTTCTCGAAGAATCTCGACATTACGGTCGCTTTGTCTGATGAAGATGTACCGACTGTCGCTCGTGACAAATACCCCCTGCTGCGTTTTGAGCGCGGCATGGTGCATGAAGTTGCCAAACGCGAAATGGCTGGAAAATATCAAAATGTGCGCGCGTTTCTTGCAGGCCCGCCGCCGGCAGTGGATGCATCCATCCGAGTGCTGCTGCTTGAGGCGAAGCTTACGACCGATAATATTCGCTATGACAAGTTCAGCTAAGGCGATACCGGAATGAGCAAGCAGAAAATTTGCATGACGTCGGAGATTCCGCCAAATGGCCTGAAGGAATGCATGGTCGATGGCGGATTAAAGCTATTGGTGGCAAGTTCCGGTAACGCGTACTATGCCGTTCAGGCAACCTGTCCCCATCAGGATGTCGCGTTGTGCGAGGGTCTGTACGATGGCGCAATCCTTACCTGCCATCAGCATCTTTGGCAATGGGATATAAAAACCGGCGCGCCACTGGGGCTCGCCGAGGCACCATTGGAACGCTACGACGTATTTGTTGAGGGTGAGACCATCTTTGTCGGCGCGCAGGGCGCACTTAACGTCGGCGAATTGTTTTCCGGAATTGCCGAATCAACGTTGGCAGCGCTGGCCAGTCTTGCCAAGAGCGAAGATTTTTCGGCTGGCAGCTACCTGTACAGGCCTGGTGACCCGGCCGATGATTTATTTGTGCTTGATTCCGGACGCGTTGAGTTTCAAATCGGGCGTGATGAAAGGACCACCGCCGCAGGCTTCATGCTCAAGAAGGGTGAAGCATTCGGTTGGGCTGCGTTGCTGGAAGAGCATCCGACACGGATTGCAACGGCGCGGATGCTCGAAAAATCCACCCTGTTGCGAATCAACGGCAAAGAAGCGCTGAAAATCCTCGAATCTGACCCTGCGTCTGGCTATCTGGTGATGCGTCGCCTGTCGGCCCTGATCGCGCGCTTTCTGGCCGCACCTGGCGCAAGATGATGTGCTCGATTGCAACATGGCGGCGCTTTAGGATTAGCGACAGCGCATCAATGCTACAGTTTTTAAAATGCGCTTCGGCGCGTCGCAACAGGTAATACGGCATCAGTAAATAGCATAAGAACGACAAAAAGATCGTGTGGTTTTAGCGTTGTGACAACCTAACCTGCATTGGAGGAAACTATGAAAAAGCATCTGGCAAAAATCTCAGCGGCACTCGCCGTCGCAATCAGCTTCACGGCATCAACGGCAATGGCTGCCGACATCGACTACGGCAAAGTTGGCACGCCCGTACAGCTCGTTGTCGGTTTCCAGCCTTACTATACCGAGTCGTGGTCAGGGGTCGTTATGAAGGGCAAGAAGTTCTACGAGAAGTATTTGCCCAAAGGATCCACGGTCGAGTTCCAGATCGGCCTGCAAGGTGCCATCATCGTCAACAACATGCTGGCCGGCAAACAACATATCGGCTATATGGGTGACATGCCGGCGATCGTATCCACCACCAAAGTCGAGACCGCTGACTTGCGTATCGTCGGCACGTTGGGCTTGGGGTTTGATCAGTGCAACATCTTCCTCGCGCGCACCGACGCACCGAAATTCGCCAATCCCAAAGAAGCGCTCAAATGGCTGGATGGCAAGCAGGTGGCGGTACCGAAGGGTAGCTGCACCGACCGCTTTGCGCAGGCGACCTTCAAAAAGGAGGGCGTTCAACCGAAGGACTACCTGAACCAGAACATCGAGGTGATCACCAGTAACTTCCGTGCCGGCAAGATCGATGCGGCGGTCATATGGGAGCCGACCGCTTCGCGTCTGGTGCAAGAGGGTCTCGCGCGCCGCGTCGCCACTGGTGCCACGGTCAACGAGATGGACGGCGGCTTCCTCGGCATGCGCGCCGATCTGATCAAACAGCGGCCGGACGTGGTGATGGCATGGATGAATGCCGAGCTCGACGCGCAGTTGTTCCTCGCCGACCCGAAGAACGCCAACGAGATCATCAAACTGGCCAAGGGGGAGACCACGGGATTCACTGAGCGAGCCCTTTGGTATGCCCTTTACGGCAGCTACTCCCCACTGGAGGGCGGTACCAAGACGCGCGTTAACCTGCACTATGCCATCACCCCGGAAGCGCGCGCCCTCATCGACAAGGCAGCAACCTTCCTATTCTCGATCAAGAGCATCAACGTCGACAAGTTGCGCCCGGAAGCGGTCATGCCTGAGTTCGCCGAGGCAGTATTGCGCGAACGAAAGTTGACCGCGCCGATTGGCGACGTAACCGCACTGGCCGACGCGCAAGCGCCAAAATAGCCGCCGAACAACACCAACCCCGCTACCTGCGTGGCGGGAATTTTGCCGGTTGCTTAGACGCAAGCGGCAATATCAGCGACAACCTGAAGTAAGGATTGAACTCAAGATGGAACCGGTAAAAAAACCCGTCACAGCGGACGCAGTGCTGGATATTTTCAAACGCGCCATGCCCTTTCAGGTGGTCTCGGATAGCATGTTGCGCAAAATCGCCGCCTTGAGCTCGCGCGTCGCCTACCAGCCGGGCGTGTCGGTGTACGCAGCGGGCGACAAGGCCGATGATTTCTACATCATCGTTTCCGGCAGAATCGAGCACGCACTAAAGCCGGGCGTGAATGCGAGTCGTCCGGTTCGAACGCTTGGCCCCGGGGACGTATTCGGCTGGGCGGCCCTGATGGACAAGTACCCAAATCGTCTGGCCGGTGCGAAAGCGATTGAACCAGCCGAGGTGGTGCGCATCAACGGTGACGAACTGATGCGACTGCTCGAATCCGAGCCGGACACGGGCGATGTCGTGATGAGCCGCTTCGCAACGATGATAACGCGCGACTTCACAGTGCCGGATCCGATCGCGCCGTTACGTACCATCCCCCGCAAACTCGAATCGGGAGACAGTCAGGGTGTAAACCTCACCTGGTACCGCATTAAACAGTGGCTGAAAAGCCCGCGTCCTTACTTGATGCTGATCGGTTTCGCGGTGTTCCTCGGCGCCTGGTATTTATTGGTGGAAGTGTGGAAGGTGCCGCGCTTTCGCGAAATGCCCGGCATCACAGTGGTGATCACGGAATGGCTGAGTAAGGATCCGACCTACGGACTGTCGCTATATACGCCTGAGTATTACCAGCATATCGGCATGTCGGTCTGGCGCGTCACACAGGCGTTCATCCTCGCAACCGCGCTGGGTGTACCGTTTGGGCTGTTCCTCGGTTGGTCGAAAAAATTCCGGGAGTACATGTTCCCGCTGTTCGAAATGCTGCGGCCCATCCCTATTCTGGCCTGGGTACCACTGGCGATCGTCATGTTCATCTCGACCGAGTCCGCCGTAATCTACCTGACATTCCTCGCGTCGTTCTTCGCCACCGCACTCAATACCATGCTCGGCGTCGAGTCCATCGATGAGTCGTACCTGCGCGCGGCCAGTTGTCTGGGCGCGAAGAAATCGCAGGTGTTCTTCCACGTCATTGTGCCGGGCTCACTGCCCTTCGTCTTTACCGGTCTGCAGATTTCCGTCGGTGTGGCCTGGTTTTCCCTGGTCGCGGCGGAAATGGTGTCAGGTCAATACGGACTGGGATATGTCATCAACACTTCCTACACAATGGTGCGTTACCCGACGATCGTCATCGGCATGATCACATTGGGCGCAGTCGGATACATCACCAGCGCGATGGTACGTCTCGCCGGTGACCACCTGATGCAATGGCGGGTGCGCGAGCTTGCGCTGGGGGCGCAATGATGAACACGCCGCAGGCCAAGACGCGTGGTGCCATCCGCATCGAGGACGTCGTCAAGGTATACGACCCGAACGGGGCGGCCGTAATGGCGGTGGATCATTGCAGCCTTGATATTGAGGCTGGCGAGATCTGCATGATCGTCGGCCCTTCAGGCTGCGGCAAGACGACCCTCTTGAACGCGATTGCCGGTTTCCACGAAATCACTTCCGGACGCATCACACTCGATGGTGAGGTGCTCTGCAGTACCGAAAAGCCGAAGGCGGAGCCTGGCTCGGACCGCATCGTGGTATTTCAAAACGGTGCCTTGTTTCCGTGGAAAACCAATCTCGAAAACATCGCCTTTGGCCCGCTTATGCAGGGCAAGCTGTCCAAGGCTGAAGCGAAAGAGAAAGCACTTTCCATGATGGCCGACGCAGGCCTTTCCGGCGTCGAGCACAACTATCCCGGCGAAGTTTCCTCGGGCATGCGTCGGCGTGTCGAGATCGTACGCGCGCTCATGAACGATCCGAAAGTGCTATTGCTGGACGAGCCATATCGGGCGCTCGATTCACTGACCAAGTCGGTGATGCACGAAGCGCTGCTGGAAATTTACTACAAGAATAAGGTAACTATTTTCTTCATCACCCACGACTTGGAGGAAGCCATATTCCTCGGTCACAAGGTGGCGATCATGACGTCTCGACCGTGCAAGCCGAAAAAAATACTTACCGTAGACATCCCGCACCCGCGCGACTACGGCGTGCTGACATCCAAGCGCTTCCGCGAGCTGATGGAAGAAACCAATGAAGCGGTGCATGAAGAGGCCCTAAAGGCATTTCAAGCCGGCGAGAAGGAGGGTTAGGAATGGCTACGCACAAATTTTCCGCCAAGGCTGCCGCGCGCGGCGCTCTTTCAATCATTGTATTTCTGCTCCTCTGGGAACTAGGCTCCCGCTCCGGACAGTGGATCGGTGCCGACATCTTCTCGCCGCTTCGGGGTGCGCTAGGCGCACTGGGCTTCAAGACGACCTACCTGCCGTGGGTGGGTTCAGTACCCGCGCCCTCCGAGGTGCTTACCGTCTGGGCCGGTGTCATCGCTGAGGCGGGCTATTGGCAAAGCTGGTACAACAGCGTGTTTCGTGTGCTCGCCGGCTTCACCGCTGCCATGCTGGTCGGCATTCCCTTTGGTTTGTTGCTCGCTGTTAACCGCACCGCTTTCGGCATCGGCTTTCCGGTGTTCGAGGTATTACGACCGATTCCACCACTTGCCTGGGTGCCCGCCTCGATTATCTTTTGGCCAACCCAAGAGATGTCCATCGCCTTCGTCACCTTCCTCGGTGCCTTCTACACCATCGTCATCAATGTGGTGGGCGGTGCGAAATCGATTGACCAGCGCTACTTTCAGGCAGCCCAATCGATGGGCTCGAGCAAATGGGACATCTTCCGGCGCATCATTCTTCCCGGCACCCTGCCCTCCATCATGGTCGGTTCGGCGGTGGGCATGGGGATCACGTGGGAGGTCGTGGTGGCGGCGGAAATGATATCCGGCGGTGGCAGTCAGACCGGTGGCACGGGCGGTGGCGGGCTGGGTTTCTTTATCTGGAATTCCTACGTCGGCGGCTCCTACCAGCAGATCGTGGTAGGAATGATATCCATCGGCATTGCCGGCTTTTTTTCCAGTGAATTATTGCGCGCCCTGGGCAAGTACGTTACCCCATGGCTGCGTCTGAGATAAGACTATGATCGACACAAGCATCCCACGTCCGCTGATTGCAGCGGGTGAAATTGTCGTTAGCGGTGTCAGCAAAAACTATGGTGTTGGCCACTTGACCAAAGAGGTCGTGCGCGATTGCAACTTCACCATCGAGCGCGGCAAACTCACCGTGATGATCGGCCCTTCCGGTTGCGGCAAGAGCACCCTGATCCGCCTGTTGGCAGGCTTCGAGCAGCCCACTACCGGCACGATTACCATCGACGGCAAGGCAATCGACGGCCCCAGTCGTGACCGGCTCGTGGTTTTTCAGGAAACCGCGCTGTTTCCCTGGATGTCGACCTACGACAATATCTTATACGGCCCGCGCGCGCGCGGCGAGCTCACGCCGCAAACCCTGGAATTCGCCGAATTCCTGCTCAACAAAGTGGGCCTGCAGGAATTTCGCAAGAAATACCCGACCCAGCTTTCCGGCGGCATGCAGCGCCGTGCCGAACTCGCGCGCGCCATGATCAATAACCCGACGGTGATGATTCTGGATGAGCCGTTCCGCGGTCTCGATGCGATGACCAAGGAATTGATGTGGGAATACTACGCGGGCCTGGTCGAAGAATCGGGACGCACCAATTTCTTCGTTACCACCGACATCGACGAGGCGGTATTCCTGGCGGATCGGCTGCTGATTATGTCCAACATCCCAGCCCAGGTGCGTGCGGTACTGGAAGTGGATCTGCCACGTCCCCGCAGGCTCAA
>JAYVXF010000019.1:0-2751 GCA_043793345.1 Betaproteobacteria bacterium | reverse complement strand
CCTTTGCCCGCACGGCCACCCGACGGGAGCTCGCGCGCGCCACCTTTCGTTGTTCTGCGCGCCACTTTTTTTACTTCCTCCACCCGGAACGTGACCGTCTGCCCGCCTTTCAACACATCGCGACTTTCCGCCGTGAGCTTGAGCCCACCGAATCCTTCCACGTCGACTGCCAATAATCCGCTCGCCGCCAGCTGGCGAAATACACCGCGCCACGCCAGCTCCGATAAATCCTTGCCGACACCAAATGTGCTCAAGCGATCATGGCCAAACTGTTGCATGCGCTCTGTGGTTTTGCCGAGCAGCACATCGATGAGATGCATCACGCCAAATCGCTGACCGGTGCGATAGACACACGACAGCGCTTTTTGCGCCGCCGTCGTGCCGTCCCAGGTTGCGGGCGGCTCAATGCAGTTATCGCAATTGCCGCAGGGCTTCGCCAGATGTTCGCCAAAATATTGCAGCAGCGTTTGACGACGGCAGCGCGTTGATTCGCAAAAGCCCAGCAGCGCGTCGAGCTTTTGCCGCTCCACGCGTTTGCGTTCTTCACTCGCGTCACCGTTGTCGACCATCTGCCGCAGCATCACTACGTCGGCCATGCCGTAGGTCAGCCACGCGTTCGCGGGCGCGCCGTCGCGACCGGCTCGACCGGTTTCCTGATAATAGCCTTCCATGCTTTTCGGTAAATCCATGTGCGCGACGAATCTGACATCCGGCTTGTCGATGCCCATGCCGAAAGCGATGGTGGCGACCATCACCACACCTTCTTCTTTCAAAAAACGCTGCTGGTTGGTGGAGCGCACCGATGCATCCAGCCCGGCGTGATAGGGCAGCGCACGCACGCCGTTGGTGGCGAGAAAGGCGGCGGTCTCTTCAACTTTTTTGCGCGAAAGACAATAAATAATGCCCGCGTCACCGTCGTGATCTTCAAGGAATTCCAGCAACTGTTTGCGCGGCTCATGTTTTTGCACCACGCGATAGCGAATGTTCGGCCGATCAAAACTGGCCACAAACTGCCGCGCAGACTCCAGCGAAAGCCGCTCAACAATTTCCTTGCGCGTCGGCGCGTCGGCCGTCGCCGTGAGCGCGATGCGCGGCACTTCGGGAAAGCGCTCGTGCAGCATCGACAACTGTCGATACTCAGGCCGAAAGTCGTGACCCCATTGCGACACGCAGTGCGCTTCGTCGATGGCGAAAAGAGAAATATGGGTGCGGCCAAGCAGGTCAATAAATCGCGACGTGAGTAAGCGTTCCGGTGCCACGTACAACAAATCCAGCTCGCCATTGAGCAGCCGCTGTTCAAGCTGCGAAGCTGACCGTGCATCGAGCGTCGAATTCAAAAACGCCGCCTTCACCCCCAATTGCAGCAGCGCCTCGACCTGATCCTGCATCAACGCAATCAGCGGCGAGACGACAATGGCGGTACCCTCGCGCGCCAGCGCCGGGATCTGAAAACACAGCGACTTGCCACCGCCTGTCGGCATCAGTACCAGCGCGTCGCCGCCGCCGATCAGATGGTTAACAATGGCTTCCTGCTCACCGCGAAAAGCGGGATAGCCGAATACGGTGTGGAGGATTTCTTGCGGGGAGGAATTGGTGCGGTGGTTCATGGGGGCAATGATATTTCATATGCCGGACAATCCCGCAAAGCGCACTCTCGTTCACGCGACAATCTCCCACTCTGTCATTTCGAACCCGGCTTCTTCGGGTGAGAAACCTGCTGTATCACTGGTTAAGCAAGAAGCAGATTTCTCACTTCCTTCGACATGACAGTTGGCAGGCAGGGGGCCAACAACGGCCAGTCACGCGAACGATCAAACTCCAGCATTGGTGCGGCTTACAGGACGAAAATTCCTGAAACGCCGCTCCAGTGCTTGAGTTTGCCTGTTTTACGCAATGACGACACGCCGCAAATCAAACCGTCATAAAGCCCACATCCGCCGACCCAAAGTTTCCAATATTAGGCAACACCAATCGCATGTCGGTATCACTCACGCCAAACCACCGCGCCAGCGTGGCCGCGTATTGATCGACCGAGGTGGTCGGCAACAATCTGCCGGAGCCGACTTCGTCGTTGTTGCCCACGCCGATCACCGGGAACGTGCCGTAATATTGCTGGCCTTTCACCGCGCCGCCCATCACGAAATGATGCGAGCCCCAGCCGTGGTCGGAGCCGTCGCCGTTGCTGGTCAACGTGCGACCGAAGTCGGAGCCGGTGAATGTGGTCACGCGATCAGCGACGCCCAAGCCAACGGTGGCGTTGTAGAAGTACGACATCGCGCCGGCGATTTGCGCATGCAGGGGTGGTTGATCCCGGAGTTGATTGTCGTGCGTATCGAATCCGCCGAGCGACACGAAAAACACTTGCCGCTTCGCGCCGAGCGCGTTGCGCGCCGAAATCATGCGTGCGACCACGCGCAACTGCGCGGCGAGGCTGCTGGTGGCGAGATCGGCGGGCAACGGTAGATCAGGCGCTGATGCGAGCGCGGCAGTGAGACTGACATTCGCGTCGATGGAGCGTTGCGTGGTGTTTGCCAAATCCTGCGTGAAAATATTCGCGCCGCCGCTGGTAATGACGGTGCGCAGATTTGAGCCTGCGCTCGGCGAGCCGAACAGGCTGCCGGTGATACCGGCAATCGGTGTTGATCCCGAGGTGCTGAGCTGGTATGCGATGGTCGACTGACCGGCGAGGAATACGGCGCTGCCGCTAATGGAATTGCAGGTAAAAATGCTGCTGGCATTTTGCGACGCCAT
>JAYVXF010000018.1:0-9045 GCA_043793345.1 Betaproteobacteria bacterium | reverse complement strand
CAACCCACACATTGAAATGTTAAGACCAACCACGAAGGAATCGACATGAGCAAACAATTCAGCGGCAAAACAGTCGTCGTCACCGGCTCCACCAGCGGTATCGGTTTAGGCATTGCGCGCGCGTTTGCGGGCGAAGGTGCGAACGTGATGTTGAATGGTTTTGGCGACGCGAAAGAAATCGAGAGCATCCGTTCCGGTCTCGCCGCAGAGCACGCGGTGACGGTCGCCTATTCGGATGCCGATATGAGTAAGCCCGCCGAGATCGTGGCAATGATAGCCGATGCGCAAAAGGCGCTGGGCGCAGTCGATATATTGGTGAACAACGCGGGCATCCAGTTTGTCGCGCCTGTTGATGAATTTCCGCCGGAAAAATGGGACGCGATTATCGCCATCAATTTGTCATCAGTATTTCATGGCACGCGCGCCGCGATTCCCGGAATGAAAGCGAAAAACTGGGGCCGTATTATCAACATCGCGTCGGCACACGGCCTGGTCGCCTCACCAAATAAATCCGCCTACGTCGCCGCAAAACACGGTGTGGTGGGTTTCAGTAAATCGGTCGCGTTAGAGCTTGCCGAAACCAACATCACGGTTAATTCGATCTGCCCCGGATTTGTGCTCACGCCGCTGGTGGAAAAACAAATCGTTGATCTGGCCGCGCAAAAAAATCTGCCGCGTGAGACGGTGATTCGCGATGTGCTGCTCGCACCGCAGCCATCGAAAAAATTTGTGTCGATTGACGAAGTGGTCGCGGTCGCGCTGTTCCTCGCCTCAGAATCGGCGCGATCCATCACCGGCAGCGCGTATTCGATTGACGGCGGCTGGACGGCGCGCTGATCGGGATGGCGATTCCAGCCACGAAAAAAGATCGCTGCATTCTCGTCACCGGATTTATGCCCTTCGGTGGCGAGCGCATCAATCCCTCGTGGGACATCGTCAAGGCGCTGCCGAAAAAAATTGCTGGTCATCGCCTTGAAACGTTGCGGGTGCCGACTGAATTCGGCAAGGCTATCGATGTCACGCTCAAGGCAATCAATGTACACCAGCCGGAAATTGTTTTGTGTTTCGGGCAAGCGGGTGGGCGCTCGCGCATCAGTGTAGAGCGCATCGCGATCAACATTGACGATGCGCGTATTGCCGACAATGCTGGCAGGCAATTGATCGATGAGGCGGTTCGCGCTGACGGGCCGGCTGCGTATTTTTGTACCGTGCCGATCAAGGCAATGGTGGTCGCGATGATAAAAGCGGGCGTGCCTGCGGAAATTTCCAACACCGCAGGTACGTTCGTTTGCAATCATTTGATTTACGGTGTGCTCGATCACATCGCGCAACACCGTCTCACCACCCGCGCAGGATTTATTCATGTGCCGTATCTGGAATCGCAGGTGCTGGACAAAGCGGATACAGCGGCGATGGCATTGGCGTTGATGATCACGGGTGCAGAAGCGGCGGTAATGGCAGCGATTAAATGCAAGTGACACTGAGTGATGATTATCGAGACGAAAGACAAAAACACTAGCATTGGCGCGGCTTTCAGGCCATAAATGCCTGAAACGCCGCACCAATAGGCGATCTACCTTTTAGGGGACTTCTATTAACCCGTCATTCCCGCGAAGGCGGGAATCCAAGTTTTCATAAGGTCGTGATATCTCAACGAAATTGGATTCCCGCCTTCGCGGGAATGACGGAAATTTTAGGTTAATAGAAGTTCCCTTTAACAACTGTCATTTCGAACCCGGCTTCACTGGGTGAGAAATCTGCTTTTCCATCGCGCCAGAAAAACAGGTTTCCCATCCGCAGTTCGACATGACAAGCATTGGCTGCAATTGGATTGCCGGTCGCTCCGCAGAGCAGAGATTGTTTTACCAACAGGAGAAAAAAATGAGCAAAGTATTCGCAGACGCCAAATCAGCACTCGCAGGCCTTCTGCACGACGACATGACCATCGCGGCCGGCGGTTTCGGCCTGTGCGGCATTCCGGAAAATTTAATCGGTGCGCTGGTCGAGAGCGGCACCAAAGGCCTCACCATTGCAGGCAACAATGCGGGCGTCGATGATTTCGGCATGGGGCTGTTGTTGAAGACGCGACAGGTGAAAAAAGTCATTGCCTCATACGTCGGCGAGAACAAGGAATTCGAGCGTCAGGTGCTGGCGGGCGAGCTTGATTTGACGCTGGTACCGCAAGGCACGCTCGCCGAGAAATTTCGCGCAGGTGGTGCGGGCATTCCCGGTTTTTACACGCGCACCGCCTTCGGAACCAAGCTCGCCGAAGGCAAACACACACACACTTTTGATGGCAAGGAATTCGTGTTGGAAGAAGCGATTCGCGCCGACCTGGCCATCGTCAAAGCATGGAAAGGCGACAAGGCCGGCAATCTTGTCTATCGAAAAACCTCGCGCAATTTCAATCCAATGATCGCGACCTGCGGCAAAATTACCGTGGCCGAAGTCGAGCAATTGGTGGAGGTGGGCGAGCTCGATCCCGATCAAATTCATACGCCGGGTATTTTTGTTGATCGCATTATTCAAGGCGCGAAATTCGAAAAACGGATCGAGTTCCGCACGGTCACGGGCGGCGCGGCATCGAAAAAAGATTCACCGATTCGCGACCTGATGGCCAGGCGCGCCGCGCAGGAATTACGCGACGGCTATTACGTCAATCTCGGCATCGGTATCCCGACGCTGGTGGCCAATCACATTCCGGCTGGCATCACGGTGAATCTGCAATCGGAAAATGGTTTGCTAGGCATCGGCCCTTTCCCGACCGAAGATGCAGTCGACCCCGATCTTATCAACGCCGGCAAGCAGACCATCACCACCATCGCCGGATCGAGTTTTTTTTCAAGCGCAGATTCGTTCGGCATGATCCGCGGCGGGCATATTGATCTTTCCATTCTCGGCGGTCTTGAAGTTGCCGAAAACGGCGATCTCGCCAACTGGATGGTGCCGGGAAAAATGGTCAAGGGTCCGGGCGGCGCGATGGATCTGGTTTCCGGCGTGCGGCGCGTGGTGGTGTTGATGGAGCACACGTCGAAAGACGGTGCGTCCAAAATTTTGAAATCGTGTTCACTGCCGCTGACCGGCAAAGCTGTGGTCAACCTCATCATCACCGATCTATGCGTGTTCGAGGTGGAAGCCGGCAAGGGATTGGTATTGAAAGAGTTGCACCCGGGCGTGACGCTGGAGGACGTGAAGGCCAAGACGGAGGCGGCGTTTCGGGTGGGGTTGTAAAGCGGTATCGTAGCTACGGTTAGGTGCCGCCGTTTTTTATTTACCCTCTTTCAATTCTTCCGGTAGCACAAAGTCCGGATAACGTTTGCGGAATTTCGCCAGCTCGTCGCTGAATTCGCGCGTCCTGTTCTGCCGCTTCAATTCGAGAATACGTTTCAGCCAAGTCTCGGCTGATTCGATTGCCTTGTCCGACAAGGCAGGTGCGGCCAGTGTGGGCGCGCTCCTTTGCGCAACGGTTGGCGCATCGCTGCGCGCGGCACTACCGACCGAGGCGGGCGGTGCAGCCCATCGCTTATCCTTCGGCGCTTCGACTTTCGCCGACTCTGCGGCGACAGCGGTGCGGGCACGCTGGGTTGCCATGTCGGCAGCGGGGTCGGCGACGAACGCCCGTGTCTCCTTGGCAACCGCGATCGATGCGGCGGGTGGTGCGGGCGATGGCGCTGCGGCGACGGGAGAACTATCGAGCACGGCCGTATCGCGCCTGCTTTCGTTGACTAGTTTCCCTGAGGTCGCGCTGCCCACTTCGTTGCGCTCCCGCTCCATCGGGGATTGAGTAAGTTGATCACGCGGTGCGGCATTCTGTCGCTGCATGCTTGATTTTTTTTCCGTTGGCCGAAGCGCCAAGACCGGTGGCGGCGCGGCGACAGCGGGTGACCCTGCTTCCACTGCGTTGGTGGCAACTGTCGGCCTTATAGGTAAAACCGGTACAACCGGTACAGTCGGCAAAACCGGTGCAACGATTGCCTTCGCATTCGGTGCAACTGCTTCACCAAGCGGCGCCGACGCCAACCGTTGCGGTTCGTCGTTCACATTCAATCCGACCGACACCGCAAGCACCACCAATGCCGCCGCCGACAGCGGCGCAGACCAGCGCGAGATCCACGATTTTCCGACTACATGCGGCTGCGATTTCACGGCGCGATGCGCTGCCGCACGAATTGCATCGTCCATCGCTGGTGGCGGCAAATCCGGCGCGGCGTTTTTGTAGGCGCTTCCAATCAACCCACGCTCGCGATCAAACGCGGCGTCACCTGCGTCGCCGTCGTTGCGCTTGTGATCGTTCATGCGTACGCCGCCAATCCGTCGCGCAGTTTCGCGACGGCATAACGCAAGCGGCTTTTTGCCGCTTCGAACGTGACCCCCGTCGCCTGCGCAATTTCTTCCAGACTCATTCCGCTTTCTTCATAGAGTAAAAATGTTTCACGTTGCGGCGCCGGAAGCGACGCGAGTAAACGCAAAATAGCATCGCCCTGTTGGCGTGCCTCAATCTGCACTTGTGGCTCGGTGGTACGACTGGCGACGGCATGAATGGTTTGGGCCTCAGTATCTGCGTCTTTCACCTCGAACAACACCGCTTCGGCACGCGAATTCGCACGAAAATAATCCATCAGCTTATTGTGCGCCAGCGTGTACAGATAAGTGCGAAATTGCGCCTCGACGCGATAACCGGCAGCGGCCTGAATCAAACTCATCCAAACATCCTGAAAAATTTCCTCCGCGCGCTCGCGCACCCGGCACTGGCGGGTGATGAAGCGAAACAATCCGCCGCGATGGCGCGCGTAGAGTGCATCAAACGCGGCTGCGTCACCAGCCTGGTAACGCAGCATAAGCACTTCGTCAGAATCATCATCATTCATCTTGCCCGATAGTGTAATCCACCACCGGGCAGCCGCAGTTACAACCGACCGGGTGGAGCGGGCACAAAGCGGGCCGGAAATGGGTTTGGCTCGCGTGGCAGGAAATTTTCGCGGATGATGCCGCGCGCGATCAGGTTTGCACGGCTGTCGTAATTGATACTGACGATTTCTTCGGGATTACTTGTTGCCTTTTCGAAATTAACCCTGCGCGCATGTGATGTTTCGCTGCGACCGTAGCCGGTGCCGATCGGACTATCCAGCGCCGGGGCGGCAGATGCCTGTCGTGATACGGATGGTGCGCTTGCTGCTTTGTCGCTCCTTTCGGCACGATTGCGGTTCTCACTTTCTGTCTGACCCTGATCGTCACGCTCGGTGTCCTCCTTCTTCAATCGTCCTTTCGGCGCGTAGTTCAACTGCACTTCATTCGCGCTGGTATCGGCTTTGCGCCGATACAACGCGACACCAATTACGCCCACGTTTTGCGGGCGACCGGTGCGCGGTGCGTACGAATCAGCCAGAGTCGTGAAATAAAACGCCGCTGTCGTCGACTGACTGTTGCGCCATCCGGTCACCTCGAGATGTTTCCACTCATCGATCACATAGCCCGCCTGTGACGGTGCTGCGGTCTCGCCAGTCACCGCGTTGACCCCATCGACCGAGACTACCGCCAATACATCCTGCCCACCCTGATTACGGACGACGATCTGATACTCGTTGCCCGGCTTTCCCTCAACGTAGGCGCGGCCGTCGTGCCAATACACGCGCAAGGTGCGCTGTTGGTGGCGGTCGACGACGGAGATGTCGGCGAGGTTGCCGATGGCAAAAACTTGCGTGCTGGCCAATATTAAAAATGCGCTTGCGATGATTCGTTTCATGGCGGTCTCCTTGATTGATCCAATGTTGTCCCCCTTTGAAAAGGGGGAAGAAAAACAGAGTTCACTTTTCCTTTACGTCAAATTCCCCAACAAACACCGTCTCCTGCTTCCCCTTCAATCGCAACGTCACGATCTGTTCCCGCGCGTCAACGCTGCCGAATTTAGTCGCGTGCTTTACCTGCAAGGTCGTAACGCCCGTGATGTTCTGTCGGCGATCACCAAAATAATGCGCCTCGACTTTGTATTTGCCGGGCTTGGCGCGTTTCAGTGAAAATTCCTCCGGCCCGTATCCGCCGGTGAAATCGAGCGACATGCGGCCACCTTGAACAGTCATCCTGTGGCCGTAGTAGGCTTTTTCGCCGTCAGGATCGGTCACCCACAAATCGATGTCAGTGTTGTCGGCGTCCCAGGTCAAGATCACGCGCAAATCGAGCGGCAGATTTTTGAGCAGGCGCGGATCGATGTGGCTTATATCGGGCTTGGTGGCGGCAGTCGCGATGATGCTGTTTAATTCCGCCAACGTGATCAGCTCGATTTCGGGAAAGCGTCCATGCCACGGACGAATGACGACTTCGACTAGCGTATTGATCGCCAACTGCGTCTGTTTATCCGCTGCATAAGCGAGACCGAGATCGCGATACGACTGCGGCTCTTCGGGACTTAACACCAATACTTTTTTGAACACAGGAATCGCAATGGCAGGTTGGTTTGCCTGCATCAAGCGATAGCCCAGGATGCGCAGGACGTGCCGGTTTTCCAGATCCATCTCGGCCAGATTGCTCAAGATGCGTATGCCGAGCGCATTCATGCCCCTGTCAAAAAACGCGTCGGCCGCATCGAGAAAAAACGCGGTGCTGTTGAGATAGCCGGGCTTTTCGTCGAGATAGATCCGATACATGTCGGCGGCAGTCGCGTTGCGCAGGCGCGTCGCATACGGCGAATCTGGCTGCCATTTTTGCAACTGGATGGTGGCCGTCGTTGTCGCCGCGTTCACCGTGGATGATTTTTTGTTTGCCTCTTCGAGCTTGTCGGTCGCACGCAGCGGCGCATTCGTGGTCGCACCGACGCTGCCCACACGCGGGCTGGCAGGCGCTGGCGTCGCGCTCGCAGCCGACTGCGCAAGGTCGCGCAATTCGAAGCGGCGCTCCTGAACGTCGCCGGATGCACGCTGGCGCGCTTGCCCCGTCACCGCTGCGCCGCTGATTTTTACGTCTTCCCTCAAAGGACGATCCTTCGGAAATTCGCGATTCCACCACGCCATTTTTTCGGCGAACATGCGCACGACGTTTTCGAGATGCGTGGTGCGATCACTTTTTCGCTGTTGTGCCGCGTTGGCCAGCAAGCGCTGGTAATCAGCACGCAGCTCGGTCGGCGGCGCGATTTCATGGCGCACGTAGTCCTCGATCCGGTCAAGCACAATCAGCGAAGTGTCCTTCGTAACCAGTCCGAATGCGCTGCCAAGGCGGCGAATCTCGGCGCGATTGAAATCGTAGCTGCCTGCCAATGCGCCGACGCGCATGCGTCCCCACAGCGCTGCGGCGAAGGAGCCGCGCGTGGTCGTCGATTTGAGCGGCAGCACCAGCGCCGAGCTCTTGCCATCGGGATGCACGATTTTTATATGCACCGACGTTGCTGCCTCGGTCAACACGCCAGCAATCGCGATGCGGCCTTGCTCGGGGTAGGGTGACGCCATCACCAGTTGCTGCGCGCCATCGGCGTCGATGCTCACAACGCGCGTTGCAGCGAAGATTAATTTACGTGCCGCGTCCGTTGGCTTTTCCGCAATGAGATCGATAAATCGGCCGCCGTTGCGATGCGCCAGCTGTTTCAGCAATGTGGGGTCGGCTTTCACCGCAGCGGAGATGGCATACAGCGGCACGGCTAACGCAGGAAAAAGCTGATCGCCAAAATTATTCAATCCATCGCTGAACAGCAAAACTTCGCGCGCATCAACGTCCGGCACAAACGTGCCAAGGTTGGTTGCGCCGTCGTAGTCCGTTGCTTTCAGCGCCTCCCGCAGCTCGCGCCAATTGCCGTTGACGATTGCAAATCGCTGCGCCGGTTCAGCGACGTTACGTACGTGCGTGAGCCGTACTTCGCCGTTGCCCATTTTCTTGAAGTAAGCATCCAGCAGCGCGAATTCACGTCCATGATCACGCGCGCTACCGCTGCCGGAGCTGTCCCATAGCAAACTGATGAGATTGGGTATTGCACGCGGCGCTTCACGCATCGCCAACGGTACATCGGCATGAAAATAAGTTCTGCCGTCGAACATCTGCGTGGTGATTTGCGGAACGCGGCTGGCGGCGATTTCCACATCCATCACACCGTGCCCTGCGAAATCATCGCGCGACGCCTGCGCACGAAACCCGCTATTGGTGCGGCTGAACGTGAATGCGCCGAGGGCATTCGAAGCGCTCAACGGCGCAACTGAGGCACCTGCAACATTCACGTCAATTGAAAATGTATTGACCCGCTCCGCATACTCAAGCGGCACGCGATAGACGATGTGACCGTTACTTTCCGACAGCGTCTCGTTTATGCGCAAGATCACGCGCTTAGTGCCAGAGGCCGGAATCGGATAGACGCGCAGCTTGAAATTATTTCCTTGCGTTATTTCGAGCAAGCCCGGATCGATGCGGCCGCGTATCACTTCCTCAAACACCGCCTGTCCACGCGCTTTATCGACCGGCACGGCTTCACGCATGGCGCCGTTCACATCCATCGCAAAACTCGCTACGCTCTGCCCATCGAGCAGCGGAAATTGCAACTCACCTTCGAGAATGCGTGCGTTCGGATTGAAAAACGTCATCTCCAGTTCCGTCAACGCCAAACGCCCGCTGACCTCGCCGCGAATCCGCACCGATTGCAATTGCACCGGCAGATCGGTGCGCACCGGGATCACCAAACGCGGTGGTAGCCAGATTTTTGGTGGTGACGTTTGCGCTTGCGCGAAAGCGGCGAGGCTAAGGCAGGCAGCAAAAATAGCTGCTGTAAACGGAAGTGCGCGGGGTGCAAAGGTGTTCACGATGTGCTCCACTTTTTTGAGGGGGATACATCGTTAAACGGTGGCGGCGCTGGAAAGGGTTAAGTCGGGTTAACTATTTTTGCCGCGCGGCGTGGAGTGGAGTGGATTTTGATGCATTTAGCGATCCCTGGGCGCTTAACGCTTAAGGCTTAACGCGGGTCACCACCAATTGTCATTTCGACCGGAGGGAGAAATCTGCTTTGTGCGCCCAGCATGGGCGCGATCTTGGAGGTGCAAGTCCTCCCGTAAGCTGACCACAGCGAACGAAGCGAAG
>JAYVXF010000017.1:0-2770 GCA_043793345.1 Betaproteobacteria bacterium | reverse complement strand
GCATCCGCAGCTGCCTTGTTGCCAGCAGGCCGTATGGAATTGACACACGCAACATCGGCGCGTGCTTCTGGATGTACAAGCCATTTTGTAAGCGCAGCGGGCGAAACTCCTCCTCACTCAGCTCGCCTGCGAGAAAGCGCCTGGTCTGATCGCGAAACTGTGCGACGCGTTCATCGACAATGGTTTGGTCGTAATGATCGTATTTGTACATATCGCGCTGGAATCATGGTTGCGCATGCGTCTGCGGCCAATGAATTCGCTGCATCCTTTATTGAGAAGTCTGGATGTTAGCGCTCAGTGCTATATATGCATAAATACTTTATTATTGTTTTCTATGCCTTTTGGTTATATTGGAAACATTGACTATGCGTATGCAGATGCAGCAAGCTTTAACGCGATCAAACGGCACAAGCCGAGAGTTCGCGCCACGGCGATCTACCTGGGCGCTTTCAGCAACTTCGGATCGATGCCTTTAAGAATCGGCACGAGCTCCCGCAAAAACTCTTTCAATGCTGACGTGCGCCGCCAAATCATTGCAATCCGCCGGTGCGGTGCTGGCTCGCTAAAGGGCACCAGACAGACTCCCGGCGCGTTCGGTGCGGGCGCATGCACAGAGAGCGCGGGCATCAAGGTGACGCCGACATTGGCGCTGACCATATGCCGCAATGTTTCAAGACTGGTCGCGCGAAATCCCGGTTTCTCGGCCGCACCGGTCATGGCGCAGACCTCAAGCGCCTGATCGCGCAGGCAGTGGCCATCATCGAGCAACAACAGACTCTCGGTCGCGAGATCGGCAAGCTTTACCCGGCGTGCTTTGGCCAAACGATGGTGCTTCGGCAGCGCCAGCACAAACGCCTCTTCAAATAAAAACTCCGCATGCAAAGAGTCGTCGTGAATCGGCAGCGCCAGCACGCCGGCGTCGAGCTCGCCGTCGTGGAGCTTTTTCAGAATGACTTCGGTCTTTTCTTCAACCAGAATCAATTCGAGTTTTGGAAAACGTTTGACAATGTTCGGCACAACATGCGGCAACAAATACGGTGCGAGCGTGGGGAAAATGCCGAGGCGAACCATGCCGGATTCCGGATCTTTTGCCCGCCGTGCAATTGCCTTGATCTCGTCTGCCTCACGCAAAATCACCTTGGCTCGCGCGACCACGGCCTCGCCGACTTCGGTTAGCAACACATTGCGCGGATTGCGCTCCACCAGCGCCATGCCCAGCTCATCTTCAAATTTTTTCAATTGCGTCGACAGCGTCGGTTGCGAAACAAAACTCGCCGCTGCCGCGCGCCCGAAATGTTTATGGTCGGCCAGCGCCACCAGATAACGCAGATCACGCAAATTCATTTTTACCTCGTCCGACGCGATGGGTTTAAGCAATCCAGAAAAATGCGGTCTAAACAACGCAACCGTATTGATTCATATTGTAGATGGAAATATTGTTATTTTTGTATTTCCATCAATCGCGCCTACGTCAATTGCGAAGCCCAACTGTCGCTGTCGCGCGGGTCTATGATTTTTAGATGTTGGGCAACCACATGCGCATCGTGGCACCAAAAATTCCAGCGCCCATCGCGATCGTGAGGACAATGAGTCCAGCCGCGACTGCGACGCGCATTTGCGCGCTACCGCGATCCCGCGTGCGCAAATAGATCTCAAGAATGGCGAGCGGCAAAAGGTATTGTGCAAAAGCCAGAAAGGTGAGGAACGGACCCTGAAATGTTTTTGGATCAAACCCAACGGGGCCTTTGTTGATGACCAGCCACAGCATCAACCCAACCCGAAAAAACCACACGCCGCCAACAACCATGAACAGCCGCAGCGCCCAGCGGCGATGAATATCGATTTTCCGCGCAATTGCAAAGCGTAAAGCCATCGCGGCGCAGAGCATGATGAGGATGGCATTTATGCTGATTGCAATGTGTTGCGCAGCACCGCCAACGGTTCCGCGGGTCCAGACCATGTAGAGACCAACGATGCTAATCACGAAGGCCGTCAGCAGGTATATGCGCCCGTTCCAGTGGTGAAATCTCGGCGCGCGGGCGCGAATCTGCGGGACGAGCTGGAGCGGTCCTGCGACCAAGATAACGAACGCCAGAAGCAGATGCGCAGCAACAGCGACATTGCCGATGGTGTCGCCGGCAACGAAGCCATGCGGCATGACCTTATTCCACGCGGCCAAATCCACTCGCACGGCTGCGCCGCCATAGAGAGCGGCAACGTAGTACGCGAACATCCATTGACCGGCGACGGCCACCAGAAACCAAAAACGTGCGGCGTTTTTAAGGGCGCTGTCCGCAATGGCGTTCAGGCGCAATCCGCTGGCGCGTTTGTCGCCAGCGCCCGGTGCGCTGCGGTGCTTCGTCAATTAGCGCGGGACTTGCCATTTCAATTTCTCCTGAAAAGCGGCTTGGCGCCGCGAGCATTAATTAAAATCTCTAGCACTGGCGCGGCGATTGGGGCATTTTCATCTGCTGAGGCGCGCCCACCCTCGTTCTTGACACTGCGGAACTTCTGAAAACTTCAACGCCGTGCAGCAGCTTTCAGCCTTCATCGCGCCAGCCGCGTAGCCGAATCGCCGCGTAGATCATTGCAGCACCTGTCGCCACGCCGATCCAGATATCGGGCGTCGCAAGTAGTTGCCACGACTGCGCAACAATCTCGCTCATGCCGCTGGTGGTGCGCATCGCTTCGCCAATGGCTAATGCTGGACTTCGTTCGCCCAGCCATGTGCCCGGCAGCACGCTTAGCAGCAGTCTGCCGATAATATTTT
>JAYVXF010000016.1:0-9109 GCA_043793345.1 Betaproteobacteria bacterium | reverse complement strand
CAGGTAATTGATGACCTCATGCGGCGCGGCTTCGAGGTATTTCTCGATCTCAAGTTTCACGACATTCCCAATACCGTCGCCAGTGCCTGTCGCGTTGCGGCGTCACAAGGCGTATGGATGATGAACGTCCACGCCAGCGGCGGCAGTCGCATGATGCTGGCTGCGCGTGAGGCCGTCGATTTTGCGCAGGTCAAACCGCTGTTGATTGCGGTGACGGTACTCACCAGTTTGTCGGATACCGATATGTCGGAAATCGGTTTTAGCGGTACCGCCCATGACAACGTGATGCGCCTCGCAACGTTAACGAAAGCCTGCGGACTCGATGGCGTGGTGTGTTCTGCCGCAGAGGCAACCGGCCTGAGAGCCGCTCTGGGAGCGGAGTGCCGGCTTGTTACCCCGGGGATTCGCCTCGCAGATGACGCTAAAGGCGATCAGCAGCGCGTAGTGACGCCGACCGATGCGATCAAATCGGGGGCAGACTATCTGGTGATCGGTCGCAGCATCACGCACGCCAAAGATCCGGTTGCCACGTTAGACTTCGTTCATCAGCAAGTCATGGCCTTGTCATCTTTATCATCGACCGCGTAGTTTTTTTCTCCACATCAAAATTAATATATGAAAATCACTGTCATCGGTACCGGTTACGTAGGCCTCGTTAGCGGCGCCTGCCTGGCCGATGTAGGCAACCAGGTTTTGTGCATGGACATCGACGCGAAAAAAATCGCAACGTTGAAGTCCGGCAGCATCCCGATTTTCGAGCCGGGCCTGAAAGAAATGGTCGCGAGCAACGTCGCCGCCGGGCGTTTGCACTTCACGACGGATGTGGCCGAAGGCGTTGCGTTCGGTGACATTCAAATCATTGCAGTCGGCACGCCGCCAGGCGAAGATGGCTCGGCCGATTTGCAATACGTGGTCGCAGCCGCACGCAACGTCGGCAGACTGATGACCACGCCGAAAATTGTCATGGATAAGTCGACCGTGCCGGTTGGCACAGCAGACAAAGTGCGCGCAGCGATTGCAGAAGAATTGAAAAAGCGCAATGCTGATGTGAAATTTTCGGTCGTATCGAATCCGGAATTTTTGAAAGAGGGCGCAGCCGTTGAAGATTTCATGCGCCCTGATCGTATCGTCATTGGCGCGGACAACGACGAGGCGATTGAAGCGATGAAAAAACTCTACGCGCCGTTCCAGCGCAATCATGATCGCATCATGGTGATGGATGTGCGTTCGGCTGAGCTTACGAAATACGCAGCGAACGCGATGCTCGCGACGCGAATTTCTTTCATGAATGAATTGGCGCTGCTGGCGGAATTGCTCGGTGCGGACATTGAATCGGTACGCAAGGGTATGGGCTCGGATCCGCGCATCGGCTATCACTTTCTGTATCCCGGCATCGGTTACGGTGGCTCGTGTTTCCCGAAGGACGTGCAAGCGTTGCAGCGTACTGCAACTGCTGCAGGAATGAATCTAAAATTGCTCGATGCGGTCGAGCGCGTGAACTACGCGCAAAAACATGTGCTGACGCAAAAAATCGTCAAGCGCTTTGGCGAAGATTTATCCGGCAAAACCATCGCGATCTGGGGCCTGGCCTTCAAGCCCAATACCGACGACATGCGCGAAGCACCGAGTCTGGTGTTGATCGAGGATTTGGTGAAGCGCGGCGCGAAGATTGTTGCCTTCGATCCGGTTGCGTTCGATGAGGCGAAGCATCTGCTCGGCGACAACCCAAATGTGAAATTGGCCAGCAGTGCGATGGAAGCGTTGGATGGTGTCGATGCGCTCGCCATCGTGACCGAGTGGAAAACATTTCGCGCGCCGGATTTTGCCGCGATGAAGGCAGCGTTGAAAACTCCGGTCGTGTTTGATGGACGTAACCTGTACGAGCCGGACGCAATGCATGAATTAGGATTTGAATATTATCCCATCGGCCGCAGACAATTTACGTAGTCACTGATGGCAAAACTCACTATTCCTGATTGTTCAAACGCGCGCGTCCTCGTGGTCGGCGATGTGATGCTGGATCGCTACTGGTTCGGCGATGTATCGCGCATTTCCCCTGAAGCGCCGGTACCAGTCGTACACGTGCAGCGCACCGAAGAGCGGCCAGGCGGTGCTGCCAACGTTGCGCGAAATATTGCCTCGCTCGGCGGTAAGGCGACGCTATTGTCTGTTGTTGGTGATGATGAAGCGGGTCGCTCACTTGCCGCCTTGCTTGAAAAAGAACACGTCACCACGCTGTTTCACAAGGACGCGCAATTGCCCACCACGGTGAAGCTTCGCGTCATCGGCAGGCAACAGCAATTGTTACGTATCGATTTTGAAACACCACCGTCGCGCGAAGTGCTCGAAGACAAGCTGGATGATTTTGAATCGCTCGTCGATAGCGTGGACATTATTATTTTGTCCGACTACGGCAAAGGTGGATTGACGCACGTATCAAAAATGATTGCGGCTGCGAAGGCGCATGGAAAAAGAATTCTGGTTGATCCGAAGGGCGATGACTTCGCGCGCTACGAAGGCGCGACTTTGCTTACGCCGAACCGTGGCGAATTTCGCGAAGTCGTCGGTCGCTGGAAAGATGAAGCCGATCTCGCGCGGCGCGCTGAAGTGCTGCGCAAGGAATTGAAGCTGGACGCGTTGCTGGTCACGCGCTCAGAAGAGGGCATGTCGTTGTTTTCAAATACCGGTGCGATGCATGAGCCCACGCAAGCCCAGGAGGTTTACGATGTCTCCGGCGCGGGCGACACGGTGATCGCGACACTTGGGCTGATGATGGCGGCAGGCGTTGACATGCCCGACGCGGTGCGTATCGCCAACCGCGCAGCGGGTGTTGTTGTCGGCAAGCTGGGTACCGCGACGGTATCGCGCGAAGAATTGATTTCGTCGCTGGCTTGAATTTGTTTTAACTAATTTCGCTGGAAAAAACATGACCATCATCGTTACCGGCGCAGCCGGATTCATCGGCAGCAATCTCGTTAAAGCGCTGAACGCACGCGGTGTCTCGGATATTGTCGCCGTGGACAATCTCACACACGCCGACAAATTCAAGAATCTCGTCGATTGCGAAATCGCTGAGTACGTTGACAAGAAAGATTTTCTCGACGTTGTGGAATCGGGCGAGCTCGGCGGCGACATTGAAGCGGTGCTGCATCAAGGTGCCTGCTCGGACACCATGGAAACCGATGGCCGCTACATGATGGACAATAACTACCGCTATTCGCTGTCGCTGCTCGAATGGTGTCAGGAGGAAGCAGTGCCGTTTATTTATGCGTCCTCAGCATCGGTATACGGCGGAGGAAAGGTATTCATTGAGTCGCGCGAATGCGAAGCGCCTCTGAACGTCTACGGCTACTCAAAATTTTTGTTCGACCAGGCCGTGCGTCCGCGCTTGGCCGATGCAAGCGCACAGATCGCAGGCTTTCGCTATTTCAATGTTTATGGCGCGCGCGAATCGCACAAAGGCCGCATGGCGTCGGTTGCGTTTCATTTTTTCAATCAATACCGCGCCACCGGCAAGATCAAAATTTTTGAAGGTACCGATGGTTACGCCAATGGCGAGCAGCGGCGCGATTTTGTGTCGATTGAAGATGTGGTGAAGGTCAACCTGCATTTTCTGGATAATGAAAGCGTGTCAGGAATTTTTAATCTCGGCACTGGCCGCAGCCAAACGTTTAACGACGTGGCGGTTGCCAGCCTCAACGCCTGTCGTGCGCTCGATGGAAAGTCGCCATTGACGCTGGAAGAAATGAAGACGCAGAATTTGATTGAGTACGTCGCGTTTCCCGATGCCCTCAAGGGTAAATATCAGAGCTTTACGGAGGCTGATCTCACCAATCTGCGTGCGGCTGGCTATGGCGAAAAATTTCTGACGGTGGAAGAAGGCGTCTCACGCTATATTCCCTCGCTTGCCGCACACAGCGCGTAGACCGCTCGCTTTTCTGCACCGGCGACTCGACAAGCCGCCAATTAATGCCTGTTTACCGCGCTGGCTTTTCGGCAAAAACTTGCATATAATCATGCAGTTCGTTGGATTTGCGTTTGGCGGGAGCTCCCCAAATGCAAATGCGGCGAATGTTTTTGCGCAGTCGGGGAGCAGCATTTATTTCTGCCACGCTGTTGCAGCCAAGGAGAAAAATATCTCTGCCCACTGCCATCAGCGTCAACCATGTCAACCACTTCAGCCAGTGCTCGTTTTAGCCAGTGCGGTTCGTGTAACGGGTTGTAACGATCAGCGAAAAAAGAACCGCACCGAAGCACGCGCTTGTCACCACGAGGCGAGGCAGTCGGGGCAAAGCATGTTTTTATCTCACTCACTCATGGAGTACTTATGAAGAAAATCCTCGCCACTGTCGCCGCGTTTTTTGCGTCGATCTCAATCGCGTTCGCTGCTGTGAACGTGAACACCGCAACCAAAGACGAACTGATGTCCTTAAAAGGCATTGGCGAAGTCAAAGCGCAAGCCATCATCGACTTTCGCACCAAGAACGGCCCATTCAAAACAATGGCTGATGTCGATAAGGTTCCTGGTATCGGTGAAGGCACCCTGAAAGCGATGGGCGCTGATGCAACCCTGACCGGCAAGACCACCGCCGTTGTCGACAAGAAAGCTGAAGCCAAACCAGCTGCCGCCGCGCCTGCCACAACAACGCCAGCCGCCGCACCTGCAAAAGCTGCTGCACCCGTAGCCGCTGCTGCCGCACCCGTTGCTGCCGCTGCGAAAGACGCGATGCCTGCCAAGAAGACCGACAAAGCCATGGCCGCCGACGCTAAAAAAGCTGACTTGAAAGAAGCCGCGCCAGCCAAGATGGATACGGCAGCCGAAAAGAAAGCCGCTCGCGCTGAAGCCAAGAAAGCCAAAGCCGAAGCCGCTGCCGCAGAGAAAGCTGACAAAGCCACCAAAGCTGCTGAAGCCAAAAAAGCAAAAGCGGCAAAAGCTGTAGACAGCAAAATGTCTGACAAGCCAATGAAAAAAGACGACGCAAAAGCAGACGCCAAGTCTGATGCACCGAAGAAATAATTCGGTTGCACCGTTCGAAAAAGAAAAAGCCCCGCAAGTATCGCGGGGCTTTTTTTCGTTTGGAGGTTTTGCAGTGTCATTCGATTTCTATATTACGAAGCAGTCAGAAATACTGGCGACAGTTTTAAATCAGGGTTCGTCATTCCCGCGAAGGCGGGAATCCAAGGTAATGAAGGCAAACTTGGATTCCCGCCTTCGCGGGAATGACGGTGCAAGCTGAATATTGTCGTCAATATTTCTGACTGCCGTGTAATAGACTAATAATCGCGCCGTCATTGCCGCGTGCAACCACAAGCGTTGCGCCGGGCGGGAACCCAGTGTCTCTCGTCGAACGACGCACTAAACTCACGGCTCCAAAATATTTTTGCGTTGGCAATTTAATATGTTCAAATTGTTTCCACACCCGTGGCGATTAGCCATTCCCCGAGCGTTCACAACGATCCTCCAAACATGAGCCACGAATCAGCGTTAGCGTTAGCGTCAGCAGGACAAGCCGGTTTCAAACCCGACCTCTGTTTGGCGGTTGGCATCACCGGGCATCGTTCGGCGCGGCTGCACACAGCGGACATTGCAACGCTGCGGGAAACCGTCACCGGCTTACTGGTGCGCGTGGACACCGCGCTCGATGGCGTGGCGGCGCTTCATCCCTTGCATTTCGCCACGACGACGCCAACGCTGCGTTTGGTTTCGGCACTCGCTGATGGTGCCGACACGATCGCTGCCGAGGCGGCGCTGTCGACGGGCTGGCGGCTCGATGCGTGCCTGCCGTTTGATCGCGACGAGTATGCGCGGGATTTTACCGAGGGCGAGCATCGCGCGTGCTTTGAGACGCTGCTCGCGCGCGCCTCGGCCACGTTTGCGCTCGCCGGTGCGCGCGCAGATGCCGATGCCGCCTATGAAGCGGTTGGAAAGGTGATGCTCGATCAGGTGGATGTATTGCTCGCGTTGTGGGACGGCGATGTCGGTCGCGGGCGTGGCGGCACAGCACGGGTGGTCGCGGAAGCAATCGCACGGCACATCCCGGTGATCCACATCAGCACGCCGCGCAGCGCTGCCGACAGTGTCACCGGCAGCGCGCCGATATTGTATTGGTCGGGTCTCAATGACGTCGAGCTTGAGCAGCCGACGATTGATAACGTCCCGCGCGCGGATGTGGCGATTGCCCTGGCCTCGGTGGTCGCAGCGCTTTGCGCGCCGCCGGATAATCCGGTTGACCGCCGCATGCTGGCGCGATTTTACAAAGAACGTTCGCGCGCGCGCACCCCGGCGCTACCTTATCCGCTGTTGCTCGCCGTCACCGGTACCCGCAAATTCAGCGTAGCCGACATACGGCCCGCGTCTGCTGAATCGTGCGCGGCAGCGTTGGCGGCGCAACTCGAGCACGTGGCGCACGTGGGAAATTATGGACAGGCGCTGGTGAAAAAACTGATCGCACGATTCGGTGTTGCCGATTCGGCTGCCGCGTATTTTGCGCAGATTTTTCGCTCGGGCTTCGTCGCCAATTTTGGGCTCGCAGCGATTGCGGTTTTGCTGGCGCTGTCGGGCCCGCTGTTCCCCGCCTACAAACTGCTTGTGACCACTACCGAGCTCGCGGTCATTTTTCTCATCTTCATCAACACCCGCGCCGGCATCCGTGCGGGCTGGCACGAGTGCTGGATGGATTACCGGCATCTGGCCGAGCAACTGCGCTCACTGGCGATGACGAGTGCCTTGGGCAATCTCAACTTGCGTGCGAGCGCGGGTGCCGATGTTGGCGCGCTGCCAGGCTGGGTACACTGGCTTGCACGCGCCACTGCGCGTGAGCTCGGGCTGCCACACGCGACGGCCGATGATGCCTATCTGTCACGCGTGCATGCGGCGGCGAGAACTCTGGTTGACGACCAGATTGCCTACCATCGCGCCAATGCCAAACGCATGCATAGGCTTGAGCATCGCCTGCATAACCATGGCGAATTTTTATTTGGTGCCACCATCGTCGCCTGTGCCGCGTGGATTGTTTGCAGGCTCGCCGGTGTGCCGATGAATTTTGGCGGCAGCGTGGGCTTGACCGAAATCGTGACGGCCTTGACGGCCGCGATGCCCGCAGTAGGCGCGGCGTTTTATGGCATTCGCATGCAGGGTGACTTCGCGCGGGTTGCTGATCGCTCGCTGGTCACCGTCGCGCGACTGGAACGACTCAAGCGCGCACTCAACGTTGATCCGCTCGATTACACCCGGCTCACAGCACGACTGCGACGGCTCGCCGACATCATGCTGGCCGACATTGAGCATTGGCGGACGACGTATCAGGCGAGGCCGTTGGCGTTGCCGGGGTAAGACTTACGGCGCGGTGATGACGTCACGGTGAACGCGCGTTGATGGAGCGTTTGTGAAACTACACACTGTCATTTCGACCGAAGGGAGAAATCTGTTTTTCGTCGCTTAAAAGGAACAGCAGATTTCTCCCTACGGTCGAAATGACAGTGATTTTTTTGTGATGTTTTTTTGGCATCAAACACCAGCACTGGCGCGGCGTTCGGAGATTTTTACCTCCGAAAACCGCTCCAATACTAGAGTTTCACTTTTTTTCCCTGTGGCGAATAACGTCCAAACATCGCGCGATCCGGTGCGGCGATCTCGCCGCCGAGAAAATGCCGGATCGCCAACGCGTTCCATCGTGCCCAATCCGCTTTCTCGTTTATCGTCTCGGCGATGGCCGCTTCATGCTGTCCCTACTTTTCCTGCACGATCGCCAAACGGTAACGCAAACCGGCTATTGAGATCCACGACCAATCAATTTCGGGGGCTAATCTCGCCATTTTGGATGAAAGGATCCAGACTCGCGCCCAATGTTGGTTGCCCAGCCGGTTGTACCCAGATCGTATATTTGTATTGCAGGGTGTCCCTGTTGGCGTCGTCCCAGGAAAACTTTTGGTTGTTGCCATAACGCTGCGGGTCGGTGAATTGGCTGGTGTTGTTGTTTGCGATGGTGATTCCATCGGTGGCAAATTCCCAACCCGTTGTGTCAACGGTCCACACCATTTTCTTTGGCCCTTTTGGCTTGAGTGTGGCGATACTCACTGCGACAACGTTTCCTGTGCCGTTTGGATTTGTGATGGTGACGCTGGCTTCATGACTCATGGCTTGCTCCTGTTGATTGACAATGGGACGAGCCCCTTCCCGCGCGCCATCTCGTTTACGAGGTCGGCATAATTGGGGTGCCGGTAAGCCGATGCTTCGATGCGACGTGCCAATTCCTCTGCGGCATCACGTTCGCCCAGCGCCAATCTGGCGCGTGCCAATAGTGTGAGCAAATGAAAATTCGATTCCTGCTGAAATGGCGCAAGGCTTTCAACGACGCCGTGCCAATGCCCAGCGGCTTCATCCTGCTGCCCTTTTTGATCCAGTAAGCGAGCCAGTTGGAATTCGGCACTGGCAGCAGCCATCACCTGTCCAGGCGGTAAGTTCTTGCCAGCTTTAACCAAGCCACGCGTTTTTTCCACATAGGCTTTTAACTGCCCGACTAATATTGCTTCATTGTTTTCGCCTGTCTGTGCGGCGAGTGCGAGTGCGGAACCGTTTAGCCCGACGTGCCACACAATTTTTGTGGCGTCGCTCACGAGCAGGCGTGCGATATCGGTACGGGTGCGCGCAATGCCTTCGCGGGCTGCCATGCTGTTGCCCAGCGCCAGTTGTACTTCTGCGAGTAGCAGTCGCGCTACCCCGCTTTCACCCAGCCAGAACAAGTTGCTCGGATCCGCCTCTGTCCTTTTTTCGGCGAGTGCGACCGAGGCCAGCGCATGCGTTTCCGCAACGTCCAACCGACCGCGCGCTAATTCCACCCGGCTAATTTCGCGTTCGGCGTTCTGCAAGCCGCGCTGAACCTGCTGGTTCTTGCCCGCATCGGGCACGCTTTTAAACATCGCCTGCTTGGCGCGCTGACTTTCAATGGCTTGCTCGTAAGCGCCCATTCTTTCGTGTGCCAACGACATCCAGCCGTCAGCATGCGCAATTTCAAACGCCAGTTCCGGCTGGGCCGGAAGCAACTTAATGAATATCGTGCGCGATTCTTCCAGATAGGTCAGCGCTTCTTTCGGTCGGGAATCATCGAGC
>JAYVXF010000015.1:0-9110 GCA_043793345.1 Betaproteobacteria bacterium | reverse complement strand
GCCCGTAAGACGAATTACTTCTTCAAATTCGCGTTGATGAAGTCGATGGCCTGTTGCACATTCGTGATCTTTTCTGCAGCCTCATCAGGAATCTCGGTTTCGAATTCTTCTTCGAGTGCCATCACCAGCTCGACGTTATCCAGCGAATCCGCACCGAGATCTTCGACGAACGAGGATTCGTTCTTGATGTCGGCCTCGGCTACGCCGAGTTGTTCCGCTACAATTTTTCTGACGCGAGCTTCAATAGTGTCCATTTGCTGCTTCCTCCAACAGGGGTGTGAAATTTAACAACGCTATTTTACCTAAAACCGGGGCCGTAAACTTGTGACGGCTTCGTCCCTCAATACTGCCTCAATACTTCCTTAATCCATGTGCATGCCGCCGTTCACGTGAATGGTATTGCCGGTCACGTAGGCCGCTGCGGGCGACGCCAGATACAGCACTGCTGCGGCAACATCATTGGCCTGACCGAGCCGGCCGAGCGGAATGTTTGCGACCAGTTTTGTCACGTGCTCGGGCGCCAGTGCCTTGGTCATGTCGGTCGCAATGAAGCCGGGCGCCACGCAATTGACGGTGATGTTGCGACTACCGACTTCGCGCGCCAATGCTTTGGTAAATCCCACGAGACCCGCTTTGGCGGCGACATAATTCACTTGACCGGCGTTACCCATCGAGCCCACAACGGAGCCAATGCTGATAATGCGCCCCGCGCGCGCTTTCATCATCGACTTGATCACCGCCCGCGACAAACGAAACACCGAGGTGAGATCGGTGTCGATGACCGCCTGCCATTCCTCGTCTTTCATGCGCATCAGCAGCGTGTCGCGGGTAATGCCGGCGTTATTGACAAGGATCGAGACGGCAGCAAAATTCGCCTCAATGTCTTTCACCACTGCGTCGCACTGCGCCGCATCGGCGACATTCAGAACGACGCCCGCGCCCTGCCAGCCGCTATCGACGATTCGCTTCTGGATTGCCGCAGCACCCGTGTCGCTGGTGGCGGTACCAATCACTTTCGCGCCAGCGGTTGCGAGCGATTGCAAAATGGCGGCACCAATGCCACGCGATGCGCCGGTAACGAGTGCGATCTGGCCTTCCAACGGTTTCATCTCTTGCTCCTGTTAACGGGTTGCGTCTATGGCGGCGACCACACTTGCCGTGTCTGCAATGGCGAGGCAATTAAGGTTGGCGTCGATGCGTTTATTGAGGCCGGTGAGTACCTTGCCCGGCACGCACTCGATAACGGTGGTCGCGCCATCAATGGCAATCTCCTGAATTGTTTCAATCCACCGCACCGGACTATAAAGTTGCTCGACCAGCGCGAGCTTAATGTCATCTGCATTTGAAAATGCGCGCACCGCTGCATTTTGTATGACCGGTGTTGCAGGAACCCTGCAAGCGATGCTTTTCAAGGCAGAAGCCAATTTTTCGGCGGCAGGCTTCATCAACGCGCAATGCGACGGCACACTCATTGGCAGCATTATTGCCCGCTTGGCACCGCGTGCCTTTGCAAGCGCCATGCCGCGTTCGACCGCAGCACGGTGGCCGGCAATCACAATCTGGCCAGGCGAATTCAGATTGACCGCCGCCAGCACCTCTCCCTCGGCCGCATCGACGCAAACGGCACGTACTTGTTCGGTGTCCAGCCCGAGCACTGCGGCGATAGCGCCGATGCCCGCCGGCACGGCTTCCTGCATTGCTTGAGCGCGCAAGCGAACCAGTGGCAGCGCGTCGACGAAACGAAGCGCGCCTGCGGCCACCAGCGCGGTATATTCGCCCAGACTGTGACCTGCGAAACAGGTCGGCACATTGCCGCCTTTTTCCTGCCACGCGCGGAACGTGGCGACGCCCGCCGTGAGCATCAACGGTTGGGTATTGATTGTTTGATTCTGCACGTCGGCAGGGCCATGGACGGCCATCGCCCAAAGATCGAGTTGCAGAATCTCCGAAGCCTCCATGAAAGTACGCTGGACAATGGGCATGTCACCAAAACCGGCCATCATGCCGACGGACTGCGAGCCTTGCCCGGCAAAAGTAATGGCGAACTTAGTCATTGATCGTTACCATTTCAGCATCGCGGCACCCCACGCAAATCCACCACCCAATGCTGCAAGCAGCACGTTGTCGCCCGATTTGATTTTGCCCTCGCGTACGGTCACATCGAGCGCCAACGGAATCGATGCAGCAGAGGTATTGCCGTGCCGATCCACCGTCATCACGACCTTTTCGTCGGGCAGGTCGAGCTTTCTGGCGGCATGCGTGATAATGCGCTTGTTGGCCTGGTGACAGATGAACCAGTCGATTTCTTCTGGCTTCATGGCGTTTTCGTGCAACGCCTCCCACGCGACTTCTTCAAATGCTTTCACCGCAAATTTGTAGACAGTACTGCCTTCCATCGTCAGCATCGGCGAGCCCCGCACTTTGCCATTCTCCACCGTGCCGGGGGTACACAAGGCATGCCGGTAGGATCCATCAGTATGGAGATGCGTGGAGAGAATGCCCGGCGTATCGGACGCTTTCAGAATGGTCGCGCCGGCACCGTCACCAAACAGCACGCAGGTGCCGCGATCCTGCCAATTCATGATGCGGGAAAATATTTCTGTGCCAACCACCAGCGCGCACTTTGACGCGCCGCTGCGAATGAATTTATCTGCCGTCGCCAAACCAAATACAAAACCCGCGCAGACCGCCTGAATATCAAAGGCCACACTATGCTTGATGCCAAGCTTGTCTTGCAAAATGCAGGCGGTTGACGGAAATACCATATCAGGGGTGGAGGTGGCGACGATGATGAGATCGATGTCGGTCGCATTGATGCCCGCCGCCGCGATGGCACGCTGTGACGCAATCAGCGCCAAGTCACTCGCATCCTGATTGTCAGCCGCGTAGTGCCGCTCGCGAATGCCGGTGCGCGAAACAATCCATTCGTCGTTGGTATTGACGATTTTTTCCAGCTCGTGGTTGGTGACGATGCGATCCGGCAAATAACTGCCCGTGCCAAAAATGCGCGCGTAAATCATCGGGATCAGCCCGCCACGCTGGCAACTGCATCGCCGCTTGGTTGCGGGCTGAGCAGGCCTTCGGCGTGGATCCGTTCAATTTCGGTTGTAATCAAACCAAGCAGTCCGTGCTCCACCTCGGAGGCGGCACGATCAAGCGCGTGCGAAAAGGACACCGCATCGGCCGAGCCGTGGCTCTTCACCACCACACCCTTCAGTCCCAGCAGCGCCGCGCCGTTGTAGCGGCGGTGATCCATGCGATGGCGAAAGCGCTTGATGACTGGCAAAGAAACGACGGCAGCGAGTTTGCTGTAAAAACCGTTCTCGTATTCCGCCTTCAAAAAATCGCCCATCATCCTGGCCATACCCTCGGACGTTTTCAGCATCACGTTACCAACGAAGCCGTCGCACACCACCACGTCGGTGGTACCTTTGTAAATATCAGTGCCTTCAACGTTGCCATAAAAATTAAGGTGGCTGGCCTTGAGAAGTTCTCCCGCTGCTTTGACAATTTCATTGCCCTTGATGTCCTCGGAGCCGATGTTTAACAATCCTACGCTTGGATTTTTTTTATCTTCCACCGCCGTACAAAGCATGGCGCCCATGATGGCAAACTGCAGCAAATGTTCGGGTGTACAAGCGGCGTTCGCACCCAGATCCAGCGCGTAAACCACGCCGTGCCGGGTCGGTAATGCCGCGCAGATGGCGGGCCGGTCAATGCCGGGTAGCGTCTTCAATACAAACTTCGCCGTGCCCATCAACGCACCGGTATTGCCAGCCGAGACGCAGGCGTGCGCATCGCCCGATTTTACAAGATCAATCGCGATGCGCATCGAAGAGTTTTTCTTGCTGCGGATGGCGGATCGGATATCTTCATCCATGCCCACCACGTCGCTGGCCCCCACAATGCGCAGACGAGCCGCGTCAAGGTCAGCCGCATTACCGCGTCTGGTTTTTTTCAATTCAGTTTCAATGATTTCGGGCTTGCCAACAACAATCACCCGCCGATCAGTCGATCGGGCGAGAAATTGCAATGCTGCCGGAATGGTAATCGATGGGCCGTGATCGCCGCCCATCGCATCGATTGCGATTGTTGTCTGCATTATGTTGGGTCTATCGCGTGCCGCGATTCACCCGTGCAGTTTACGTTCGTGTTTGCCTCGTCGCGTGTGATCGACCGCAAAAAACAATTGTAAATTGAAAGTGCACGGCGAGTGCTACGCGCAAGACGTGACACGCGTGCGCTAATCAATCTGCACTATTATTTTTTCGTGACAGGCTTATTCGTCTGCTTTGGTTTTGATGACTTTGCGGCCGCGATAGTAGCCAGTCGGGCTGATGTGGTGACGCAAATGCGCCTCGCCCGTGGTCGGCTCTACAGCCAGTGCAGGGTTGGTCAAAAAATCATGTGCGCGGTGCATGCCGCGCTTGGAAGGTGATTTTTTGTTCTGTTGGACTGCCATGATGTTTCTCCTTATTCAAAATCTTAAAATTAAAACCGGGTTACTTTTTCTTCAACGCCGCCAGCTTGGCGAAGGGGGAAATCTTTGCACCGTCGGCAACCGCTTCCTTGGGTGCATTCGCGAACTTTAGCGACCCAGCCGCGCCGCCGTCTTTGCGTCCATCGTGCGATGCAATCATTTCACTGCGGTTGACCGTTTGCGCGGGGAGGTTTAGCAAAATCTCTTCCTCAATGCGTTCCACGATATTCATCTCCGCGCCGCAAATAACGTAATCCTCACTCGCGGATTCCATTTCCAGCGGCGGTAACGCGGATTCGTCGGTGACCAGAATGAGCGTGCTATTGACATCAAGCGCGTAGCGGACACCGGCCAATGTCACCGGGTCAGACAACAAAAACCAACCATAAATTATACACTTAACTCGACGCTGTTGGCTACCCGATGGATCGACCAGCAAATTACCCGCTATAGAGTAATTTATTTCGCCGCCCTCACCGGCTAAATATTCAGCGAGGCGTGGTAACTTTTGCGGGTCTAATTTGCCACTAATGGCCTGCTTTAACCGCGTAAAACGGTCGATATTTATGGTTTTTGACATGTTTTGCACGCGATTTTTCTCTAGCCACATGATATGATTTTGTTGCGAAAATGTCAAAAAGTCATTGATTTTGAAGAAAAAATTAGTTCTCGGCTCGACCTCGATTTACCGCGCCCAATTGCTTGATCGGCTCGGTCTCGACTATGTCACGGCACGCCCGACCGCGGACGAATCGCCGCTTGACGGGGAAACGCCCGCAGCGACCGCATTGCGGCTGGCGATTGCCAAGGCGCAAAGTCTCAGCCACAAATTTCCGGGTGCGCTCGTGATCGGTGCTGATCAGGTGGCAGATCAAAACGCAGTTGCCATCGGCAAACCTGGCACCAAAAAACGCGCGCTCGAACAACTGCAACAAATGAGCGGACAGACACTGGTCTTTCACTCAGGGCTTGCGCTGCTCAACACTGATACCGGCCGAATGCAGAGTCGTGTCGTGGATACCACGGTTCGATTCCGCACGCTCACAAAGCAAGAAATCGAAAATTATCTGGATCGCGAAAATGCACTCGACTGTGCTGGAGGTGCCAAAGCCGAGGCGCTCGGCATCGCGCTCATCGCCTCCATGGCAGGCGACGATCCGACCGCGCTCATCGGCCTGCCGCTCATCGCGCTCATTGACATGTTGCGTGCAGAAGGCGTTTCGGTGCTGGCATGAAAACCGGCAAGTTGTATCTGATTCCGACCAACCTTTCTGACCCGTTCACACCCGCGCAAATCCTGCCCGCCGCGGTCATCGCAACGGCACGCCGCCTGAATCACTACATTGCCGAAAATGCCAAAACCGCGAGAGCGTTTCTGAGGCAGATCGGCATTGACCGGTCGCTGCTGGAAATATCCATCGTTGAATTAAACAATCAAACACGTGCCGAGGCGTTGATCGAAATGATTGCCCCGCTGCTCGCAGGAGAGGATGTCGGGTTGGTGTCGGAAGCCGGTGCTCCCGGTGTAGCCGACCCCGGCGCGCTTATCGTGGCACTCGCGCATCCCCACGGCATCCAGGTGGTGCCGCTGGTCGGGCCGTCGTCACTGCTGCTGGGGTTGATGGCGTCCGGTCTTAACGGGCAGACATTTGCATTTCACGGCTATCTACCGCAGGAAAAAAACGCGCGAATCAACGCGATTGTGGCGCTGGAAATAGAGTCGCGCCAACGCAACATGACGCAGCTATTTATTGAAACGCCGTATCGCAATCAGGCGATCCACGCTGATTTGCTCGCGACCCTTGCCGCGACGACGCAGCTTTGTATCGCCCGCGATCTCACCGGGTCGCGGGAACTGGTGACGACGATGCGCATCAGCACCTGGCGAAAACAAACCGGGATCCTGGAAAAGCTGCCCACATTATTTCTTTTCCTCGCCGAGTCTGCACGGCCCCTTGCGAAACGCGACGCGCCACGGCCACGAAAAATCCTCAAGCCGTCGCATTGACGCGCAAGTAGTCGAAAACGGATCTGTGTGCAAGCAACGGTGTCAAATCCTCGGCCGACATGGGCGCGCCAAAGTAAAAGCCCTGTCCGACGGGGCAGCCCTTCGCACGCAACACGTCAAGCTGCTCCACGGTCTCGATTCCCTCTGCAATCACGTCCAAATCAAGGCTCCTGGCCATGCTGATGATGGCCACCACAATCGCGGCGTCGTTGGGGTCAATGGTGATATCACGAACAAAACTCTGGTCGATTTTTAATTTCCGGATGGGCAGGCGCTTCAAATACGAGAGGCTTGAATAACCGGTGCCAAAGTCATCAATCGCCAGTTGAATCCCCATGCCGGCTATTTCGGTCAACCGCGCAATGCTACCTTCTGCCTGACGCATGACCTGTCCCTCGGTAATTTCCAGTTCAAGCAGTGCCGGATCGAGCCTGGTCTCGTCGAGTACGCGTGCGAGCAGTTCAACAAAACGCTTATCGGTCAACTGCCGCGCCGAAAGGTTGACCGCGATGCGACGACGCGGCAAACCTGCGTCCAGCCATTGTTTTGCCTGCTGGCAGGCTTCACGAAGCACCCAGAGTCCGATGTCATTGATCAAACCGGTTTCTTCGGCAAGCGGAATGAATTCGCTTGGCATGACGCTGCCGCTTTGCGCGGAAACCCAGCGCACCAATGCCTCCAACGCGACGATTTCGCCCGAATTCAAATCAATCTGCGGCTGGTACACCAGTTTGAAATCGCCGTTCTTTACCGCTGCGCGCAGGTTCGATTCCATCGTCGCGCGGCGCTTCGCGGCGGTGTTCATTTGTGGCGTGAAAAACTGATAGGTATTTTTTCCCAAACTCTTGCCGTGGAACATGGCGGTATCGGCGTTTTTCAACAGGGTCTGCGCGTCAGCGCCATCTTCGGGATAAAGCGCAATGCCGATTGAGGCCGACACATGCTGCTCCGAACGCCCAACTAAAAACGCCGCGCGCAGTGCGTCGAGAATTTTTTGTGCGACCCGACTCGCACCCGGCTGCCCTTCCAGTTGATCGAGCAGCACGATGAATTCATCGCCGCCCTGTCTGGCAATGCTGTCGTGGCTGCGTACCGACTCAATAAGCCGCCGCGCAATCTGCCGCAGGAGTTCGTCACCGGCGTCGTGACCGAGCGTGTCGTTGATATTTTTGAAGTTGTCGATATCGATATACATCACCGCGAATCGCTTTGCAGAGCGTTCTGCGTGGCTGATCGCTTGCGAAATGCGATCCTGCATCAGCGAGCGGTTCGGCAGTTCCGTCAATGCATCGTGATACGCCAGATACTGGATGCGTTGCTCGATCACCTTGCGCTCGGTGATATCGCGTGTATTCACGATGATGCCGCGGACGTTGGCAATGTCGAGACAATTTTTGCCAATAGATTCCAGCGTTCGCCATGCACCCGCCTTGGTCATGACACGAAACTCAAGCGGTCGCGTCATTTCACCGCGCTCGATCAATTCGTGAAACATGACGCGCATCGATTCAACGTCGTCGCGATGCACCAAGTCGAACTGGCTGCGGCCAATCATGTCGCGCGGATCGTGGCCAAGTAAATGCGTTACCGAAGGGCTTTGATACAGGATGATGCCGTTTATATCCAGCACGGTGACAATGTCCATCGCGCTCTCGGTGAGCGCCTTGAAGCGGCCTTCAGAAGCCTCAAGCGCTTTCGTCACCTGTTTAAATTCGGTGATATCGGTTAAAACACCGATGATGCCAGCGGGACTTCCGTCAGCGTTTGTGAAACGGCTGATGTGCCGGATGAGGTCGTGGTATTTGCCATTTCCATCCGCAACCACACTTTCGGCCGCGATGGTCTTACCACTGCTCAGCAGTTCCTGATCTTCCATCTCAGCCAATCTCGCGTCGTCAGGCGTTAGCAAATCAGCCGGGCTGCTGCCTATCCAGGCTTCGCGATTTTTTGCGAAAAACGTTTCCCATGCACGATTAAATCCCAGGTATCGTCCATCAGCACCCTTGTAAAAAATCGGCGAAGGAATCACTTCCAGCAGCTCACGCGTAAACAGCAGTTGCTGATCCAGCGCGCGCGTGGTGCGCTTCGCGTCGGTAATATCGGACACCGTCACCAACACGCCCACGACCTCATTTTGCGCACCACGCAACGGTGCCGCCGACAGGCTGATTTCGCGGCAAACGTTGTCACCACCGGTCCAGGTGGTCTCGATGTTATGCAGCGTTTCGCCCAGCATGACCCGCCGCCGGATGTCCGCCGCCACGGCTTGCGACGACATCCAAAGTGGCGAATATTTTCCCAGAACCGACGACTCTTGCATGCCAAATATTTTTGCGGCTGCCGGATTCCAAAGTGTCACCATGCCCGCCGTGGTGACGGCATAGATCGCCAGCGGTGACGTTTTAACGATGGCGCTGAGCGATTCGTTAAGCGCTGTCAGGGTGGTTTGGGATGCGTGATAGGTCGATACATCCTCGATCGAGCCCAGCGCATAAAGCGGCGTGCCCGCCGCGTCGCGAACCACCACACCCGAGCGTTGAGCCCAGAACACCGATCCGTCTTTGCGGATGTAGCGTTTTTCCCGGTTCATCAATGTCGGCAAGCCGGTAGAGGACGCGAACG
>JAYVXF010000014.1:0-9113 GCA_043793345.1 Betaproteobacteria bacterium | reverse complement strand
GGAGGCGACATAGCATGGCCTATGGCAACGACGAGCAACGCCGCCATGCGGAAAAAGACGCCGTTTCATGTATCGATATTTCTGGGTCGGGACACTAGATTCATCCGCATTGTAACAATCGTCACTGACGAACCTGCATGGTGGCTGGATAATGTGTTTAACCCGAGATCAACAGGAGATACACATGCTGCTGCAATTGTTCGATGTCCCGTCGTCCACCTACACCTACATCGTGGCTGACGATGAGAGCCGCGAAGCCGCGATTATCGATCCCGTGCTGGGTCATGCCGACCGCGACTTGGGCGAGCTGGCGCGTCACGGTTTAAAGTTGCGCTGGATTCTCGACACCCACGTTCACGCCGATCACGAAACCGGTGCCAATGCACTCAAAGCTGCCACCGGCGCTGGCACCGCGATCGGCGCGCAGTGCGGCTCCATCGGCCACGATCAGGCGCTGGTGGATGGTGACCAGATTCCGCTGGGAAATGGCGTGATTCGCGTCATCGCCACGCCAGGGCACACACCCGGCAGCTTGTCCTATCTCTGGGGAAAAAATATTTTCACGGGTGACACGTTGTTGATCGAAGGTTGTGGTCGCACTGATTTCCAGAACGGCAACAGCGAAGCGATGTATCACAGCATCACCGCCAAATTATTCGGACTGCCGGACGAGACCATCGTCTGGCCTGGCCATGATTATCGCCATCGACATAGCTCGACCATTGGCCATGAGAAACGTCATAACCCGCGTGTCGCAGGCAAAGATGTGGCAACTTTTAGTGCATTGATGAAAAATCTCAAACTGGCACCGCCGACGATGCTCGACCAAGCGGTGTTGGCAAACCGTCATGGCGGTGCGCTGCAATCCGGAGAAGCGGTGCCGGCAATGCTGATGGCGCGTAAGCTCGAATCGACCTTCGATGCCGCAAACGACGCGCTCGCGGATCTGCGCGATGCGGCGGACTTTCTACAAGATTCGCTGCCGATTGCAGTGCGCATGGACTGCACCGATATCGCCGCGCTCGCCGGCCTTGCAAAACAGCATCGCACGCTTTTTCTCATTTGTCGCTCGGGTCGTCGTTCGCTGGTAGCCGCCGATGCCTTGCTCAAAATCGGCGTTGACAACGTCTGTACCGTCACCGGTGGCATGTTGGCACTGCGAAACACGACCGCAGCTGCCCTGGAGCCGCACGCATGAATTCTCAATCGTGGATAAATTCCTTGCTTGGGGGCGCGCTGATCGGACTCGCCAGCGGCGGATTGATGCTGCTCAATGGCCGTGTCGCCGGGATTTCGGGTATTTTTCATCGTACTGTTGAAGGAAGTCGCGACGCGTGGCGCTGGGCGTTCCTGCTCGGTCTCGTACTCACCGGCACGGTGGCGCACCAGTTGTTTCCGACAGCGATGGCGACAACAACATCGACGGGCAGCAGCCTCAATCACACCGCGCTGCTCATCGCCGCTGGCTTGCTGGTGGGATTCGGCACCCGCATGGGCAGTGGCTGCACATCCGGTCACGGCATCTGCGGCCTCGCGCGATTGAGTCCGCGATCACTGGTTGCGGTGCTGGTATTTTTGGGCATCGGCATCACGATTACCCTCGCCCTCCGTTTGACCGGAGCACGCTGATGGGACAAATGATTTCCGCCTTGTTGACGGGCGCATTATTTGCGGTCGGCTTGCTGGTGTCGGGTATGACCGATCCCGCCAACGTGAAGGGCTTTCTGGATGTGTTTGGTGACTGGCGTCCGCAATTGATGGCGGTGCTGGGCGCGGGCGTGGTCGTCGCCTACCTTGTGTACCGTGTGGCACGGAGATGTGAACACCCGCTCATTGCGCCAAAATTTTACTGGCCCGAGTCGAACCAAATTGATATGCCGCTCGTCGCCGGTGCCGCACTGTTTGGCACCGGCTGGGCACTTGCTGGCTATTGTCCCGGCTCGGCGCTGGTGGTTGCAGGTGGTTTGCAACCCGACGCGATTATCTTTATTGTTGCGATGCTGGGTGGTAACTTTGCTTACCGCCTGTTTCGGAAATAGCCATGTCCTACCTCGACGATCCTCGCGTACTATTCGCTGCCGAACGCACGCTGCTCGCGTGGCAACGCAGCGCCATTGCCTTGATGGCGTTCGGTTTCGTCGTCGAGCGCTTCGGACTATTTCTGCGCATGGTCAATAATCAGCCGCTCACGTTGTCGCAACGCGGATTCTCGCTGTGGCTGGGCATCGGCTTGCTGTTGGTCAGCGCGGTGGTCAGTATCACGGCGTCGTTACAATACCGGCGCGTCATTCGCAGCCTTGGGCCACGGGAAATTCCAGAGGCCTACTGGACCAACATGGGCGTATGGTTGAATTTTCTGCTGGCGTTTATTTCGCTGGCGCTGGCGGCGCATTTTGTTTGGTCGGCGTGAGTCGACATAAATCTGCGCGACGGGTGGCACCGCCTTAACGTGATGTAAAAACGTTTAGTCCTTCGGCGTAAAATAAGCGTTCTAAAGCACACATCACGTAAACATCATGAAACCGAACGACCTCAAAGCACAATTCAAATGGGACGACGCCTTACTGCTCGATGACCAGCTCTCGGATGAAGAGCGGATGATTCGCGATGCGGCGCATGCCTACTGCCAGGAAAAACTGCAGCCGCGGGTGTTGATGGCGAACCGCCACGAGACATTTGACCGCGAGATCATGAATGAGATGGGCGCGCTCGGATTTTTAGGTTCCACCATCGACGGCTACGGCTGCGCGGGAGTGAACTACGTCGCTTACGGCTTGATCGCGCGTGAAGTAGAACGTGTTGATTCCGGCTATCGCTCGGCAATGAGCGTGCAATCGTCGCTGGTGATGCATCCGATCCACGCCTATGGCAATGAGGCGCAGCGCGAAAAATGGCTGCCGAAATTGGCTACTGGCGAGCTGGTCGGCTGCTTCGGCCTCACCGAACCAAACGCAGGGTCCGACCCTTCGTCGATGGAGACGCGTGCCAAAAAAGTCGCGGGCGGATACAACCTGCACGGCGCAAAAATGTGGATTACCAATTCGCCGATTGCCGACGTTTTTATCGTCTGGGCGAAAGACATGTCGGATGCTGAAACGATTCGCGGCTTCGTCCTCGAAAAAGGCATGAAGGGATTGTCGGCACCAAAGATCGAAGGCAAATTTTCCTTGCGTGCGTCGATCACGGGCGAAATCGTAATGGACGATGTGTTCGTGCCGGAAGAAAATTTGTTGCCGAATGTCCGCGGGTTGAAAGGCCCGTTCGGCTGTTTGAACAAAGCGCGCTATGGCATTTCCTGGGGCGCGATGGGTGCGGCCGAGTTCTGCTGGCATGCCGCGCGGCAATATACGCTCGACCGCATCATGTTTGGCAAGCCCCTCGCGGCCACGCAGCTGGTGCAAAAGAAATTAGCAGATATGCAAACTGAAATTACCCTCGGGCTGCAAGCCTCGCTACGCGTGGGACGGTTGATGGACGAGGGGCGCGCCACACCGGAAATGATTTCGCTTATCAAACGCAACGCCTGCGGCAAGGCACTCGATATTGCCCGCGTGGCCCGCGATATGCACGGCGGCAACGGCATCGCCGACGAATATCACGTCATCCGCCACATGATGAATCTGGAGGCGGTGAATACCTACGAGGGCACGCACGATGTGCATGCGCTCATTCTCGGCCGCGCGCAAACGGGGTTGAATGCGTTTGGCTCTTGAATCTTGTCTGGCTCTTGACACGATCACACCGTCGCGACATTAGATAATCATGGCAACCAGAGAAAAACTGACCGCAAAAACATTGCCCGTGGAAATCATGCCACTGGATATTTTTGCCCTCATCGGCAAGGCCGAAAATATCGAGCAAGCCGCCGTTGCCATGCAGGCAATGTCGCATCCACTGCGCATCAAAATTTTGTGCCTGCTGTCGTCGGGCGAAATGATGGTGACCGACATCATTGATGCGGTCGGCTCCACGCAAAGCAATGTCTCCCAGCATCTCGCCATACTCAGGGCCTGCGGCATGATCAACTCGCGTAAGCAAGCCACCAAAGTCCTCTATCGCATCGCGGATGCGCGCATTCTCAAAATGATCAGCCTGACGCGCGATATTTTTTGTGGCGTTTAGAAAAAATTCCCCCTCACGCCAGCCCTCACCCCTGCCCTCTCCCAAGGGCTGGGGTGGGAAATGTTGCACGATGGATGAACCGCCATCGTGCAAATTGAAAGGATGGCCGCACCATGGATTTTCGTAGCGACACCGTCACCCGCCCAACCGCCGCGATGCGCGAGGCGATGTTGAATGCGCCCGTCGGCGACGATGTTTACGGCGAGGACCCGACCGTCAACGCATTGGAAGAAAAAGCGGCGGCAATGTTGGGATTCGACGCAGCGCTCTACGGCATCAGCGGCACGCAAACCAATTTGCTCGCCCTGCTGGCGCACTGCGAACGCGGCCACGAAGTGATCGTCGGGCAAATGGCGCACACCTATCGCTGGGAAGCCGGCGGCATGGCGGTGCTTGGCTCGATCCAGCCGCAGCCACTTGAGCAACGCGGCGATGGGACGATGGACATCGCCGCAATTGAGGCGGCAATCAAACCCGACGACGCGCACTATGCGATCACCCGCCTCATCGCGCTGGAGAATACCTGGGGCGGCAAGGTGTTGCCTGCGGAGTACGCGCCTAACGTGAAAACACTTGCCAATGCGCGCGGCCTCGCCACACACCTTGATGGCGCGCGTTTGTTCAACGCGGCCGTCTATTCGGCTACATCGTCGGTCACGCCAATTGCGGCTGCAAAAAAAATCTGCGCTTCCTTCGACACCGTATCGGTATGCCTATCCAAAGGTCTCGGCGCGCCGGTAGGCTCACTGCTGCTCGGCAGCAAACCGCTCATCGCCAAAGCTCGGCGCATGCGAAAAATGCTCGGCGGCGGCATGCGCCAGGCAGGTGTGATTGCAGCGGCGGGAATGTATGCGCTTGACCATCATATTGAACGTCTCAACGACGATCATGCCAATGCAACGCTGCTCGCCAACGGCTTGGTGAAAGCCTCAAACGGGCAATTGAAAATCGACGCGCCGCAAACAAATATTCTATGGGCTGACGTGCCTGCGCCGCTGTTCGCGGATTTCAATGCGCATCTTAAAGCGCACGGCGTTTTTATCTCCGGTGCATACGGTAAACAACGCTGGGTCACGCACCTCGATGTGTCGCGTGCGGATGTCCTGCGTGCGGTGGAAATTGCTTCGGTGTTCTTTGCAAAGAGTGCGTAGAACCAGCATTGGCGCGGCGTTTGGCGCATAAATGGCTGGCGAGGCGCGCGGATGCTAGGGTTGTATTTTGTACAATACGCTAATTCAAATCCAGCGCATGCGCCTTCAATTCCTCAAGCTCCACCACATCCAGCGCGCGCTCATGGGTGGCGGCGAGCACGATGCGCGGCGCGACGCCGGCGAGAAACGCATCTTCCCATCGCGCGACACATACGCACCACTTGTCGCCGGCTTTTAATCCGGGAAAGCCAAACTCGGGATGCGGGGTGGAGAGATCGTTGCCGGTACGTTTACTGAAGGCTAAAAATTCTTCGGTCATGCGCGCGCAGACCGTGTGCGAACCCTGATCGCTATCGTCGGTGCGGCAATGGCCGTCGCGAAAATAACCGGTCATCGGCGATGCGCAGCAGCTTTCCAGTTCACCACCAAGAACATTTTTGTGCGCCATGCTCACTTCGCTCCTATTTTTCCTTCGCCGTACCAGCGCGACTGTGCGATCTCGTCACTCTTTTTCGCCTCGACCCAGCGTTCGCCGCGCGCGGTGGTTTCTTTTTTCCAGAACGGCGCGCGGGTCTTCAGATAATCCATGATGAATTCGCAGGCCTGAAATGCGTCGCTGCGATGGCCACTGGCAACGATCACCATCACGATTTGGTCGGTGGGTTCCAGCTCGCCGAAGCGGTGGATGACGGTCGCATCGATCACATCCCAGCGAGCGCGCGCGCGTTCGACGATCGCGGTGAGCGCTTTTTCGGTCATTGCAGGATAGTGTTCGAGCGTAAGTTTTGACACGGCCGCGCCGTCGTTTATGTCGCGGGCGAGGCCGACGAACGATACGATCGCACCGATTTTGGCGTTGTTGCCCTGCCGCATCGCATGTACCTCGGCACCGAGCACGAAGTCCTGCTTTTGAACGAGAATTTTGAACATGGGTTTCACTATTGTGTCGTTTGCGGCTGGTCTCTCAGCCGCCCGTCACGGGCGGAAAGATGGCCACTTCGTCGCCGGCCTTCAACGGCGTATTCATCGCCGCCATTTCCTGATTGACCGCGACGCGCCAGCGCTTGTCAGCGCCCAATGCTTCGGACCATACGCCACCGCGCGCACGCAATGCAGCAATCAAGGCGCTAACCTCGGCTGGCACCGGCAACGATATTTGCTCATTCGCCATGCCGACGGTTTCGCGCAGACTCGCAAAATATAAAACGTTTAACATTATTTCACCACGTGGATTGCGGCCTTTGCAGGCGTCGCTGCCTTCGTCGTTTTTGCAACGTCACGAAGTCCAAGAAATTTAATGATGAACTGCGCAACTGCCTGGGCGTCATCGAGATCAAATTGCGGAAGGTCGGTCGCAAGGGACTCGTCGCTGGCGACTGCAATCACCGATGCGTCTTCCGGAAACAGCAACGGTTTTTCCGAGAGCTTGCGATGCACTTCAATTTTCGGCATGGCGTGATGTTTCCATCCTTCCACAATCACCACATCGCAGCGCGCAAAATGTTTCAGCTGTTCATCCAGTGTCGGCTCGGGCGCTCCACGCAGCTCGTGCATCATCGCCCAGCGCTGGCTCGACGTCACCAGCACTTCGCTGGCACCGGCCATGCGATGGCGATGCGAGTCTTTTCCCGGCTGGTCGAGATCAAATTCGTGATGCGCATGCTTGATGAGCGAGACGCGGAAGCCTTCAATGACCAGACAGGGAATGACTTTTTCGATCAGGGTGGTTTTGCCGCTACCGGAGTAGCCTGCGATGCCGATGATTTTCATATCTATAATTTAGCAGAAATGACTGTTCGAGCCATGCAGCTTACAGATCGCGCGAGTCGCAAGCATTTTTACTTCACCTCAAGTTTCAAGGCATTGGCCACAAAGGCGAGCAAATCGCCGCGCTCGTCAATCGTCTTTGAGGTCGGCGTTCCCGCACCGTGGCCGGCCTGGGTTTCGATGCGGGCAAGGATGGGTCCGCTTGAGCCGACACCTTGAAGCGCCGTAACCATTGCGGCGTCCTGCATTTCGGCTGCGTACTTGAAGCTATGCGCAGGCACCACGCGGTCATCGTGGTCGGCCGTCATGATAAACGTTGGTGGATAGGGCTTGCCGCGCTGCACATTGTGCAGTGGCGAGTACGCTTTGAGCGCGTTAAATTCGGCCGCGTTGTCGGAGGAGCCATAGTCCGACACCCACGCCCAGCCGATGGTGAATTTGTGAAAGCGCAGCATGTCCATCACGCCGACTTCCGGTACGGCGGCGGCGAATAATTCAGGGCGCTGATTCAATACTGCGCCCACCAGCAAGCCACCGTTGGAGCCGCCGTTAATCGCTAATTTGGCAGGCGACGTGTACTTGTTTGCGATCAGCCACTCGGCGCTCGCGATGAAATCGTCGAACACATTTTGCTTGTTCAGCTTCGTCCCCGCATCGTGCCACGCGGCGCCGTATTCGCCGCCGCCGCGTAAACAGGTGGTGACATAAATGCCGCCCATCTGCATCCACGCGGCCGCGGTGACCCGGTAGGTCGGCGTTTCATTGACATTGAATCCACCGTAGCCGTACAAAATCGTCGGGTTGTTGCCGTCGAGCTTTACACCTTTTTTGTGCGCGATAAAGATCGGCACTTTGGTGCCATCCTTGCTCGTGATAAACACCTGGCGCGTTTCGAAGTTGTCGGCGTTAAATGCGGTTTTAGGCCGCTTGAATAACGTGGATTTTCCCGATTTAACGTCATAGCTGTAGATCTCGCCAGGCGTGGTCAGACTCTGGTAGCTGAAGAATGTCTCGTTCTGCGTAAAGCGCCCGCCGAAGCCAGCCGCAGTTCCAACGCCAGGAAGTACAACTGCACGAATGAATTTTCCATCACTTGCATGCTCACGAATCTCTGCTGCGGCATCTTTCAAATATTGCGCAAACAAGTGCCCGCCAACTGCGCTCGCGGCAGTAAGGGTTTCGTCGCGCGCAGCAACAATTGTTTTCCAGCTCGTGCGAGCAGGCTGGGTGAGATTGATCGCGATGATGCGACCCTTGGGCGCTTCAAGATCGGTCTTTACCCAAAGTGCATTGCCGCTCGTACCCACTGGCGAGAACTCTGCATCGAATTCCATTGTAATTGGCGTCGGCACCAACTTGTTGGCAGCACCTTTATAACCCCCATTCTTCAGCGGCAGCCACAGCAATCCATTCTTCCAACCCGAATTTTTCCAAACAAGGATAAACAAATTTTTCCCATCGTCAGTGACGCTGGCGCCAAACCTCCATTCCTTTTGCTGTTTGTTTTCAAATACGAGCACATCGCGCACTTGCTCGGTGCCGAGGCGATGGTAGTAAAGTTTTTGAAAATAATTACTGTCCGTCAGCGCTTTGCCTGCCAACGGCGCGTCATAGCGGGAATAGAAAAATCCCAATCCATCCGGCGTCCATTCTGCGGTGGAAAATTTCACCCACTTGATGAGGTCGGGCAGGTCTTTTCCGCTTGTGAGATCGCGCACTTTCCATTCCTGCCAATCCGAGCCGCCACTGGCAATTCCGTATGCCAGATGCTTGCCATCACGGCTGACAACAGTCCGTGTTGTTGCGACGGTGCCATCTTTTGAGAGCGTGTTCGGGTCGAGCGCGACAGTCGGCGCATCGTTGAGCGACTTCACCATGTAAAGCACTGCCTGCTGCTGCAAACCATCGTTGCGCGTATAAAAATAGCGGCCGCCTTCTTTGAACGGTGTGCCGAACTTCACAAAGTTGAATAGCTCTTTGTAAAGTTTTTTGACTGGTTCACGTTGCGGGAGTGAAGCCAGATATTTGTCGGTGACGGCGTTTTGCGCCTTAACCCACGCCTTGGTTTCTTCG
>JAYVXF010000013.1:0-2794 GCA_043793345.1 Betaproteobacteria bacterium | reverse complement strand
TGAAATCCCGGACGAATGCTCGCCTCGTAACGCATGCGTGCGAGCTCATCATTGACCAGCGTGCGATCAAACGCGAATACATCCAGCAGCCCGCGCATATTGTCGATGGAGGGCGTGTAAGCCCACACCCGGTCGAGACCCTCGGTGATCGGAAACGACACGCCCGCACTGCCCATCAACCCCAAACGCTGCACGCGATCCGGCGCGCGAATGGCCAGGGCCAGGGCGAGGCCGCCACCGAAAGAATTGCCGAGCACATGTGCGCGTTCAATTTTCAACGCATCCATAAAGCCGAGCGCGTGATCGACCCAGTTGGCCATGTTGTAACGTGCGTTGGCGGGTCTTTCGGTATAGCCAAAGCCGACCATATCGGGGGCCACCACGCGAAATTTTTCAGCGAGCGCTGGAATGGTGAGCCGCCAATTCGCCCATGCGGTGACGCCGGGCCCTGAGCCATGAATGAGCAGCACCGGCGTGCCGCTGCCAACGTCGTGGTAGTTGGTGTTGATGCCATTGGCAACGATTGCTTTGCCGATTTCTGGGTTGGTGTTCATGGCTTGATCCTGTGAAATGTTGTTAATGGAAAATCCGCTGGCGAGCGCGCGCCCTTAAGCGATGCTGCGCACGATGCCGCCTTCGACGCGCAGCGAAGCACCGTTGGTTGCGGCCGCTAACGGGCTGCAAATGTAGGCTACCAGTGAGGCCACTTCGGCAGGCTCGATGAAGCGTTTGAGAATCGACGTCGGGCGTGCTTCATTGAAAAAAAAGCGCTCCATTTCGGCCTCGCCTATGCCTTTTTCCGCCGCCATCTTCTTAAAGAATTCCGCGACGCCCTCCGTGCGCGTCGGCCCCGGTAGCACCGAATTTACCGTGACCGCGGTTCCGGTGGTGGTCTCGGCCAAGCCGCGCGCGATAGAGAGCTGCGCTGATTTCGTCATCCCGTAATGCACCATCTCGGCCGGCGGGCAGAGGCCGGATTCGCTGGAAATAAAAATAATTCGGCCCCAGTTGGTCGCCTTCATCTGCGGCAGGTAATGGCGCGCGAGGCGCACGCCACTCATCACATTGGTTTCGAAAAAACGCAACCACTCCGCGTCGTCAATCGCCTCGAACGGGCGCGGATCGAAGATGCCGATGTTGTTGACCAGGATGTCGATGTGCGGATGACGTGACAGCAGCGATGCAGTGCCTGCTGCGGTCGACACGTCCGCCGCGCATCCAATAATGTTGGCATCCGGCAGCTTCGCAGCAATTGCCGCCAACGCTGCATCAACACGCGCCGCCGTACGCCCGTTGACGATGACTTCGGCGCCTTCTGCGGCGAGCGTCTGCGCGATGGCGAAGCCAATGCCGGCGGTGGAGCCGGTGACCAGTGCGCGCTTACCGGCAAGTTTCAAATCCATGTGTTGTTATCCTTAATTAAAGTCGACTGTGGCGTCACTGATCGTGAACGCGAAATTGCCACTGAACAAATCATCAGGCGAGCAAGCCGATTGCGGCGAGGCCTGCGCGCGCGCATTCGCCATCCTGCTCTTCGGATGCACCCGAAACACCAATGCCACCGATCAATTGACCATCGACCAGGATCGGCACGCCGCCGCCGAACATGACGAAGCGCTCAACCTTTGGCAGCCCGCGCTGCACGGCTTCCGAGTGCAGCTTTAGCACGGCAGACCATTGCTCGGTTGCCAGCCCAAAACTGGCGGCGGTAAAAGCTTTATCCTCGGCGATCACGATGGAATGCAGCGGCGCGCCGTTCATGCGCAAAAACGCCACCCGGTTGCCGCCAGCGTCGACCACGGCCACGTTGATTTTCACGCCGAGTTCCAACGCCTTCTGCGCTGCGGCATCGACTGCCTGATGCGCGGCTTGCCAATGGATTTGCGGCTGATTAATTTGTAAATTCATGGCCGTTTAGTTGCCGAATCAAAACAATTTTTATAAAAACATTTCATGATTTCGGCACCTTCAGCGGATAGCCTCGTGCCGCATAATCAAAGCCGCCCAATTCATGTACCGGTGCGCCCTCGTGTGCCGGACAGGCATAGTAGGCGCGGATTTCGGTGATCTGGCCTGCCGCGTTGAATCGATACCATTCATCGCCTCGTAGCAGTTGTCCTGCACGGGTCTTGAAGTGCGACCACTCGATGACGGCCTGCCGTGTTCGACAGTCAATCACCAGATTGTCGACGGTCCATCGGGAGCCCAATTCGGCCACACACAGCACCCAGAAATCGGCAATGACCTCGGCACCTCGCAGCATACCGAAGGGACTGCCGGACGGAAAATAGTGCGTTCCGTCCGGCGCGAAGTAGGCCATCATCCCCGCCTTGTCGGCTGCATTGCAGGCCGCGAAATAGCCGCGTATGGAGCGCTCGAGTGCGGCTGCAGTTAGTGCCATGATTGCCTCATGCGCGCGCGCACAAGCTATGCCCCCGGCCTGTTGGCCTCGGTCGCCTTGCCTTTCTCGATCAGACGCCGCAACAGCTTGCGCACCTTGACCGGCGCGACATCGTTGGTCATCAGCACCGGATCGAGGCTGAAAAAGTCCGTCGTATCCATCTCTGCCTGCACCGCCTGGATGATTGGGCCGTCTTCGTTTTCGAACGCGGCGTGCATGGCCTCGATCTTGCCTTTGTTGTAGTCGCCGTCCTCGACCACGTGGTTGCGGCGGGTGGCGAAGAAATAGTGGGTCGTGGTGGCAGTCTCTGGCGTGGTGGTGTGAAGATCGTACTGACCGGTGCAGTCATTGAGGTCGAGTGCGCCATCGCCTTGCACCGCGCCGACCGACAAC
>JAYVXF010000012.1:0-26346 GCA_043793345.1 Betaproteobacteria bacterium | reverse complement strand
GCGCCAAATGGCGATCTACGCAAAAAATAATCTGTCATTTCGAGCGCAGCGAGAAATCTGCTTTTCTCGCAATCTGAGCGAAAAGCAGATTTCTCGCTGCGCTCGAAATGACAATATTTTTCTATGGTCTTGCGATGGTCTTCAATGCAAGTTATTCCAAACGCCCCAGCCTCACCGCCGTCAATCCGCGCTTGACGTGAATCAGCGTCGGCATGATGAGCACGCAGTCATCATACGGTGCGAGTACCGGCTTGCCATCATCGTGCGCGATGACATCGCCGCGCTTGGCAATGATGGAGAGCCCGCGTAAACCTACGGCGAATTTGAAATCCGTGCCATTGGCAATCACCGCCTCGGTCACGCGCACAACTTTCTGCTGCGGGGGAAGCGCGCGCTCAATTTGCGATTCGGCAAGCGCTGCATCAACCACATCAAGTGCGCGCAGAAAACGCCACACCGTTTGCCAAGCCAAATCTTCACTGGCGCGTTCCCAGTGTTGACCGCACTCAACCAGCAACGCCGCCTTATGCGATGCGGGATCGCCAAAACCACCGTAGTCGCGCATCCGCGTACCGTTGGCGTGACCCGCATCGGCGACGATGAATTCAGGCACGCCCGTTTGTTTCGATAGCGCGATGCCCTTGTCGAGCGGGCCAGAAATCATCACCGGCTCGTGCGGATCGTGCATCGAATGAATGTCCAGCAAAAAATCAACCTGATCGATGATCGGCCGCATCGCCCGCGCGCGCGTCAGCTCCACCGACTGGCGCGGGCCGTCGAGCGTGGCGCTCGACCAGACGCGATTGAAATCTTCATCGACGAAGCGCGACGCGTGTGGCAGCACAGGATTAAAGGAATGAAACGCGGCGACGTTGGCGAAGCTTAGTGTCAATTTGCCGCGTGTCGGTCGCACAGCCATTTTAAGCAGGCGGTCGACAGCAATCGCGCCGCACAATTCATTGCCGTGCGTGACGGCGTTCACCATCACATGCGGGCCCGCGTTGCCGCTGTCGATGGTCGCGATGTATTCAACACCGGTATTACCCTGCCGGTAGTCGGCGATATCGGGCGGTGAAAGCTCAACTTTGTATGGCGACGCGCCAACTTTAATGGCCATGCTTCGATCCATGATCGTGATCGTGATGGTCGTGGCCGCAGTCGTGATGATGTCCGTCGGCGGGAATGTGTTGACGTGCATAGCCGGCAATGGCTTCGATAAGCTTGGTGATGTCGCCTTGAAGTCCCGCGAAATTTTCGTTGGGCTCGCGCGTTGCCTCGTTCATATAAAGTTTGCGATTGACTTCGATTTGCAGCGAATGCTTGTGTTCGGTCGGGTCGGAATAAGCCCGCACCAACTCAACACCTTTGTACGGATCATTGATCTTCACGTCATAGCCCATGCCGGAGAGCGACAGCGCGACGAATGTCGTAAAGGCCGCATCACACGTGGTGCCATCGCGGTCACCCAATACAAAATCAGCACGCGCTTTACCCGGCCCTTCATCAGAAATGATCGAGGACGTGGCAGGCATCGAATGACAATTGATGTGCCACACCGCACCGTAATGTTTGTGCGCGGCATTGATCGCATCGCGCACTGCCCGGTGATACGGCGCATAGCAGTTTGAGATGCGCGCCTGCACCTCGGCAACGCTTAGCTGTCGCTGATAAATCGCTTCGCCGGTATCGAGCTTGCGCCACACCAGGCCGATGCCCTTTTCGGTTTTGCGGCTTGCGTTAACCGGGCCCGGCCACGGCGCATCGAGCAGTGCCGCATCGATGTCCAGCAGCGAGCGATTGGCGTCGATGTAGCTGCGCGGAAAAGTGGCCGCAATCAGGGTCGCACCGTGATCGGGTGCGGCTTGGTAGAGCGCATCGACATGCGTGTCCTCGGCGCGGCGCAACACGGCCAGTGGTACGACATGCGGAAAGTCGGGCGGATAAATGACGCCGCTGTGCGGGGAATCAAACACCAGGGGCACTGCATGGTCGTGGTCACCGCGGGGAGGCGACAAGGTATACGCGGATGAAGCAGGTGAAGCAGGTGAAGCAGGTGAAGCGGAATGTTGGTTTGGAGCCATGATGATCTGCAATATTTAAAGGTTAATTTTACCGAACAGTTATCGTTGTACGCGCCCGTCTCGCGCAATCAACACCAGCAGTGGCGGGCGTTTCCGCGCCTTTTCGGCCTGTGAGGCGCGCCAATGCTGGTGTTCACAGCACCTGAATAATCCCGCCGCAATTTCCCACGCCGGTGCAGGAATCGCTGGTTGGCGAGCCGCCGTCGGCGACCGGTCGTCCGTCTTGAAAGCGCAGATTCAAGTAGTACGTCGTGCCCTTTACCAGACGACAATAAGACGCAGGGAGCGTGCCGGTAATGTTTGCCCAGTTAACGCCCTGGCCGTTGATGCCGGTGGAAAAGCAGGGGTCGCGAGTTGCTTCGGGCACCAGTTTCGACACGTCAAAATTACATGGCGTCTCGGTGATTGAAATAAATGTCGGCCGCACTCTGGCGTTCGCGCTGTCGTTGTAAATAAAGCCACCCGCTGCATCGACGATACCGACGGTGAATTTATAACTCAGCGATTGGTTGGCAGGCATGTCAAAAAAGTCGAAGGCATTTTTGCCCTTGTAATCGGCAAGATCGATGTTGTGTTGCCACGAGCGCGCCAGCGCAGGCGTTGTGGCGCATCGGTTCGGATCCATCGGGTAGGCGTTGACTTCCGAGCCTGCACCGTTCAACAGCGGCATCACGCGTTCTGGTGGAGCGATGAATGCGAATTTGGATACGTTCGGCAAGGTAACACCATCGGTGGACACGTCCGTGGTCGTCACCTTGATGGCAAAATCGGTCGTCACTGCATTCGGCAGCACGCCGTTCGCCGCCTGCACTGAAAAAATGACAAGACCGGCGGTGGTCGGCGTGCCACTGAGTACGCCGGTCGCTGACAGCGTTAAGCCCGGCGGCAACGTGCCCGCGGCGAGCGACCATGTAATTGGCGACGTGCCGGTCGCCGTGAACGTGAAACTATAGAACTGGTTGATCGAGCCGATGCCCAGTGGCGCGCCACCGGTGATGGTGGGTGCGGTGCTCACGGCAGGCATCGGCAACACCAGCCCGGAGCGCGCCTTGACGGCGGAGATGTCCGAGGAATTAATGCTGCCGCTGGCGTTCACGTCAAACCTGAAATTCGCGTCCGTGGTGGTCTGTCCGGATCGCGCCTTCATGCCGCTAATATCGCTTGAATTCACCGAGCGTGAATTGTTCGTGTCGCCAAGCAGAAAACCAACCGCGACGACTTTATCCACCGCGTTGTTCACGCCGAGCAAAGAGACCATCAGGCTGTTGTTATCGCTCACGCTCGCAAACCTCACGGTGACTTCGCTGGCGGTGAACGTAACCGTGCCGGCTTGAGAATTGGCGAACGTATCCACCGCGCTCGCGGAACGCACAAACGTCACCGGGCCACTGAACTGGAAAACGATGTCGTGCCCTGCACCGATGGCGCGCGGCTCGACCGTGATCGCACCTGCCACGGGTGCTAAGTCGATCGGCACATCGTAGATGCCCGCCGCGCCGTGGGTTTTCCGCGACTGCACAGCGATGAGTGTGACGGTAGCCTGATTGGCGACGACGTTGACACTGGCGGCGGCGGATGCGGCGGAAAAGTTGGCGTCACCAGCCTGGCTGGCGGTAAGCGCACAGATGCCAACGCCGACAATGGTGAGCTTGTCGCCAGCGGCGCTGCAGATGCTCGCGGCACTACCGGTGGCGAACGTGAAGGCGGTGAGGCCGCTGGTGGCTGTCGCCGTCAACGTGATCGGTGATACGCCGAGTCCGACCGTCGATACTGGCGCGAAGGTCACCGTCTGATTGGCGGCCAATGCCAGCAGCGGATAAATCAAACCCGCCAACAAACATACGCCGCGAATGAATGCATGCATTGGTGCTCCCGGAAATTTCATACAGCGACACAATAGCGCACTTCACTTCACCGGTTTCAATCCCGTTGCCAGCGTGCCAAGGCCGGTCAGCGGCCGGCTGTTTCATGCCGTCGCGGTTTTTGTTGTAAACCTCGCGCGATTTTGGTTGCGCCTGCAAACCGGCTGACATGGCAAAAACGGCTAAACAAGAAAATGCGCAGCGCAGTTGGTGGAACATGAATCGCGTCGCTGCGGGATGCAGCCGTTGACGGGCGCATGATCAGTAACGCCGGTAACATCGGATTGCGGTCACAGCAGCCAACAAAAAAATCTTGCTGTGCTGGCTTGATAATAGCCGAAACTACTTCCGCACGGCGTATGCAGACTTTAGGAGTTGACGGCAATGGGCATGATCGAGAGTTTTGAAAAAATGCTGGCGCAGGGCAAGGACAATCCGCTGCTGCGTTTTTCACTCGGTAGCGAATATCTGAAGGTCGGCGCGCTCGATCAGGCGGTGCTGCATTTGCGCGCGGCAGTGGCGCAGGACAGCAGCTATTCAGCCGCCTGGAAATTGCTCGGCAAAGCGTTAGCACAATCGCACGATGACGTCGGCGCGCGCGCGGCTTATGGCAGCGGAATTGCTGCGGCGAATGCGAAAGGCGACAAGCAGGCGGCCAAAGAAATGGGCGTGTTTTTGAAACGGCTGGGGTAGCGGAACAAAATCGGTTTCGACGGGTTCGCTTTGAAAAATACCCCTGTCATTTCGACCGAAGGGAGAAATCTGCTTTTTCTCAACGCGACAATAAAGCAGATTTCTCCGCCGATGAAGCTGGGTTCGAAATGACAATCTATAAATGGCGCGTTCTCCAGCATTTCTTGGCGTAAACCGCCTATGCATGCGCTTTTCGGGGCACAAATGCCTCAAACGCCGCGCCAGTGCTAGACGTTAACCAAATAAAAAAGCCCCCATGACCAACGGTCACAGGGGCTGAATCCACGCCAGCGGCGTGGAGGAGGAGAGGTTAACGGAGGTCGAGATCATTGCCGCGCAAAATGCGCCGCGATTTTAACGGCCAAGCCAAATCATCAACATCACTGCGACGGCCCATACGGCCACCACCACCGACGCCGCGCCGAGATCGTCGGCATCCGTGCTTTCGCCACGATTTGCGCGGCCATAGTCTAGTTCGCCCTGGAAATAATCGCGCTCCATTTGATCGGTCATCTTCATGTCATACCTTCTGCTGATTAGTTGCTGTTTTGCTGCGTTGCACAATCCATAAGATAGGAGCGAGCCCGCGAAATAGCCAATCGTATGTTTGGATGCTGGCCATTGAATTTGCTTATACCAGCGCCAAGTATTTGTTGCATTGCAACATTTAGGCATAGAATGAGTTTCAGACAACCGCAAAGATCAACTTCGATGGAGCTATACCAACTTCGCAGTTTCGCGGCCATCGCCGAGCTCGGCCAGCTCACCCGTGCCGCCGAAAAGCTGCACGTGAGCCAGCCTGCTGTCTCGGCGCAGCTAAAGGCGCTCGAAGACAAATTCGGCTTGACGCTATTTGAGCGTACCGCCAGCGGCATGGTGCTGACGGCACCCGGTGCCCGCCTGCTAACAGAAGCGGAAAAAATACTGGCCGCCGTGCGTGTCATGGACAATGTCGCGCTGTCGTTCAAGGGCGAGCTACAGGGCAAGGCCAGTATCGGCACGCTTGGCGACCCAAACCTCACCCGCATCGGCGAGTTCATCAGCGCTGCACTCGCGCGACATCCGCTACTGGAAATGGAGCTGCATCAAGGGATCACCGGTGTCGCACTCGACCAGGTGCGCGACGGCGTGCTCGACGCGAGTTTTTATTACGGCGAGCTAAGGCACCCGAGCGTGGTCGGGCTGCCGTTGCGTCGGCTCATCTTCAGAGTGGTTGCACCGGCGGCGTGGGCGGATCGTTTGCGGCTGTCGGGTTGGGAGCAGGTCGCCGCGATGCCTTGGATCATTCCGCCGCCCATCAGTAGCCATCATCAGCTCGCACACACGCTCCTTGCGCAACACGGCGTGGCACCGGGTCGCGTAGTGGAAGCCGATCAGGAGGCCGTCATCGCGTCGCTCGTGGTGTCAGGTGTCGGCATGGCGCTGATGCGCGAAGAGGTCGCGATTGAAAAAGCGGCGGCGGGCGAAATCTGCATCTGGGACGACGCCGAGATTGATTCCACGCTGTGGTTCGTCACGCAGCGCGCGCGGGAAAATGATCCAGTCATTCATGCGTTAAATGCAATGCAGCGCGAACTATGGGCGGCATCTTCAGATCCAGACCGGGTCTCGGCAGAGGTGCTTTATCGCGGGCTCAATCCAGAGTCTCGCGATAACGGATCAGCGCAATCGTCGCCACGACGAACATAAACAGTGCGATCGGCCAAAGGTGCGGCCAGATTTCCGTAAAGCCATTGCCCTTAAGCAGGATGCCGCGAATCACCCGCAGAAAATGCGTGGCCGGCAGCAATTCGCCGATCACCTGCGCCCAGCCCGGCATGGCGCGAAACGGAAACATGAAACCGGAAAGCAAAATTGACGGCAACAGAAAAAAGAACGACATCTGCATCGCCTGCAATTGATTTTTTGCCACCGTCGAAAATGTGAAACCCAAGGCGAGATTGGCCGCGATGAATAGCAACAGAACCGATGACAGTAGCGCGAGGCTCCCCACCATCGGCACCTCAAATAGCAACTTTGCTGCGAGCAAAATAACACTCACCTGAATGTAGCCGACGATGATGTAGGGCGCGATTTTGCCGATCATCACTTCAACCGGTCGAACCGGTGTCGCGAGCAGATTTTCCATGGTGCCTCGCTCGCGCTCGCGGGTGATGGCGAACGCGGTCATCATCACCATTGTCATCGTGAGGATGGTGGCGATCAGACCGGGCACGATGTTGTAGCGCGACAGGCCTTCGGGGTTGTAGCGGCGATGTATGCGCAGATCGACCGGATCAGGCTGCGCCGCCAGATTTTGCAAGGGACCGACCAGATCGCGCTGCAACGCCAAACGCGGCAGTGCCTGCAATGCGGCAATCGCATTGCCGGTGGCCGATGGATCGGTGGCATCGGCTTCGATCAACAGGCTGGGGCGTTCGCCGCGCACGAGTTTCCGCGCGAAGTCGACCGGAATGGTGACGACGAACTGCACGTCCCCGGTGTCCAGCAATCGATTGGCCTCCGTTTCTGATTCAGCCACCTTGACGACGGTGAAGTACTTGGTATTTTCCATCGCGGCAATCAGGCTGCGCGAATAGACACTGTTGTCCGCCGAGACGATGGCGATAGGCAAATTTTTGGGGTCAGCGTTGATCGCAAAACCGAACATGATGAGCTGTATCACCGGAATGCCGACGATCATGCCAAAGGTCATGCGATCCCGCTTCATCTGGATGAATTCTTTGATCATCACACCAGTCAAACGGGCAAAAGACAGCGAAGGCAGCTTCATTGGAAATTGTCTTCCGCTTTGCCCATCAAATGGATAAACACATCTTCAAGTGCCGTGTCCGCTTCCTCCAGCTGATAGCGCTCGCCGAGTTTGAGCGCCCGCAAGGATGAGGTCAGTGCCGCCGCATCGGGGCCGGTGACGTGCAACGTGTTGCCGAACGCGGTGACCTGCGAGACGCCGTTAACGGCGCGTAATTTTTCGGCCAGCGCGGCCAATTCCGGTCCGCGCACGATCCAGGTCGCAAGATGCTGCTGCGCGATCACTTCCTGCATCGTTCCGGTCGCAAGCAATCGCCCATAGGCGATATAGCCCAGTCGTGTGCAGCGCTCGGCTTCATCCATGTAATGCGTCGTCACCAGAATGGTTATGCCAGCGCCCGCGAGACGATGAATTTCGTCCCAGAAGTCGCGCCGCGCTTTTGGGTCAACACCTGCGGTGGGTTCATCGAGCAACAGCAAACGCGGTTGATGCAACATGCAGGCGGCCAGCGAGAGGCGTTGCTTCCAGCCGCCGGAGAGCGAGCCGGCGAGCTGGTTTTGGCGGCTCAGCAATCCCAGTTTTTCGAGCGCCTCAGTGACGCGTGTAACGCGATCACTCATGCCATACATGCGCGCGACGAAATCGAGATTTTCGCGAATCGTCAGATCTTCCCAAAGCGAAAAGCGCTGCGTCATGTAGCCGACTTCGCGCTTGATTGCCGGGGACTGCTTGATCACATCGAAGCCCATTACGGTTCCGTTGCCGCTATCGGGCTTCAGCAGTCCACAGATCAAACGGATGGAAGTGGTTTTTCCGCTGCCGTTTGGGCCAAGAAAACCGTAGATCTCGCCGCGTTTCACCTGCAACGAAAAATCGCGCACGACGTGTTTGTCGCCATAGCTTTTATTCAGCGCGTTGACATCGATGACGAGTTGATCTGGCACAGCAACCTTAGTCGAACGCGACATCCACGGGCTGGCCTGGGTGCAGGCGCACCGCTTGCTCGGGCGGCGGTTTCGCTTCGACATAAAACACCAGCTTGGCGCGCGAATCCTTGCTGTAAATGACCGGCGGCGTGAATTCGGGCTGGGCGGCAATAAAAGTAACAATTGCCTTGATCGGCGCACCGCAACCTGAGCACGCGAGTGAAACGCTTTGTCCAACCTTGATGTTGCCGAGGATATTTTCGGGTACAAAAAAACGCACCTTGATTTTATCCGGCGGCAGCAGACTGACTATCGGCTGTCCGGCGGGCACCCATTCTCCGCGTGAGAAATAGGTGTTCTCGACCAATCCTGCAAGCGGCGCGATCATCGATTTTTGCGCGACCTTCCAATCGTTTTGCGCCAACACCGCTTTTGCGGCATCGACTTCGCGTTTGGCCGCGTCGATTTCTTGCGCGCGACCGACGCTGGTCGTCGCCGTTCTGGTTTCTGCATCGAGTTCCGCGACGCGCGCCAGATCGCGTTGATACAGCGAGCGGGCTTCATCGAGCTTCGCCTGAGAAATAAATCCTTGCTTGAAAAGTTTTTCCTGTTGCGCCAGTTGTGACGTTGAAAGTTCACGCGTGGCCTTAGCCTGTTGCCCTTGCGCGCGTACCGCATCAACTTCGCTTAACCGGCGACCCGCTTGCAGATTCGCGAGCCGGGCCGCCGCCGCTGCAAGGCGGGCTTCCGCTTCACGGCGCTGTGCAGCCTCGCTCGCCTGCTCGAGCACAAACAGCGGTGCGTTAGCGGCAACCTGTTGCCCGCGCGTGACCTGCAGCTGATCGAGCACGCCAGCGAACGGGGCGGCGATGTGCAATGACTCGCCTTCCGCATAGCCCTGGAAAGTTGAAGATGCCTTTTCGCTGCACCCTACCAGGCCGACGATGCTCAAAACGCATGCGAAGGCGATGAGCGAAAATCGAAAATCAACATCACTGTCATTCCCGCGAAGGCGGGAATCCAAGTTTTCACAGTGCCGTTCTGCTGCAAGAACTTGGATTCCCGCCTTCGCGGGAATGACGAATACGAATTTTGCTTCAAAAATATTCATCCGCATTAGTTTATGTCGAGAAACTGCGCTTCAAATTCGGCCGGCGGCAACGCCCTGGAAAAAAAGAAGCCCTGATATTCATCGCACTGAAGATCGCGCAGCACCCGGTATTGATCTTCGTTCTCGACGCCCTCGGCGATGACATTGAGTTTCAAACTATGCGTCATCGCGATGATGGCGCGAACGATCGCCTCATCGTTCGGGTCGATGCCGATATCGCGGACGAAGGAAGAATCGACCTTGATCGAGTCCACCGGCAGTTGCTTCAAATAGGAAAGCGACGAGTAGCCGGTGCCGAAATCATCGATCGCCAGGCCCAAGCCCATATCGCCGAGCTGCTTTAACAACGCGGCCGTGTCGTTGATATTTTTAAGCAGCATGCTCTCGGTTATCTCCAATTCGACCGTGCGCAGATCGAGCTGGGTCGCCTTCGCCGTTTGTTCGAGCGCGCGTACCAATCGATCACCATCAAACATTTGCCCCACCGATATATTCACCGCCAGCCGGATATCGCGACCGCTTTTTTTCTGCCACACGGCGATCTGCTGAAAGGCACGCTCAATCACCCACTCACCCATCGGCACAATGAGCCCGGAGTCTTCGGCGACGCCGATGAATTTGTCCGGTGACAGCAGGCCGTGACGCGGATGCTGCCAGCGAATCAGCGCCTCCACACCAGTGATCTGGCCGGTCTTGAAGGACACGCGCGGCTGGTAATGCAACAGCAATTCGTCACGGCGCAAGGCGAGACGCAGGTAATTTTCAATCGACAGCCGCTCCTGCGCACGCGCGTTTAACGCATGCGAAAAAAACTGGTAATTGTTGCGACCCTTGGCCTTGGCGTCGTACATCGCCACGTCGGCGTGTTTCATCAGTGTTTTTGGGTCCGGCCCATCGGTCGGATAAATGCCGATACCGATGGAGCACGAGGTGGTCAGGTGGTGGGTGTTGATCATGATCGGTGAGGCGAGCGCGGCAATCATTTTCTCGGCCACCTGTTGCGCGCCCTGGTGGACGTCCAGATTGCCATTGCCCGGCAGATTTTCCAGAATCACCGCGAATTCATCGCCGCCCAGTCGCGCCACCGTGTCGCTTGCGCGCACGCATGCCGACAGCCTTGCCGCGACGCGCTTTAACAATTCGTCGCCGACATCATGACCGAGCGAATCGTTGATGGTTTTGAAACGATCAAGATCAATGAACATGAAGGCGAGACCGGCGCGTTTTCGCGCTGCATTGGCCACCCCTTGTTCGAGCCGGTCATTGACCAGCATGCGGTTCGGCAAGCCTGTAAGCGGGTCGCGGGTGGCGAGGAATTCGACGCGTTCCTCGGCCGATTTACGCTTGGTGATGTTTGCCGTGGTACCGGTCATGCGCAGTGCGCGACCGGTCGCGTCGCGCTCGGTGACCTTGCCTTTTGATTGTAGCCACACCCATTCTTCGGTCGCGCCGGGCGCGCGAAACTCGCATTGGAAATCGTCAGCCGTCCCCTTGGCCGCCGCGACCAATCCGGCGTGAAAATGTGCGCGGTCATCAGGATGATTCCACGCCTCGACCGCGTCGCCGCGATAGACGATTCCTTCGCCGTCGATCGCGCGCACGCCGAGCAGGGCTTGCCAGTTCGCACTGAAAAATACCTGATTGCCGACCAGATCCCAATCCCATATCGCGAGGCCCGAGCCGACCAGCGCCAGGTCAAGCCGCTCTTTAGCGCGGGTTACGTCGCGCTCGGCGCGTTTTTGATCGGTGATGTCGCGGCCGTGGCCAATGCAGTAGCGTTGCCCGTCGATATCGGCGGCGCGGCCATGAAATACATATGGAAATGTCGCTCCATCCTTGCGGCGCATTTCTGCTTCCAGCGCAACCTCCTCTCCATTCTCGAAAATACGGCGTATCGCATCGGCCACCAACGCACGATCCTTTTCGCCGATAAAGTCGAGCGCCCGCATCTGTAGAAGATCGGTTTTGCTGTGTCCCGTGCTGCTGGCAAATTGTTGGTTCCAGCGTGCCATCCTGCCGCTTTGCTCGAACATGAAAAAATCCCCCGACAGACTTTCAATGGCGGCATCGGAAAAATCTTTTTCGTAACGCACCATTGCTTCGGCCGCTTTGCGACTGGCGATCTCGTTTTCGAGTAATTGTTCGAGTTGGGCGAACTCGGTGGTGAGATGGACGACGGGTTGTGCGGAATCATGGCTCGGGGCGCGGACATGTACCGCAAGCCGTTCGCGGCGGGCTTCCAGCCGCGCTTGCGCAAGAGCGGCCAGATTTTTCAGCGCCTCCAATTCCCGCGCGACGATTTCCCTCGATACGGTATCGAAAACCGACAAGGCACCCAGCAATTCGCCGGTCGGCGAGAAAATGCCGCAGGCGGCGTAAAAACAAATGTACGGCGACCCCGCGACCAAGGGGTGATCACGAAACCGTTTGTCGGCCAGTGCATCGGGGATAACAAACACCGTGGGACGCTGCGGTGTGGCCGTGAAGACGGGCAGATAAAAACAGTGCGCCGGTGCGAGTGCGGCAAACGGTAATCCGGTGCGCGCCTTGAACCATTCCTGCGTGATTGGCGATGCGGCATCGCCGCTATCGTTTGACGCGACCGCGCCTGCGCCCACGTTTCTGCGTTCAAAAAAGGAAATCGCCGCCATGCTGGTGCCCAACGCGTCGGCCGCGCGCTGCGCCAGATCGTCGAATGCGCTCTCGGGCGGCGTGCCGAGAATATCGTAACGCGCCAGGCCGACGGCGTCAGAATTCAGGAGATGATCGGGCGCATTCATCGGGGCAGCTTTAGTGGTTTGGATGCCAGAACCAGCGGGAGACCCTATTGTAGCGTGCGCGTCAGCCGATCTCGACGAAAACCGGTGCGTGATCCGACGGACGTTCGAGTTTGCGTGGTTCAACGTCGATAACGCTGGATGTGCAGCGCGCCGCAATGCCCGGCGTGAGCAGAACGTGATCAATGCGCAAACCGAGATTGCGCTTGAAGCCGTTCATCCGATAATCCCACCAGCTATAACTTTTTTCGGCTTGATCAAATAGCCGGAAACTGTCGGCGAGCCCCAAGCCGACCAGCCCGCGAAACGCATCGCGCTCCGGAACAGAGCAAAGCACCTGACCCTCCCACGCCTTTGGGTCGTATACGTCGCGATCATCGGGGGCAATGTTGTAGTCGCCGAGCAGCGCCACGTCACCATACTCGGCAATTGCCTCTCGCATGTAGGCCTGCAGCGCGGCCAGCCATTGCAACTTGTACTGGTATTTTTCCGAGTCGACTGTCTGCCCGTTCGGAATGTAGACGCAGACCACGCGCACGCCTTCGATGGTGGCGGCGATCACGCGTTTTTGATGATCCTCAAAACCGGCGAAATCTTTACGCACGTCCTCCGGCCGCGCGCGCGAAATGATGGCGACGCCGTTGTAGGTTTTTTGTCCGTTGAAAACCGCGTGATAGCCGATGTCTTCAAAGGCTTCGAGCGGAAATTTTGCGTCTTCCATTTTTAATTCCTGAAGACACAAGGCATCCGGCTGATGGGTTTTCAGCCACTCGACGACGTGCGGCAGGCGCACGTTGAGCGAATTGACGTTCCAGGCGGCGAGTTTCAAACTTATTGTACCGATGCGGGCGGCGATGCCTTTGGAGCGGCCTTGGCGGTGCCCTGCCGCAGGTTCGGATTAAAGCGCGGGTATCCTGCCGCAGTAAGCGCGGTCGTCCAGCCGCCTTCCTCATATCCCTGCAGCGTGTTCGCACCGATGGTAAGCGTGGGCACCTGTAACGCACCAACCAGCGCCTTCAGTGCCGTGGCTGCGTCCGGGTCAGACGCCGGATTTTTTTCAGTGAAGGGAATGCCGCGCCGGGCGAGTAATGCCTTGGCGTCATTGCATGCCTCGCCGCAATTATTGGCGTACAGCGTGACCGGATTATTTTTCACAGCCGCTGCCACGGCGAACGGCATCGCGTCCTGCTCGATCACGCTATCGTTGAGCTTTTTGGTCTGGACGTTTTTCACGTCAGCCGGAGGCGGCAAGATATCGCCGTAATGCACCTTGCCGTCTTTGTCGACCCAGCGAAAAATTTCCTGCGCATTTGCAGTTGCCGCAATTGCCAGAGACAACGCAAAAAATCCGCGCGCAACACGGTGGGCAAAAAATATTGTAGCAGCGAGTTTCATGCGACCTCCTCCAAGCTTGGATGCAGCAGCGGCCCGATTAAATCACGCCGCCATCTTCATTCCATTATGCCGCAACAGCGCCGCCATCTCGGGCGTACGACCGCGAAAGGCCGTAAACGAGGCGAGCGCCGCGCGACTACCGCCGCGACCCAACACTTCGCGCCGGAATCTGGCGCCGGTTTCCGCGTTCAGCACACCCGTTTCTTCGAAAGCGGCATAGGCATCGGCAGACAATACCTCGGCCCATTTATAGCTGTAATAGCCTGCCGCGTAGCCACCGCCGAAAATATGGCCGAAGGCATGCGTGCTGCGATTGAAATCGGGATATTTCATCACCGCCACTTGCGCACGAACGCTTGCCGTGAGCACCTCCAGATCATCCATGCCGGCATCAAATCCCGCGTGCAGGCGCATATCGAGCAGGGCAAATTCGAGCTGACGCACGAACTGCATGCCAGCCTGGAAATTTTTCGCCGCGATCATTTTGTCGAATAACTCCCTGGGCAATGCCGCACCGGTTTCAACGTGCCGGGTCATGTGCGTGAGCACTTCCCACTCCCAGCAGAAATTTTCCATGAACTGGCTCGGCAGCTCCACCGCGTCCCATTCCACGCCGTTGATGCCGGAGACGGAAAGTTCATCGACCTCGGTCAGCAACTGGTGCAAACCGTGGCCGAATTCATGGAACAGCGTGATCACTTCGTCAAACGTGAATAGCGCCGGTCTATCGCCGACGGGTGCTGAAAAATTACAGGTGAGATACGCCACCGGGTGCTGGATGTGGTCGTGTTTGCGACGGCGATTAATGGCGTCATCCATCCACGCGCCGCCGCGCTTGGCGTCGCGCGCGTAGAGATCGAGATAAAACTGCCCGACCATGCCGCCTGACTTGTCGACGAGATCAAAAAAGCGCGCATCCGGATGCCAGGTGTCGGCGCGCGATGGTTTCACGGTCAAGCCGTAGAGCGAATCGATGACGCGAAATAGTCCGGCGAGCACTTGTGCTTCCGGAAAATATTGCTTCACCTCGTTGTCCGAAAACGCGTAACGCTGCTCGCGCAATTTTTCCGACACGTATGCGACATCCCACGCTTCAACGTCGGCCATGCCGAGCTCGCGCTGCGCGAAGCCGATCAGCTCCTGCCAATCCTGTTCGGCGAACGGCTTGGATTTTTTGACCATGTCGTCAATAAATGCGATGACCTCGGCAGGTGTTTCGGCCATTTTGGTGGCGAGCGAAACCTCGGCGTAATTGTTGTAGCCCAATATCGACGCGGTCTCGGCGCGCAAACGCAGAATGCGTTTGATCACATCGTCGTTATTCAGTTTTTCATCAGCGCCGAGCTCGGAGGCGCGCGTGACGTAGGCGCGGTACAGGCGCTCACGCAATCCACGATTGCGTGTGTACTGCATCACGGGCCAGTAGCACGGCTGATGCAAGGTGATTTTCCAGCCGGACTTACCTTCTTTCGCGGCGGCCGCGCGCGCGGAGGCCTTCACGTCGTCGGGCACGCCGGCGAGTTCATTTTCATCGTCAACAAAATGGGCGAAACCGTTGGTGGCGTCGAGTACGTTGTCGTTGAACGTCGCCATCAACGTTGAGAGCTCTTCCTGGATTGCTTTAAAGCGGGCCTTTTTGTCAGCGGCCAATTCCGCGCCGCCCAAGCGGAAATCGCGCATTTCATTGTCAAGCACCTTATTCTGCGCGGCGTTCAGGGCCAAAGTGGCTGAAGACGCGCGTATTTGCTGGTATTTGGCAAACAGGCGTTGGTCCTGCGATAGCGAAGTCCAGAACGCCGTCACGGCGGGCAGCATGCCGTTGTAGGCCTCACGCAATGCGGGCGAATTAACCACGGCATTCAAATGCCCGACCACATTCCACGCGCGCGACAAACGCTCGGTCACATCATCGAGCGGCGTGACAAAATTTTCCCAGGTCGGTGGCGCGTGTGCTGTGGCAATCGTCTCAACGGTCGCCTCGGCATCATTGATCAATTGCGCAATGGCAGGCTTGACAAGCGCGGGGGTGATGGCGGAAAAACGCGGCAGGGTGGAAAAATCCAGCAGTGGGTTCATGGCGAATCACGATACAAAATGGCGCGGCAACAGCCGAAAGAAGAATCCCATTATAAAACCTGCCACGCGTTATAAACTTGCCGCGCGCGGCGGCTAAGCCTGAAAAACCAGCCTGCCCTCAACCAGCGTATGTGACACGCGACCCTCCAACTCGCGTCGCAGATACGGTGAATTTTTGCCCTGGCTGCGCAGCGTTTGCGCGGTCACCGCCCAGAACGCGCGCGGGTCGAAAATGCAAATGTCGGCTGGCGCGCCGACCTTGAGCGCGCCGGCCTGTAGCGCCAATATGCGCGCCGGATCCGCGCTGATTTTTTTCAGCGCGAACGCTATCCCCACGTCGGCAGCAGCGGCCCATTTGAGCGTCAAGGGCAGCAATAATTCGAGTCCGGTCGAGCCCGGCAGCGCTTCGCCGAACGGCACGTTTTTGGCGTCCGCATCGTGCGGTGTGTGATCCGAACAAATCGCATCAATGGTGCCGTCGATCACCGCGCGCGACAGCGCATCGCGATCAGTAGGGCTGCGCAGCGGCGGGGCGAATCGATATTGCGCATCGAAGTAGCCGATGTCGCGATCCGTCAGCAGCAGGTGGTGAATGCCGACATCGCACGTGATCGGCAGCCCATCGGCTTTGGCGGCGCGCACCGCGTCGACCCCCAACCGGCTGGAGAGCCTCGCCAAATGGACGTTTGCGCCGGTTTCACGCATGAGAATCGTGATGGTCGCAATCGCCACCGTTTCTGCACTGACCGGAATGCCGCCCAGGCCCAGACGTGTGGCGACTTCGCCGTCGTGTGCGATACCGCTGTTGGCCAGATGAAAATCCTCGGCACGCAACCAGACGGTGTAGCCGTAAGTCGCGGCGTACTGCATCGCGCGCAGTAAGGTGTTGGTATTGACGATGGGCGCATCGGCGTTAAAAAATCCGACGCATCCCGCCTCGGTCAATTCGACCATCTCGCTTAAACGCTCACCCTTCAAACCGAGGGTCAGCGCGCCGAGCGGATAGACGCGCGTTTGATGCAGCGCGTCGGCGCGGCGTTTCAACATTTCCACCAAGCCCGGTTCATCCAGCACCGGATCGGTATCGGGCGGACACACCAGCGACGTGACCCCACCCGCGACGGCGGCGAGCATTTCGCTCTCAAGTGTTGCCTTGTGCTCGAATCCCGGCTCGCGCAACCTTGCCGATAAATCGACCAAGCCGGGACAAACAATTTTCCCGGTTGCATCAATAATCTTGTCGGCTTTAAAGTCCGCAGGCGCTCCATTGACACCGACAATTTTGCCGCCAGCGACATAGAGCGATTGCACGGCGTCAAGCGCAGCTGCGGCATCGATCAAGCGCCCGTTATTGATCTGGATTTTCATGCGCCCACCACACTTGCCATCACCGCCATGCGCACCGCAATGCCGAACGTCACCTGCGGCAAAATCACGCTCTGCCGACCGTCTGCCACCGGCGAATCTATTTCCACGCCACGGTTCATCGGCCCCGGATGCATGACGATGGCGTCCGGCTTTGCGCGTGCCAGTTTTTCGGCGGTGAGGCCGTAGCTTTTGAAAAATTCATGTGCGCTCGGCAGCAACGCGCCATTCATGCGCTCGTTTTGCAGGCGCAACATGATGATGACGTCGCAGCCTTCCAGGCCGCGCGCCATATCGTGAAACACCGACACGCCCATTCGCGCCACCTCCGTCGGCACCAGCGTTTTCGGGCCGATCACGCGCACGTCGGGGCAGCCGAGCGTGGTCAGCGCGTGGATGTCGGAGCGCGCCACGCGCGAATGCAGCACGTCACCGACGATGGCGACGCTCAAATTGTGAAACGATTTTTTGTAGTGGCGAATCGTATACATGTCGAGCAAGCCCTGCGTCGGATGCGCGTGCCGACCGTCGCCCGCATTGATGACGGCGATACCGGGTTTCACGTGCTGCGCGATCAAATGTGCCGCGCCGGACTCGGCGTGCCGCACCACGAACATGTCGGCATTCATCGCCGCCAGATTGTCGACCGTGTCGAGCAGCGATTCGCCCTTGGTGGTTGAGGAGGCGTTGATGTTGAGATTGATCACGTCGGCAGACAGGCGTTTGGCGGCGATCTCGAAGGTGGTGCGGGTGCGGGTGGAGTTTTCAAAAAAAAGATTGAACACCGATTTGCCGCGCAGGATCGGCACTTTTTTTACTTCGCGGTCGCCGACACTCACAAATTGATCCGCTGTCTCCAGCAGGGCTTCGATCAAATTTTTTGGCAGGCCTTCCGTCGTCAGCAGATGCTTTAACTTTCCGTCAGCGGTGAGTTGGGGATTGAATGTCAGTGCCATTATGATTTCTTCAAAATATCTTTTGTCCGCACGTCAAACCGCAAATGATGGTCGTCGTTGGTCAACACCAGCTCCTGCGCCGCATCCAGCGTCATCGTCGCACCGATGTAGTCGGCCGCAAACGGCAGCTCGCGCAGCCCGCGATCCACCAGCACGGCAAGTTTCACACTCGCGGGGCGGCCAAAATCGAACAACTCGTTCAACGCGGCGCGCAAGGTGCGACCGGTGTAGAGCACGTCATCGACCAGCAGGATGTGCCGCCCATTAATATCAATCGGCATGTCGGTGGATTTTTTCTGCGGATGCAATCCGATCTTGCCAAAATCATCGCGATGCAAAGTGACGGCGAGCGAGCCAAGCGGCAGCCCGACCTTAAGCATTTGATGCAGCCGCGCCGCGACCCACACGCCGCCGCTGTGAATGCCGACCACGGCGGTGTCAGCGGGGAGCGTGCCGATTTTGGTGGCAAGCGCTACGAGCAGTTGTTCGGCATCAAGCTGCATGGCGATTTCTTTCATCCAGATAACTTTGCAGAATCACCTGTGCCGCAACCGCATCAATTTGCAATTTCTGTGCGATGCCCTTGATGCCGCGCGCTGCCAGCATCCGGCTGGCCTCAGTCGAACTCAGGGTTTCATTGACGTACGCGACCGGCAGACGAAATTTTTCTTGCAAGCGGTTACCGAATTTTTTCGCCAGATGCGCTACCTCATGCGGTGCGCCATCCGCGTGCTCAGGCTGACCAATCACAAAACCAGCCGGTTGCCATTCGGTCACCAGTTTCTCGACTGCGGTCAAACGCGCCGCATTCGATTCAACGTGCAACGTCATCAATGCCTGCGCTTGCGAGGTGATGGTATTGCCGACGGCGACACCGATATGTTTTTCGCCGAAATCGAAACCGAGAATGGTTTCTTCCCTATGCATGGCCGGCGATGTCCGATAGATTGCCGTAATTGAGCCCCAGCAGACCCATTGCCGCCGCGATCCGCGCTTCAGCAGGCAAATCAAAAATCATCGCGGTTCTCGCCTCGACCGTGAGCCAGCCATTGCGTTTGATTTCGTCTTCCAGTTGGCCCGGCGCCCAGCCCGCGTAGCCGAGCGTCACCAGTACGCGCGTGGGGCCGCGATTTTCGGCGATTGCTTCCAGAATATCTTTGGACGTGGTGAGGCCGGTGTCGTCGTCGATTTTAAGGGTTGAGCTCCAGTCGCCGAGCGGCTGGTGCAATACAAAGCCGCGATCCACCATCACCGGTCCGCCGAAGTACACCGCCTGGGTGCGCAGCGCGTCGTCTTTGAGCTCGATATTGACCTGCTCGAACAGACTGCCGAGGGTCACGTCGATGGGGCGGTTGATGACCACGCCGATCACGCCGTTTTCGTTGTGCTCACAAATCAGCGTCAACGATTTGGAAAAATACGGGTCAGCCATGCCGGGCATGGCGATCAGAAAATGATTGGTAAGATTGATGCTGTTCACTAAAATCAAATTTTACCCGTTTACGACTCGCTTGACTATGAAAACGTTGCAACTGGACGCCGCACTCTTTTGGTTCCGCCGCGATTTGCGCGCGACCGACAACGCCGGTCTTTATCACGCCCTTAAATCGGCGCGAAGCGTTTACTGCGTTTTTGTCTACGACAGCGAAATCCTCGACGCTTTGCCGCGCAAAAATGATCGCCGCGTTGAGTTCATTTGGGAAAGCATTCGCGAGCTGGACGCGGCGTTGAAAAAGCTCGGTGGCGGATTGATGGTGCGCCATGCGCGCGCGGACAAGGCTATTCCGAAGTTGGCGCGCGAATTAAAGGTCGATGCCGTTTTTACCAATGAAGACTACGAGCCGCACGCTGTTGCCCGCGATCTCTCGGTACGCGATGCGCTCATGCAAGACGACATCGGCTTTCACACGTTCAAAGACACAGTGATTTTTGAAAAAGATGAAGTGCTCACGCAGGCCAGTGGCACCTACAGCGTGTTCACGCCTTACAAAAACGCGTGGCTAAAAAAACTCGACGACGATCAGCTGAAAGCATACCCGGTCGAAAAATATCGCGCGCACTTTGCCAGGCCGGGCGCAAACGAAACGCTGCTGTCACTCGACGCAATCGGCTTTGCGCACACCAATCTGAAGGCGCTCGGCATCGAAGGTGGCGAAAAGGCCGCGCGAAAACTGCTGATCGATTTTGTCAAACGCGTCAGTGACTACAAAACCGCGCGCGATTTGCCCGCCGTGAAAGGCGTGTCGTATTTGTCGGTACACAATCGCTTTGGCACCATTTCGATACGGGAACTCGCGCGCGCGGCGCACGCTGAGGCGCAACAGAGCCGCGATGGAAAATTGGGTGCGGCGACGTGGCTGTCGGAATTGATCTGGCGCGACTTTTATGTTCAGATCCTGTATCACCATCCGCACGTGGCGCAGTCAGCTTTCCGCCCCGAGTACGACGCGATTCAATGGCCGAACGACAAGGCCTTATTCAAGGCGTGGTGCGAGGCGCGCACCGGTTACCCGATCATTGATGCGGCGATGCGGCAGATCAACGAGACCGGCTATATGCACAATCGCTTACGCATGATCGTGGCCAGTTTCCTTGCCAAGGATTTGCTGATTGATTGGCGCTGGGGCGAAAAATATTTTGCTGATAATTTGAACGATTTTGATCTGTCCGCCAACAACGGCGGCTGGCAATGGGCCGCATCGACCGGCTGTGATGCGCAGCCGTATTTCCGCATTTTCAATCCGGTCACGCAATCCGAACGCTTCGACGCACAGGGGCAATTCATTCGCCGCTATTTGCCTGAGTTGAAAGCGGTGCCGGATAAATTTATCCACGCGCCATGGACGATGCCTTCGTTGGAGCAAAAAATGTGCGGCGTGGTCACTGGCAAAGATTATCCCGCGCCGGTGGTTGATCATGCGACGCAGCGTATTGCGGCGTTGGCGCTGTATGGCAAAGTGAAAGGGAATTCTAAAAACGGCGTCATCCCGGCGAAGGCCGGGATCCAATTTTCATAGGCAAGTGATTCACCGACAGAATTAGGCCCCGGCCTACGCCGGGGAGACAGTGAATTCGGAGACAATGAATTCGGCTTTCGCAGGGCGCGAAGGGCAAACCCTAGCACTGGTGCGGTGTTTCAGCCATTTATCTGCCACCATCCGCGCCGGTGCTGGTTTTTGTGATTATTTAGAGAGGTGTAATGTTCGCCGCGCTCACATGACCAATAATACGTTTGTCGCATCCGCAATCCATCAGCGCGCGTATCATTTCCAACTTCACCCATTTCGATTTTGACAAGGAATCTCCCGCATGAAACTGCTTGCCTCGTTGTTCACCGCGATGGTGTTTTCGTTTTCCTCTGCCACCGTATTTTCACAAACGCTGAAACCGCTTGAGTTTGGTGTCGGCCTGTTCCAACCCGACAAGGAAAAAAACGACGCGACCTACAAACCACTGGCCGATTATCTTTCCAGGCAACTCGGTCGCGAAGTGCGCCTGCGTACGGTGGACTCGTGGGAGGGCCTCGCGAAGTCGCTGGCCTCGGGCGAGACCGACATGGCCTTGATGGGTCCGTGGGGCTATGTGCTGGCCAACCATCAGGCGGGCGCGGAAGCGGTGGCCACGATCCTGTATCAGGGCAAGCCCGAATATTTTGCGATCATGGTCACCAGCCCTAAGAGTGGCATCAACAAAATCGACGACATGAAGGGCAAAACTTTCGCCTTCGGTGACAAAGGCTCGACTTCCGGGTATCTGATTCCAAATCACGAATTCATGTTGCGCGGGATTGACCCCGACAAGTTTTTTTCCAAAGTGATTTACACCAAACATCAGGCGATTGAAACCCAGGTCACGCGTGGCGAGCTCGACGCCGGTGCCGACTACAACAGGAATCGAGACGCGATGATCGAACAGGGACTGATCAAGGCCGCAGATTCGCGCATCATCTGGACGTCGGCGCCATTGCCGAACGACGCGCTGGCGCTGTCGAAGGATTTGGCCAAGGACAAAATTTTTACGGCTAAATTAGTCAAGGCGCTCGAAGGCATTGGCGACGCGTTGAAAACGCAGCCGAATTTATTGCCGAATAATTACACCGGCTTCGTGGCCAAAGACAATAAATATTACGCACCGATTCGCGATGCGGGTCTGGCCACGGGCAAGCTCACACCGGTGAAGAAGTAACGGCGCATACTGGTTGCCGCAAATCCGCACCGCAAATAGCTGCGCAATAATTTCATGAAACCAGACGCAATACCAACGTCGCCGGTCGAGCAACTGGCTGGAAGTCCAGCATTGACGAGGCTTTCCAGCCGGTCTGCCGTGGGCGGATTCTCCAGCCGCAACAGCGCCGTGATGCTGCTGGCGTACGCGGTGCTGGTGTTGATCTGTGTGGCGAGCCTCATCAATGCGGGCGATTTTTCGTTCGGCAGAAAGCCCTGGGAGAATCTGGCGACCACCGTGGGAGAACTGTCGCGACCAAGTTTTATCGATGTCTGGTTTGGCAATCCGCATCTTGAATACACGAGTGACGATGGCCGCGTGCTGCGGGTGGAGGATCAGCGCGTGGTCGAGGCGAAATTTTTGATGGGGCTGGTTGATGCCGTTTGGACGACATTAAAAATCGCCACGCTCGGCTCGCTGCTGGCCGCCATCCTCGGCGCGCCGCTGGGATTTCTTTCGGCAAAAAATATGTACACGCCAAAACCGGTGCAGTGGCTCGCCCGCCGCGTGCTCGACGTGGCGCGCTCGATCCACACGCTGGTGTTTGGGCTGCTCATCGTTGGCATCGTGGGCCTGGGGCCGATGGCGGGCATTCTGGCGATCGCACTGCACTCAATGGGCACCTGGGGAAAGCTCTACGCTGAATCGATCGAGACGCTCGACATGCGACCGATTGAAGCGGTACGCTCAACCGGTGCCACGCCAATTCAAGTTTTTCTATTCGCGGTATGGCCCGCATTGCTGCCAAATTTTCTCTCCAACCATCTCTATATCTGGGAGTACAACATTCGCGATTCGACCGTGCTGGGACTGATCGGCGCGGGCGGGTTGGGACTGTTGGTGTCGGAAGCTGTTTCGCTGTTTCAATGGGGACGGCTTGCGACCGTTCTGATCGCGATTGTGCTGCTGGTGGTGGCATTTGATGCGCTGTCGCGGAAGGTGCGTAGCGCGGTGCTGTGAGCCAGCCCGCATTTTTACGTCAAATTCTAGCACTGGCGCGCCGTTCGGACTGAATACGCTCCGCAAGGCGCGCCAATGCTAGTGTGTCATGTTGGGCTGCGCCTCCACCCCGCACCCGTTCCACTAAAAACGTGCAGGCTAGTGTAGTGTTGCGTTCTGTTTGCGACTTAATCGAGAAAGCCGCAATGTCCGGTAGCTGTGTCTCCTTCCCCCGCTATGTGGGGGAAGGTCGGGATGGGGGTGTCTTTGCAAATGTCGCGTCGACGTTAGTATCGCCCCCATCCCCGTTGCCCCCTCGCTTCGCTCTCCCCCCGTGGCCGGGGGAAGGAGCAGATCGGTGATTATGGAAATAAGTCGCATCAATTATGCAGCACTACACTAGATCAACGGCCGCATCCGCTCCTCCGACGCGTAATAGTCCGCCAGCTTTTGCAATGCCGCCGGATTGTGTACGGTTAATTGGCCATTGGCGATTTGATGAAAGCCCATTTTCGTCAGGCGACGCAGCGTTTTATTGGTGTGTACCAGCGACAAGCCCAGCGCGTCGGCGATGTGTTGCTGCGTCAGCGGAAAATCGATCGTCAGGCCACGCGCGATGCCGATCACTTTCAGCCGTTTGTAAATCTGGATGAGCAGCGTCGCCACACGCTCGCTCGCGTTGCGGCGACCGACAGAAAGCAGATTTTCATCGAGCACGTCCTTTTGATTTGCCGCGATCCAGGTCACGTCATAGGCCAGACCCGGGTGATTTTTGTAAAGCTCCCAGAGGCCGCTGCGCTGGAAGCGACACAGCGCCACTGGCGTGATCGCCTCCACGCCGTGCGGAGAAATGTCGGCCATTTTTTCCTGCAAGCCAATGAAGTCGCCGGGCAGCAAAAAATTTAATATCTGGCGACGGCCATCGCTAAGGGTTTTGAATCGGAACGCCCAACCGGAATACAGCGTGTACAAGTCTTCGCTGGGTAATCCCTCGGCGATGATCAATGCGCCGGGTTCCAACGCGATCGAGCGGGTTTTGAATTGCTGGATGAAACCAATTTCTTCGTCGCTATTTTTTATAAATGCGCCGCTTTTGCGCAGCGTGCATTGTCGGCACGGGTGATCGTTTTCCATGTTGCCTCGCTTGGTTTTCATGCACCGCAAGTTGCGAGCTGATTGTAGCCGAACAGGTTTGCATGGCATCCATGCGCGCTTTGCGCTATGTCTTTTGTTATAGCGGCCGGGCGGAACCCGGTGAATAATGCGATAGTTCATTTTTCCCCAAGCCATCATGCAAACAATTTTCGAATCCATGTACGTGAGCGAATTCGCGGTCGACGCCGATCCTGCCGAGATCGCCAATATCGTGCGAGTCTCGCGCGCCAATAACCTGGCCGCTGGATTGACCGGCGTGTTGATGTTCGACGGCAGCCATTTTTGCCAGCAACTGGAAGGCGCGGAAGATGCCGTTCGACACACCATCGCAAAAATTGCCACTGACCCGCGCCATACGCGTTTTCAGCCGCTGCACGAAGGCTCGATTGGTCAGGTGCGGCGTTTCCACGTGTGGCAAGTCGGCATCCTCGCACCGGACGGCCCGAGTCCGTTGTTGCCCTTCACTTCGTTGAGAGGCAACGACGCAGTCGAACATTTGATGTCGGTGTATCGCGCGAGCAAGGAGTTTGGGCTGCACGTGGTTTAGCGTCGCGTCGCGCCGCCGTCTCCGAGCGAGCGCGGCCAACTTTCATTACAATGCGCTGTGCGTTGGCGTACAGACCGCATTGCCAACGATGGCTCATAAATGGCGTCTGCCTGACTTAAACCGCACCGACCATTCTTCACGAAAGGGATTTCCCATGTCGTCCACTCGCGCTGTTTTGCGCCAGCCGCTATCGCTGGCAGCCATTGCCTTTGCTGCCAATGCGTTGGTCGCCGCCGCCGCGACACCCGCATCCACTTCGGTCACGTGCGGTGCGACCGGCGTCGCGGTGCAGGTGCTGGGCTCTGGCGGGCCGGAGATGAAAGGCCGCGCGTCGAGCAGCTATTTGATCTGGCAGGACGGCAAGGCGCGGGTGCTGGTGGATGCAGGCGGCGGCTCGGCGCTGCGCTTTGGCGAGAGTGGCGCGTTGATGGCAGATCTGGACGTGGCGTTGTTCACGCATCTGCACAGCGATCACAGCGCGGACTTTCCGGTACTGGTGAAGTCGGCGCATTTTGAGCCGCGTAAAGCCGCGCTGCCGGTGTTGGGCCCGCCGGGCACCGAGCTGATGCCATCGATGACCGAGTTCGTCGATACACTATTTGCGCCAAAGACCGGCCTGTACCGCTATCTCGGCAAGCAGGGTAATGAAATCTCGTTTGAACTCAAGCCGCAGACGCTCTCGCTCGATGAAACCGAAGTGCGCCAGGTATTTGACAGCGCGCGTGTGAAAGTATTCGCGACCGTGGTGATTCACGCCAAGATTCCCGCGTTGGCCTACCGCGTCGAGATCGGCGGCAAACTTATTTCGTTCAGTGGCGACACCAACGGCAACAACGGCAATCTGGAAAAAGTGGCCGCGCAAAGCAACGTGTTCGTTGCGCACCACGCCATTGACGACGGCTTTCATTCGCCGTTCGGTGAGCGCACGCTGCACATGCCACCCCAACTGATCGGCAAAATCGCCGCCAGTGCCAACGTCGGCAATTTGATTTTGTCGCATCGCCGTCCCGAGACACTGGGAAAAGAAGCATCGGCGCAAAAGGCCGTCGAGCGCGAGTACAAAGGGCCGATGGTGTTTGCCAACGACTTGGATTGTTTTGCAGTGCGTTAAACGAGCATTAAAATGGGAGCCGTTTCATGACAGCCACAAACGAAGCCGCACGCCTGGCCGCAGTTCGCCGTTTTGCCATCCTCGACACGCCGCCCGACGGCACGTTCGACAACATCACCTCGCTCGCCGCGCGCTTTTTCGATGTCCCCATCGCCGTCGTTAGCATTGTCGATCACGACCGCGTCTGGTTCAAATCCAAATACGGGATCAGCGTTGAGCAGGTTGGCCTCGATCCGGGACTATGCACCTCGGCAATCCTGAAAGACGTGCCGACCATCATCCCCGACACCAAACTCGATCCTAAAACCCTTGCCAACCCGCTGGTGGCGGGTGAATTTGGCCTGCGTTTCTATGCCGCCGCGCCGTTGACGACCGC
>JAYVXF010000011.1:0-2798 GCA_043793345.1 Betaproteobacteria bacterium | reverse complement strand
TGATCCGTAATCACCACTCCTGTGAGATTGGGGGACATATCCGAAATCACAAGGTCTACTTTTGCCGTTTCGCCACCGATGGCGGCAATGACCGCGTTTAGCCCCAGACTTTCCGAAAAATCGGCTTTGATGAAATGGACATCTTTGATCGGCTCCATGTCGAGTAAATCAATCGCGACCAATTTCCCCTTGAGCCCCACTTCCTTCACCACCCACTGCGACCACCCGCCCGGCGCTGAGCCGAGATCAACTACCGTCATGCCGGGTTTGACGAGCTTTTCCTTGGCATCAATCTCGGTGAGCTTATAAACCGAGCGCGAGCGAAACCCCTCCGCCTGTGCGCGCTTTACGTAAGGATCGCTAAGGTGCCGTTGAACCCAATCGCGACTGTTTTTAGGGCGTGCGCTGGCCATGAATTGTATAATCGAACCTAGAGACAGCAGTTGGACGGATGCGAGTGCGCGTTTTTGCGGCTTTCTGGCAAGACGCGACGACGATGCAGGCTATACCCTGCGAGGAGGAGCAACGCCGCCAGGGAGCCGCAAAAGCGTGCAATCGCGTCCGTAGCGCTCTCATCCGAAAGATGAACATTCAGGAAATACAAATGCACAAACATTACAAACCCTTATTGATCGAGATTAGCGGTCAACTGCTGTTTCTAGGTTAACAATGAAAATCACATTATCCCCTATCGAGCGCCGCGCGCTCAAAGCAAAAGCGCATTCTCTTGTCCCGGTCGTGATGATCGGCAACCATGGATTGACACCGACGATCATTCGCGAAATTGACCGCAACCTGAAAGCACATGAGTTGATCAAGATTCGCGCATCGACCGACGATCGCGAACTGCGCACCAAATGGTTCGAGGAAATCTGCGATGCGCTCGTTGCTGCACCGGTTCAGCACATCGGGAAAATTTACATCGTGTGGCGATACAGCCCCGAGCTAATCGCGGCGCGTGCCAAAGCGGCGTTACCGGTGCAAAGAAAAAAAGCACCGCGAGTAACCAAGCGCCAGGAGGAAAACAAGGCGGCTGGTATTACGAAGAAAAAGGTACCCAAGGTGCGCAAGACACGCGCCTAGCGACGCACGCGGCCAAAATTAACAAACACAAGCACTGGTGCGGCTTTCGGGGCATTTGTTGGCTGGGAGGTGCGCCGAATGGCGGTCTTCATTGCGATGCGCTGGGGAGATGATATGTGGGAAATTGTCCGTGGTCTGTCCCTGAGGTTTCCCCGCATTTAAGTAAATGCGCCACACGCAAAGGCGGCTTGCCGCGTTAGCGGCGGTATCGCATCCCATGGACATAGTTTACTGATTTCGTCGGGAGCTGCATTCAAGATTCGTCGTCCAAGCGTGAGCACAGAAATCTCTTTCCGATCCTTGCGTCGCGTGGCCATGAATTGCAATTCCAGTTGCTGCTCTCCTGCATGCTCACCAATGAGTCGTTGCACAAACGAGGCCAGATGCGCGATCAACAACAGCATCTCGAAACGTGCCCCACTACGCGAGCGTGCATTCTCCAGGCCCAAACCGACACGCGTGTTCTTCGTGTCGCGAAACGACTGCTCGATCTTCATGCGCTGCGCATAGAGGTTGATGATTGCGTCAGGGTTCAGCTACTGCAAGGCGGGGCTTGATACCAGTAACCACGGCTCGCGTGCACTGCGGCTGTTGCGCGCACTGCCGCGACCGTTACGTTTGCGGCCGTACATGTTGAGCCGATGCCGATCCTTCTTCGCCCGGCGAGCCAACACCACGCGCACCGGTACCGGGTTGCTGCGAACGTATTCGCCAATGCCCAGAACCTGCGCACCTGCGGTGGCGCGAGGGTACCAATTGTGTGCCGGAATCCAGCGGCCATTGCGTTTCAAGTGCACCCGATTGCGTCCGCGTAGGCGACCGATGAAGAACCAGCCTTCTGCCTGAACCATCTTGAACCACGGTGCATGAAACCCGGCATCGGTCATCACGATGGGCTGGCAACCCGGTGGAAGTATTGTCCGCAACTGTCGCAGAAAGCGTCGATGTACATCCGGATGGCCGTACCGGCTCTGTGGATGAACTTCCTCGTACAGCGTGATCGAGCGCCCTTCCACCACCACGCTTGCGCGCAGCAACTGCCAGCGTTGATCTTTGGTCACATCGGACCAGTCCACCACAATCAGGATGCGCGACAGCGGCGCAAGCCAGCATTGCGAGAGATACCGGTAGATGTCACCACGCACTAGATGCAGCGCGCCGTTGCCGAGTAGCCGATCCACGCTCTTGAGGCGGTGCTTTAATTTATGGGCACCGCTCAAGCTCAGCGCAATGGCTGACAGGCTGGTGATACCACCGCGTAGCAGTCCCGCCGTTGCCCGCAGCAAACACTGCTGTCGCTTGGCGTGCAACGTAGCCAAGCACGGTTCCAGTACTCGCGTTAGGATTGCGGTTGCGTGCATGGTGCGCCTCGTTTCTTCGCCTCAATAACGAAAAGCGTGGCATCAAGTGCCATGCATGCTCTGTTTTTACCGGCAGACTATTCCTTAACTCGCTGATAAACAATATTATTTTGCGGGGTAACCTCAGGGTCTGTCCCCTTTTATTCCGACGAAAAAGAAAGTGCCCAAGCTACGCAAGACCCGCGTCTAGCGCGCGCAGCACCTCGCGAAATCCGAACTGCGGCGTGTAATTCAGACGCGCCTGCGCTTTTTCAATCACATACACGCGGTCGATACTCGCCGGTAACCGCCAATGTCGGCGCGAAAATTCCTCGACAAGTTCTGGCGCGCGTCGTTGCAGCACTTCCGCCGGTG
>JAYVXF010000010.1:0-9180 GCA_043793345.1 Betaproteobacteria bacterium | reverse complement strand
CTGTTCGTCACCCGGCCGACGGTCGACACGTTCATTGCGACGCGTGCGGATTTGCTTGCCGTCGCGAAGGATTTGTTCGACGTGGTGGCGCGTGGCATCGTCAAGATCGAAATCAATCAGACCTATGCGCTGAAGGACGCGGTAACAGCGCATCAGGATCTCGAAGCGAGAAAAACCACCGGGTCTACGGTGCTGATTCCCTGATTACAAAAAATATTCACGGCCACTTTTTACGTTTTCAATTTCCAACATCTCACGCGTCACAAGGAGACCTATTCATGAAATCCACAAATATGCTGATCCGCTGTTTAATCGCCGCGGGCGCGATCCTGGCAACGCTGCCAGGGGCAGTTTCGGCGCAGGCCTATCCGAATAAACCGGTGAAGCTGATCGTGCCGTTCGCCGCAGGCGGCACCACCGACATCGTCGCGCGCATCGTTGCCGAGCAACTGGGTCGCGAACTCGGCCAGCCGGTCATTATCGAAAATCGCGGTGGCGGTGGCGGCTCGATCGGTGCCAACGAAGTCGCCAAGGCCACACCCGACGGCTACACCCTGGGCGTTGCCACGGTATCCACGATGGCAGTCAACCCGGCTGCGAACCCGCGCATTCCGTACAACAACCTGACCGATTTCATTCCGGTCACCAACTTTGTGACGGTGCCAAATATCCTCGTGGTGCATCCATCGGTGGCGGCGAAAGACATCAAGGAATTCATCGCGCTGCTGAAAAAAAATCCCGGTAAATTCAGCTTCGCCACCTCGGGTACGGCGGGCATCGGCCACATGATGGGAGAATTATTTTTGCAAGCCTCTGGTACTGACATGGTTCACATCCCTTACAAGGGTGCGGGCCCCGCCATTACCGATGTACTCGGTGGCCAGGTGCCGGTGTTGTTCGACAACCTGCCCTCCTCCAAGTCGCATGTCGACGCTGGCAAGTTTCGCCTGCTCGCGGTCGCCGCGCCGAAGCGCCTGGCGGCCTATCCCAATGTGCCGACGTTTGCCGAGATCGGCATGCCAGAGGTAAATGATCCGGCGTGGTACGGTCTGGTCGCGCCGCCTAAAACGCCAAAAGAAATTATCGATAAGCTCTACGCCGCAGCCGTCAAGGCCGTGAACACGCCGGCCACCAGAGAAAAATTGGCGCAGCAAGGTGCCGATCCGCTGGCCAATACTCCTGCTGAGTTTGCCGCGCAGATCAAGGCTGAATACGACAAGATGAAAGTCATCGTCGTCAAGAAGGGCATCAAGCTCGATTGAGTTTCAATCGGCCGGGCGCGCTGCGAAAGCCCTGCGTTGCGGGGCTTTCTTTTTTGTGGTTTTAAAATGATCAAAGTCTAGCACTGGCGGGCATCGCGGGGCATTTGTGTCTCAAACGCCGCGCCAGTGCTTGTGTTTGCGATTGCGCGACGGCGCTGCGAAGGATCCTCTGCCGATACCTGACCGTACTCAATGGAAAAAAACACGTATCTGTTAACCTGCCAATATAAGCTGCGTGCGACGATGCGCGTGACATCCCTGCGGCAACCACAAACACCATCGGAGGAGTTCCATGATTTTCCCGCCAGCGCAATCCATCCAGCGTGTCGTCCGTTTGTTGTTGTTGGCCGGCGTAACGTTTACGGCGGCAAGTCCAATCGCGCCGTTGATGGCGCAGGACTATCCCAACAAGCCCATCAAACTCATCATCCCCTACCCGCCGGGTGGTGCCACCGACGTGATCGGCCGCATCGTCGCGCTGAAAATGTCCGAGGCGCTCGGTCAGCAACTGATCGTCGACAACCGTGCCGGTGCGACCGGCTCGATCGGTGCTGCCGCTGCGGCCACCGCAGCCGCCGACGGTTACACACTGTTGCTGGGTGCGCTAACCAGTCACTCGATCAACGCTGCATTGCAGCCCAATCTCGCGTTCGATCTGGCCAAAGATTTCGTGCCCATCGGGGTGGTGGGGCAGGTGCCGTTGGTGTTTGTGGTCAATCCCAAAGTGCCGGTGAAAACGTTGAAGGAACTGATCGCGTACACCAAAGCCAATCCCGGGGTTTCATACGCTTCATCCGGCAATGGCTCGCCGCAACACATGGCGGGCGAATTGTTCAAGTCGATGACCAAGCTCGACATGCTGCACGTGCCGTATAAAGGCAGCGGCCCGGCGATGAATGATCTCATCGGCGGTCAGGTGCAGACCATGATCGAAACCATGCCCGCCGCGCAACAACACATCAAGGCGGGCAGTTTACGCGCGCTGGCGGTCGCCATGCCGTCCCGCTCCAGCAATCTGCCGGATGTGCCGACGGCCGCCGAAGCCGGCCTGCCCGATTTCATCGTGACCTCGATGTTTGGCTTGCTGGCACCGGCCAAAACGCCGCCTGCGGTCGTTGCCAAACTCACCGCCGCGCTGGAAAAAATATTGGCCGCACCCGATACACAAATGCGCATGGATGCACAAGGCGTGATCGCTGGCTACCTGAATCCAACCGACAGCGCCAAGCGCATCAAGGCGGAAATCGACAAGTGGACCAAGGTCGCCAAAGACAACAAAATTAAACTCGAGTAGCAGGCAGCCACCATGACAAGCAAGCCCGCCAGCGATGCCAACAAAGGGTTGAAAAAAGGCCTCACCTCGTACGGTGACAGCGAATTTTCGCTGTTCCTGCGCAAGGCCTTCATCAAGGCGATGGGCTACAGCGACGATGCGCTGGATCGTCCGATCATCGGCATCACCAACACCTACAGCGATTTCAATCCCTGTCATGGCAATGTTCCGCAGATCATCGAGGCGGTGAAGCGCGGCGTGATGCAGGAAGGCGGCATGCCGTTTGTGTTCCCGACCATCTCGATTGGCGAATCGTTCGCCTATCCGACCAGCATGTACTTGCGCAATCTGATGGCGCTGGACACCGAGGAAATGATGCGCGCGCAGCCGGTCGATGCGGTGGTGCTGATCGGCGGCTGCGATAAAACGATTCCCGCCCAATTGATGGCGGCGGCCTCACTCGATATTCCCTCGATCATCATTCCCACCGGGCCGATGCTCACCGGCGAACACAAAGGTGAACGCCTCGGCGCATGTACCGATTGCCGGCGCTTCTGGGCGAAATATCGTGCGGGTGAAATCGATGAGGCCGAGATCGATGAAGTGAATGCCAAGCTGGCACCCACCACCGGCACCTGCATGGTGATGGGCACCGCCAGCACCATTGCCTGCATGGTCGAAGCAGTCGGCATGAGCCTGCCCGGTGCGGCGGCGATTCCGGCGGTGTATGCGGAGCGCTTTCGCCACGCCGAGATGAGCGGACGACGCGCGGTCGCACTTGCCAAAAATCCGTTGCTGCCAAAAGAAATCCTCACGCCCAAATCGGTGACCAATGCGCTCATCGTGCTGCACGCCATCGGCGGCTCGACCAATGCGCTGATTCATTTCACGGCAGTGGCGGCGAGGCTCGGCATCGCCATCGATCTCGCCGCGTTCGACCAGCTCGGTCGCAACATTCCGGTGCTCCTCGACTTGAAACCGAGCGGCGCGCACTACATGGAGCACCTGTATGAAGACGGCGGCCTGATGGCGGTGCTGAAACAATTAAAGCCGATGCTGTATCTGGATTGCATGACCGTCAGTGGTCGCACACTGGGCGAGGAAATCGATGCCGCGAAAGTGCCAATCACGCAGAAGGTGATTCGCCGCGCCGCGTCGCCGATTTTTCCGGTGGGCGGGCTGGCGGTGCTGAAAGGCAATCTCGCTCCGCGCGGCGCGCTCATCAAACATTCTTCCGCGACACCTGCGCTGTTGAAACACCGTGGTCGCGCGGTGGTATTTACCGGCATCGAGGATTTGGCGATGCGCATCGACCGTGATGATCTCGATGTGATGGCTGATGATGTGCTGGTGTTGCAAAACATCGGCCCCAAAGGCGCACCCGGCATGCCCGAGGCGGGCTACATTCCGATTCCTAAAAAGCTGGCGAAGGCGGGTGTAAAGGACATGGTAAGAATGTCGGACGCGCGCATGAGCGGCACCGCGTTCGGCACCATCGTGCTGCACATCACGCCGGAAGCTGCGGAGAAGGGACCGTTTGCCGCAGTGCGCAACGGCGACATGATCTGCCTTGATGTTCCCGCGCGAACCTTGACGCTGGAAATCAGCGATGATGAAATGGCTGCGCGGTTAGCTACATGGACGCCACCGCCGACGCTTGCCGACATGCCGAATCACGGCTATCGCAAGCTCTACCAGATGAGCGTCACGCAAGCCGATATCGGTTGCGATTTTGATTTCATGCTGCCTGCGATGCATCTCACTGCACCAATCCTTTCCCAAGAGGCTAACGATGTTTGATGCACCATCGCGTTCAACCGCACTCGTCGTCGGCGGTGGCACCATGGGTGCCGATGTCGCGCTGGTGCTGGCGCGCGCGGGCTGCAAAACGACGGTAATGGAATCGTTCGAGGCGCGCCGAAAATTGCTGCCCGATTATTTTGCGCGCGGCATGACCGATCTCGGCTACCCGAATCGTCTCGGCAAACTGTCGGTGAGCGCCTCGCTCGACGAAGTCGCTTGGGACGAAATCGATCTGGTGATCGAATGCATTCCCGAACGGCTCGACATCAAGCAAATATTGTTCGCCGAGTTGGTGCGCCGCGCGCGTCCCGATGCGCTGCTCACCAGCAATAGTTCGAGCTTTCCGATCAGCGCCATCGTTGCCGATCTCGACACCGCATCGCGAATGCTGGGTCTGCATTTTTTTATGCCCGCGCATTTGGTACCGCTGGTGGAAGTGATCCTCGGCAAAGGCAGCAATCCGGCACACGCAGAAACGCTGGCCGCATTCATGCGCGGCTGCGGCATGGTGCCGGTCATCGTCAAAAAAGATCTCCCCGGTTTTCTCGCCAACCGCCTGCAGCACGCACTCGCGCGCGAAGCATTTGCCATGATCGACGATGGCGTGGCGACAGCGGAGGACGTGGACAACGCGGTGCGATTCGGTTTCGGCTTTCGCTTTCTTGCCGCAGGCACCGTGCTGCAACGCGATCACGCCGGCGTGGAGGTGCACACGGCAGCGGCCGCAACCATGTATCCCTCGCTGTCCGCTGCGAAAGTGCCCGCGCGCGTACTGCACGAAAAAGTCGCCGCCGGAAAACTCGGCATGAAAACCGGCGAAGGTTTTTTTCGCTGGACCGCAGCATCCGTGGCGATTGAGCGCAAACGCTACGACGATCTATTGCGTGCGGGTCTTAAATTGATTGCGGCGGAATTGCCGCAGATTCAGGCCGATGACGATTAGGCATTTAATCGGCATAGCATAAAACGGACAAACACTAGCACTGGTGCGGTGTTTCAGACATATATTGGCCAGACGCCGCGCCAGTGCTAGTGTTTGCAAATCCGAAACACATCTGAACGCGCCAGCGAAAATCATTCGCGCCAACCCGGTCCAAGGCGACTACCACGATCAGGGGATAGCGGACACCCCCGGGTCGCAGGGTAAAATCGCTACTCGACCCGCCCACCACCGTCCGTACCAATACTCACCATGCCCCGCGTCCTGATTGTTGAAGATGATTCCGCGTTTCGCGCGCGCTACACGGCGATGCTGGCCAACGACGCCTCCTTCGAGGTGGTGGCGAGCGTGGGCACCGGTGCCGAAGGTCTGGCGATGCTTGACCTCAAACAGCCTGATATTCTGCTGGTCGATTTGGGTCTGCCTGATTTCAGCGGTATCGAGGTAATTCGTCACGCCACGCAAACGCTGCCCGCCTGCGAGTGCATGGTGGTAACGGTGTTCGGCGACGAAGAGCATGTGCTGGCCTCGATTGAGGCCGGTGCGTCGGGCTATTTGCTCAAGGATGCATCGGAGGAGAGTTTTCTCGCCGGCATTGGTGAGCTGATGAATGGCGGCTCGCCGATCAGCCCGATCATCGCGCGACGATTGTTGAAACGCTTTCACGCGGAACCACTTTCGCCGGCGATTTCGGTGGACGCGCCGGACGCGGACGGCGAGCTCATGGGTGTGGCTTTATCGGATCGCGAACGGGAGATTTTGCTGCTAGCATCGAAAGGATTCAACTACCCGGAAATGGGTAAACTAATGGGCATATCGCCGCACACCGTGACCAGCCATGTCAAGAAAATCTATCGGAAACTTGCAGTGCATTCACGCGGGGAAGCGGTGTTTGAAGCGAACCGCATGGGTCTTATCCGTACGCTCTGATCTTATTATTTCGTGGCGCCGCGGATACGCGCTGATCGCGGTCGTGTATGCGCTGGCCTATGCGCTGACGACGGCTGGAATTTCGCATGCGCAAACGCCGGTCACAGAGCCGCGCCCGACTGAAGCGCCACTCGTACCAGCTAACGCTACCCGGCCACTGCCTGCCGGCTACGCACCGTCTGGCGCGCCACTGTCGTGGGCAGGCATCGAGTTATTGCAGGCTGAATTTTCGCCAACCGGCGAGGTGGAGCTACCGGGGCCTAATACCGTTTGGCAGAACGTCACCCTGCCCGATAGCTGGCGCAAAATGCAACGTGATCGCGGCCGTCTCGGTTGGTATCGCCTCAGGTTTGATTTGGCCAATGCGCCCGAAGCGACGCAGGCGATCTACATTCCGCGCATCACCAACAACATCGCGCTGTATGTCAACGGCGTCCTGCTTGGCGTCAGTGGCGATCTGGCGGCACGCGAAATGAGCTGGAATCTCGCGCAGCTATTCGTGGTGCCGCCGCGGATGCTCAATGCCGGCCGCAATGAGCTACTGATCCGCCTCCATCCCGACCGGATGGCGCGCGCGGGTCTGGCGCGCGTACACATCGGCGAGGAAGCCGACGTACGCGCTCTCTACAACCGTCGCATCATGTTTCAATCCACCGCGCCAAAATTCATCGCCGCCCTGCTTGGCCTGACGGCATTGCTGTCGATTGCGCTGTGGGCGAGCAGGCGACAGGAAACGGTGTTCGGATTTTTTGCACTGCTATGCCTCGCCACCAAAGCGCGCCTCTGGCATACCTTTTCACGCGACATTGAGTCGTGGGCATGGGTGGTTGCCGCGCCGTCGCTTTCCTGGATGATGGCGGCGCAGACTTACTTTGTGTTGCGCTTTTGCGGCCAGAGCTCGCCGCGATTCGAGCGCTTCGTAGCATGGTTCGCGCTCGCGTCAACCGTGTTGTTGGCACTCACGTCCAGCGCCAGCGTGCTCGTTCCATTGTTCATCGTCAACACTGTCGTGTCACTGGTCATGCTCGCGATCCTCGGTCGCGCGCTCACGCGCGAACCGAAGCTGGAGAATCTCACGCTGCTGTTGGCCATCGTGACTAATTTTTTATTGGCGATGCACGACCTGATCAATTACGAAGAGCGCTTCGATTTCGACACGCTTTACCTGTTGCCGCTGGGCGGCCCGCTGTTGTTGTTCGCGATGGCCATATTGCTGATCCGCCGCTTTATCGACGTATTGCAACAACACGAAGCGCTCAACGCCGAGCTTGCCTCCCGCGTCCGTGATCGCGAACAGGAGCTGGCCCACAGCTATGAGCGCCTGCGCTTACTCGATCAGCAGCGCACCACAGCAGAGGAGCGTCAACGCCTGATGCGCGACATGCACGACGGCATCGGCTCGCACCTCATGTCCACGCTCGCGCTGACCCGCCTGGGATCGCTCTCGCAACACGATATGCAAGAGGTGCTCGCCGACTGCATCGACGAATTGAAAATCACCATCGATTCTTTGGAGCCGGTGGAAAGTGATCTGCTGGTGGTGCTCGGAAATCTGCGTTACCGTCTCGCGCCGCGCCTGCAGGCCGCTGGAATTGCGCTCGAGTGGGCGGTGAACGATTTGCCGCCACTCGCCTATCTTGATCCGGAAAATGTCCGCAATGTTCTGCGCATCGTGCAGGAGGCCTTCACCAATACGTTAAAACACGCGCAAGCCAAACGCATCACACTCTCCACCGGCGTTGACTATCCCAACGCGCGCGTGTTTGTCCGCGTGACCGACGACGGCGTCGGCCTCGACGCCAGCAAACCGCAAGGACGCGGCCTCGACAATATGCAAAATCGCGCCGCCAAGCTGCACGGCAAAGTGGAGTTTCTTGCGCTCAAGGGCGGCGGAACTTGCATGAATCTGTATTTGCCGATGGCGAAGCTGGCGTGACGGTATAAAAAATAGCGTTCAAATATTTCCAGAAGGGCATATTGGCTGAACGCCGCGCCTGTCAAGGGTTTTGACGTGGTTGCCTGCTGATCGGCAGGCGACGTTTTTGATGTCCATCCATCAGGGAGAATCCACACATGAAAATAAGACAATTTGCCTTGGCCGCACTCTTGGCGCTGGCAACTGCCTTGACGGGCTGCGCCTCTCAAACAACGCAAACACCACAGGCACCGCAAGCCGCGAAGGTCTATCGCGTCGGCGCGCTCTTTAACCGCGTGCCCGGGCCGGAGTTTGAATTACAGAAGAAGGAACTTGCACGACTGGGCTATGTCGAGGGCACCAACATCATCTTCGAATCCCGATTCGCCGAAGGAAAGCTGGATCGGCTTCCGGGATTTGCCGCCGAACTTGTGGCGATGAATGTCGATGTCATCGCGGCCTACGGTGGCCCGCCCACTGCTGCCGCACGCAAGGCCACCACAACGATTCCGATCGTCGCGCAGCTGGTCGCGGATCCGGTCGCTATCGGCGCTGCTGCAACACTCTTACGTCCGGGCGGAAACGTCACTGGTGCCACCAACCATGATCCCCTGCGGGCGACGCGACAGTTGGCAATCCTCAAGGAGGTGTTTCCCAAGCTTTCCCGCGCCGCGTTCTTAAGCGACGCAGACATCCCCGGCGCAGACGCCAGCGGATTCGCGCCCATTGAGCGTGACAACATCGCTGCAGCGACGGCCATGAATATCAGACCTCAAACCCTCAAGCTGCGCGGCCCGACGCCAGACTTGGCCGGGGCGTTTGATTCGATAGTTTCTGAAAAAGCTGATGCGCTCGTGGTAATGGAGGTTCCAGTCACCATCCTTGCGCGCGGACGCATCATCGAACTTGCGACGGCCCGCCGCATTCCCATGATGTTTTGGGGCGGCGTCTCGGATGCGGGTGTCTTGATGTCCTATGGCACAAGCATTTGGGATACGTATCAGAGGATGCCGGTGGTCGTTGACAAGATTCTCAAGGGGGCGAAGCCAGCAGACAC
>JAYVXF010000009.1:0-2806 GCA_043793345.1 Betaproteobacteria bacterium | reverse complement strand
GTACCAGTCCTGCATCACGATCGCGGTGTTGCGCTTGTCGTAAAGCTCGCGGTCCTTCGACCACATCGGGCGGTAATGAAAATTGACTTCCGGCTGAACGCCAATAGTCGCTTCAAGATAACGCGATGCCGCTTTATCATTGCCAGTAAATCGCGCGACCTGACTGAAGGTATTGCGCAGCGGCTTGATGGTCATGCTTTTAATATCGACTTGCACGGCTCTCTCCTATTCCAATTAACGAATTCGTTCTTGCAGACCGCGTGCAGTGCGTTCCGCACCCACCATTGCCGCCAAGGTATCGGTCACGATGCTCACTTTGTTTGCGCAACAAAACTCGTTGAACGCCGCGATTGGCAGGATCAACTCTGCGCACAGATCCTCGTCAGCAACAAAGAACGCAAACTCAACAAAACCATTCGGGGTAATGCGGGAAATGCGAACCCAGCGTTTGCTTGTATCTAGATTTTCCACGCCATTCCTTTTTAACCTCTTCGCGCCTTTCGCTTGTACGTGTACAAGGTCATGCGCCGAAGTACATCAGCAAGCGTCATGCCACGTCTTCGTGAGCGTCTAAATGTTGCATTGCCACATGTCAGGAGATCAATGCCGATTGGGTTGGAAATGTAAGTGAAATAATTATTATTTATGGTACTCAGGTACGCATAAAACGCGTGCAAATGTGCGAATGCACATAATTTGTCTCTTAAAAATGTTTCACAAAATTATGAAATTCGGTAAAGTCAGCCCTTGCTCATGTTGTGAAAATTCGCAAATTAAGTGGTTTACCAGAACTGGCGAACCGAATCTATAGGAGACTCCAATGAACAAAAAGGCAAATGCAGCGGGTATGGCGAAGTCGCGCAAGGCCGTCATCCTCAATCTGGATCCCGCCGTACATCCGAAGTTTCCGGATATGCGCGACTTGCTTGATCGCCTGCACTTTAGTCCCGCAGAGGGGCGCATCTGGCTCGATGGTCGCCGCATGATCTTGCTCCACACTGAGGCGTTCGGCGCGCTTCGCCAAGAATTGATCGAATCGCTTGGCGCGCATAGCGCACGCGGGTTACTGACGCGCATGGGTTACCTGTCGGGTTCGCGCGACGCTCAGTTGGCTTTAAAAGTCCGTCCTAACGGCAGCTTGCTCGACGCTTTTGCCGTGGGGCCGCAATTGCACGCGCTGGAGGGGGTCGTATTGGTCGAGCCCGTCAAAATAGAAATGGATAGCGCACGCGGCCACTTCTTCGGGGAGTTTTTGTGGAAGGATTCGTCCGAAGATGAAATGCACGTCGCCACCTACGGGCATGGTTCTGAGCCCGCTTGCTGGATGCAGCTTGGGTATGCGTGTGGCTATACCAGTACGTTCATGGGCAAGCTCATCATTTACAGAGAGGTGGAATGTCGCGCGATGGGACAAGACCAGTGTCGCATCGTCGGTAAGCCTGCAGATGAATGGGCTGACGTCGAACTCGACATGCAATACCTTGAGACACAGCCGGTCGGCCCACGGGCTCGTGCGGCAGCATCGCCGAGCTTAGCGGTTCGCCCGCTCGTACCGGACGATCTTAACGCCGTTGTCGACGGCGCAATCGGCGCGTCGGCCGGTTTTTTTGGCGTGATTCACAAGATTCATCGGGTCGCAAACACTGATGCCACCGTGTTATTTCTGGGTGAAAGTGGCGTGGGCAAAAGCATGTTTGCGCGCGAAGTGCATCGCAAAAGCGGAAGAGCAAGCCGGCCATTTTTACAAGTCAACTGCGCCGCAATTCCAGAACAACTGATCGAATCAGAATTATTTGGGGTCGAAAAAGGCGCGTTCACCGGCGCGATCGAATCGCGTCCGGGACGCTTCGAGATAGCCGATTCCGGTACGTTGTTCCTTGATGAAATCGCCACCTTGAGTTTGACAGCGCAAGGCAAGCTGCTGCGCGTACTGCAAAGCGGGGAGCTAGAACACTTGGGTAGCGCCTCAACTCGCAAGGTTAACGTGCGTGTCATCGCGGCCTCAAATGAAAATTTGCAAACCGCCGTGCTGGAAGGGCGGTTCCGCGAGGACCTGTTCTACCGTCTGAATGTTTTTCCGATCCTCATCCCGCCGCTGCGTGAGCGCAAGGACGACATCACTTTGCTCCTCGACCATCTCCTCAAAAAATATTCGACGCGACACAATCGCCAGATCACTGGTGTCACCAGTCGGGCGATGCAATCCATCCTTGCGTATCACTGGCCCGGCAACATCCGCGAGTTGGAAAATGTGCTCGAACGCGGCGTCATACTCGCCGATGATGGAGGCGCGCTGGATGTCGCGCACCTGTTCAGCGTATCTGAAAATACACTAAACACTACGCAGATGGGCTTGAGTGAGTTAGGCACCCTGATTCCATCTCTGCCTGTCGAAGTCTCTCCGGCGACCGAATCAAGCAACCCGTCGGTGCCAGACTTGCATCAATGGGCAAAAAAAATGGTGCAGCATCAAGCGGCCACCATGGAACAAGTCGAGCGGGCGCTGGTCGATGCGGCGCTGGACGCCACAAAAGGCAACGTCACGAAAGCATCTTCATTGCTAGGAATTACGCGCGCGCAAATGGACTATCGGGCAAAGAATCGCGCGGATTAGCGACGCAACCTTTCAGCGTTTAGTCTTGATTCGCGCCGCTTCACGCCGTTTTGCATTGCAGATATTTCCCGCATTTTAGGGGATGGAAATCCCTTTCCCGAAAGCGAAAAGCCCAACTCGGATTGAGTTGGGCTTTTGCTTTGGTTGGGTCTTGGCGATGACCTACTTTCGCACGGGTATGACCGCACTATC
>JAYVXF010000008.1:0-9192 GCA_043793345.1 Betaproteobacteria bacterium | reverse complement strand
GGATTCGAACCAGCGTACTCGTAAGAGGGCAGATTTACAGTCTGCTGCCATTAACCACTCGGCCACCTCTCCACGGAACCCAACATTATCCGGGTTTTTCCGCGAAACGTCAAACGTGGCGAGGGATTTTAGCAATTCTGCGTGGGCGAGCCAAATTTATGCGCCGGCGGAACCATTCGGATTCACTTCGCACCAGAATCGTCGTGGCGGAAATCTGCACGTCCGGGGTAGCGGTAAAATATAATTGCACGGCCTAATAACGCAGAATGCCTCCAATCGCCACCCGCAGTTCGACGAATTTACATGCAAAAACCACTTGTTTCCGACCTTCAGTTTTTCCGCGTGTTCCGTGCGCTTGCAACCGCATCACTTGTTACGCTGTGCCACACCGCAGTGTTCGCGCAGGCAGTGAGCGCAAGCTCACACACGGCGACGGCGACGGCCAACGTGGCGGCCTTTCAGCCGCTGGTGGTTGCGGATGAGTCGTTCGGACTGGCCGACGGATTGGTGCGGGAATTACGCAACGGCGGCTACGTGCTTTATATGCGTCACGGTGCCGTCTTGGCCGGTTCGACCGATAAAGTGGCCGCCGGGGAATGGTGGAAGGATTGCCAGAACACCCAACGCATCGGCCCGGAAGTGCAAGCACAGATGCGCGCCGTTGCCGAGGCGCTGTCACGGCAGCGAATCGCGATTTATGAGGTTCTCAGCAGCGAGTTTTGTCGTGCTTACGATACGGCGGGCCTGCTTGGTGTCGCCGCGCCGCAGCGCACTGCAGCGCTCAACGACATCACCGCGTTCAACAACATCACGTTGGGCGCGACATCGTTGGTGAGCTCGCTGGCCAGCTACAGCGCCGGCATCCAGCAATTACTCAGCAAACCCACGCCGCCAAAAACCAATCGCCTGCTGGTCGCACACGCGCTGCCACCGACCATCATTCACCCGGCGTTGTCAGCATTGCAGGAAGGCCACACCGCAATTTTCAAGGTGGAGCCGGGCAATCGCTTTCACTACATCACCACACTTTCTCCCGGCCAGTGGCAGTCGATTGGCAAGCAAGGCGTGACTGATTTGCCGTCGTATGCAGGTGCGGCGCCGCAGGTAATTTCAGCAACGCAAGTTGCTTCTGCGCCACAGGTAACAGGCACACCGCAGCCGCCAAATATTGTGCTGATCGACGCCGCAAAGGAGCTCAAAGGTACTGCGCTCGTGCAAGCACTGCGCAAAGGTGGATTTAATTTATACATGCGGCATGCGCTATCGAATATTGGTCAGGATGGCAACCTGATCCAAACGCCGCTATGGTGGGACAACTGCGCGATCCAGAGAAATATTTCCGACGCTGGGCGCGAACAGGCACACAAAGTCGGCGCCTCAATGCTTGCGTTAAAAATTCCGATTAGCCAGGTGCTGACCGCGCAATTTTGCCGCACTCGTGATACCGGGCACGCAATGGGCTTGGGGCCGATCGAGATCACGGAAGACTTGAATCACCAAATCGGTCAACGCGTCGGCTTCGATATTAATGCGGCACGTTTTAAGCAGCTCGCCGAGGCGCCTGCGAAAGGCACCAATCGCGTGCTCATCTCGCATACCCACGGTAGTCCTAAACCGGAAGAACGCATCATGGGCGCCATGCAGGAGGCGGAAATTGTCGTCTTCCAGCCGGACCACAAAGGTGGCAGCGAGCCGATCGCCCGCATTCCGCTGACCGACTGGGACAATCTCATCAAGACCGACACCGCAGCAGTAAAACGATAGCCGCGTGTTTGCTTTACCGCATGCTCAATCGCGACGCGGCAGCCGCACCACTTTCACCATCTTATCCTGCACCTGCATGATCTCGATGGCGACATCGGCAATTTTTACGGCCACGCCCGGCTCGGGAATGTCTTCCAACTGTTCCAGCAACAAACCGTTGATGGTCTTGGGCCCATCGAGTGGAAAGTCATAACCAAGTTTGCGATTGAGCACCCGCAGCGGGCACGAGCCTTCGACCATCACGCTGCCGTCGTCTTGCTGGCGATAGAGTCCGGTATTCATCGGCGACTGGCTGGTGAATTCGCCGACGATTTCTTCGAGGATGTCCTGCAAGGTCACCAAACCCTTGATCTCGCCGTATTCGTCCACCACCAGCGCCATGCGCCGCTGGTTTTCCTGAAATTGCGTGAGCTGCGCGAGCAGCCCGGTGCCTTCCGGCACAAAGTAAGGCTCGCGACAAATTTCCTTCAGCATCGCCAGCGACAGCGGCTCTTTGCGCGACGCATTCAGCACTTTGCGCATGTGTACCACACCAACCACATTGGAAAGATCGCCGTCGTACGCAATCAGCCGTGTGTGATGCGCGGTGGCCAGGGTATTGCGAATATCTTCAATGTCGTCTTGCACATCGACCGCTTCGATCAAGGCGCGCGGTGTCATCGTGTCATCGATCGTCATGCTTTCCAGATCGAATAAATTCGCCATGATGTTCTGGTGTTTCTTTGGAATAAACTGCCCGCCCTCGAGTACCAGCGTGCGCATTTCCTCCATCGATAATTGATGCGCACCCTCGGCGACCGGTTTGATGCCGAGCACGTTCAGAATGACCCTCACCATCGCGTTGATGATCCACATCACGGTCTTGGTGACGATGAAATTGACCAGCGGATACAGCACGTAGCTGGCCACCAGTGCAATGCGCTCGGCGAACCGTGCGCCGAAAACTTTCGGTAATATTTCGGCAAAAATCAGAATGCACAGCGATGCCAGTGTCGTCGCAATCGCCAATACATATTCGCCCTCGCCAAACAAGCGGCGGCAAATTTCCAGCACCAGCACCGTGGTGGCCGCGTTGATGGCGGTGTTGCCGGCGAGAATGAAGGCGAGCAACTCTTCGGGCTTCGCGAGCAGCGCGCCGACCAAGCGCGCACCGCGCGAGCCCTGCTTGATTAAATGCCGCAACCGGTAACGGTTCAGCGCCATCATGCAAGTCTCGGACATCGAGAAAAAGCCCGATCCCAGCAGCATGGCGGCGAGCGTCATGAACAGCCAGCGAATCGGAATTTCGTCGGTCATTGCCTGTTCACCACCGCATTGCGATGCGACAAACTCAAGCACTGGCGCGCTTTTTGAGGCACTTTTGCCCCAAACGCCGCGTATTTCCTCGATCTAGCCCTTACTTCCGTGCGACAAGTCATACACGCTGCAAAATAATCTCGATCACAAATTTGCTGCCCACATACGACAATAGCAGCAACACGAATCCGATCAGCGTCCAGCGCACGGCGAGCTTGCCGCGCCAGCCAAACTTCCAGTGACCGAACAACAAACCACCGAAAATTACCCAGGAGAACGCGGCGAAAACGGTTTTGTAAGTAACCTGAAAGGGTTTGCCAAACAGGCTCTCGGAAAAAAACACGCCCGACACCAAGGTCGCCGTCAGCAGCAGAAAAGCAACGCTCAACAATTGGAACAGTAGCCGCTCCAGGCGCAACAGCGGTGGCAGGCCCTGCAACAACGGCGGCAAATTGCCTTCATGCAGGCGCTTTTCCAGAAACAGCATCAACAGTGCGTGCAGCGTGGCCACCGTGTACAGCGCATAGGCGAGAATGGCGACGACAAAATGCAATTTGAACGCGAACCCGGCGTAATTGACGATTCGATGTGCGGGCAACATCAAAGGCAGCGTCGCCGCGAGCGCAGCAACAGGCGAAAGATACAGCGCGACAATTTTCAATAACTGATTATCGAATCCGATCAGCGTATAGGCCAGCATCACCAGCCAGATAATGAGCGACACCGCGTGCGAAAAACCGATGTTGAGCCCCTCACCGTCGAACAAGGCGTAGCCCAACGCTGCGCCGTGGCATAGCAGCGCGATCAGCAACGCTGCGCGCATCATGGCGAGCCGGCCGGTGGGCAGGGCTGCCGCGTTCATGTTGGCGGTTGATTGCACCGGCAGCCACGCCGCCAGGGCGGTCAGGCTGTATAGAACGGCGGTGGTAAAATGGAGGTCAAAACTCGGCATCAGCGGCAGTTAAATTTGCGAAATAAATTAGTATTTTCAAGCGACGAGTTTACACCATCCCGATTTCTTCCCGCCTGCATCCGCGACGCGCTGAGGCTGATTTCAACGTAGGAAACCATGCTCGATAACCTCACCAACCGCTTCGCCGGTATCGTCAAAACGCTGCGTGGACAATCGCGCTTCACCGAAGACAACATCGCCGACGCGCTGCGCGATGTGCGCATGGCGCTGCTCGAAGCCGACGTTGGCTTGCCGGTGGTGAAGGATTTCATCGCCCGCGTGAAAGAAAAATCGCTCGGCGCTGATGTGATGCAGAGTCTCACACCGGGACAGGCGTTCGTCGGCATTGTGCATAGCGAATTGACGGCGTTAATGTCAGGCGGCGACGCACCTTCCACCACGCGCCAGCCCACCCTTAACGCGTTACCGCTCAACTTCGCCACCACGCCACCGGCGATCATTTTGATGGCAGGTTTGCAAGGTGCCGGCAAAACCACCAGCGCAGGCAAGCTTGCAAAATTACTGAAAGAGCAGCACAAGAAAAAAGTATTGCTGGTCAGCGTCGACGTTTATCGCCCTGCCGCGATTGAGCAATTAAAAACCCTCGCCGCACAGGTCGGCGTGGATTTTTATCCAAGCAATCCCGCCGAGAAGCCCGTCGATATTGCCGTTGCGGCCAGGCAACACGCGAAGACGCAGTTTCATGATGTGCTGATTATCGACACCGCGGGCCGCCTCGCCATCGACGAAGCCATGATGGCGGAGATCAAAGCGATCCACGCGGCGGTGACACCGATTGAAACGCTTTTCACGGTCGACGCGATGCAAGGCCAGGACGCGGTCAATGTGGCGAAGGCATTTTCGGAAGCGCTACCGCTCACGGGCGTGGTGCTCACCAAGCTCGACGGTGATTCACGCGGCGGTGCTGCCCTCTCGGTGCGGCACATCACCGGCCAGCCGATCAAGTTTGCCGGTGTCTCGGAAAAGATGGATGGTCTCGAAGTCTTCCACGCCGAACGCATGGCCTCGCGCATTCTCGGCATGGGTGATGTGCTGTCCTTGATCGAGGACGTGCAGAAAAATGTCGATGTCAATGAGGCAAAAAAACTCGCCGAGAAATTCAAATCGGGCAAGGGATTTGACTTCAACGATTTCAAAACGCAATTGCAGCAGATGCGCAAAATGGGCGGCATGTCGGCGCTGATGGATAAGCTTCCCGCGCAACTCTCGCAGGCCGCGCAAGGCTCACCCGATTTGCAGGAAAAACAAATGCGCCGCACCGACGGCATCATCAATTCGATGACGCCGCTTGAGCGCCGCAAACCTGATTTATTGAAAGCCACCCGCAAACGCCGCATCGCCGCAGGCTCGGGCGTGAGCGTGCAGGAAGTGAATAGACTGATCGCGCAGTTTGAGCAAATGCAGAAAATGATGAAGATGATGAAAGGCGCCGGCGGGATGGCCAAAATGATGCGCGGCATGAAGGGCATGATGCCGGGGATGCGGTAAAAATCATGGGTCACACGCCAGGCGAGTGCGAAGTCCGGATCGAGGATGGTCTCGCGCAAATCGATATGCTCGATGACGAGATCGGCGCGTGGGAATTTGTGGATCGTGATGCTGCACTAAAACGCGCGCGGCAACTCGATCAATCAACACAGCGCGGGTCGCTGTACGGCATCTCGCTCGGCGTGAAAGACATCATCGATGTGGCGGGCATGCCGACGGCCTGCGGCACACCGATTTACGCAGGCAATATCGCCAGGCACGATGCAGCCTGCGTGGCGCTGGCGAAAGCGGCGGGCGCTGTTGTCATCGGCAAAACCGCGACCACCGAATTGGCCGGCACGTATCCGGCCAAAACGTGCAACCCGCAAAATCTCGAGCACACACCGGGCGGATCGTCGTCCGGCTCGGCTGCGGCCGTGGCTGCCGGCATGGTACGGATCGCGATGGGCACGCAGACAGCGGGCTCGGTGATCAGGCCGGCCGCGTTTTGCGGGGTGGTGGGATTCAAACCGACATTCGGCCTGGTGCCACGCACTGGTGTCAAAGTACAGTCTGAGACGCTGGACACGGTGGGCGTTTTTACCCGCACCGTTGATGATGCTGCACTTTGGCTTGCGGCGATGACGGGTACGACCGTCATGCCGCTGCAAAATATTGGCAAAGGGCCGCTGCGGATTTTGATCGTTTCCAACTTGATGGAGCACGCCGAAGTCGATATGTCGGTGGCGGTTGCAGAAGCGGCCGAAGCGCTTTCGTCTGCGGGCTTGACCGTGCGCGAAACGCGTTTACCGGTAATCTTCGATCACGCCCAAGTTGATCAACGGACAATTCAAATTGCCGAGATGGCGCGCTGTTACGCGACCGAACACCAACGCCATCGGCATCAATTGAGCGATGAGCTTCTGGCTCTCTTGGATGAAGGTGCGACCATTGCCGACGACATTTATCGCGCGGCGCTGGCGCGTACCGAGGTCGCGCGCAGCCGGGCCGCACAGTTATTCGCAGAATGCGACGCGTGGCTGTCGCCGTCGGCAACGGGGGCAGCACCCAAAGGCTTAGCCTTCACGGGCGATCCGGTTTTCAATCGCCTCGCCAGCACGCTGCATTTGCCCGCGATCAACCTTCCTGTCTATCGCAGCAAAAAACGCATGCCGCTCGGCTTGCAACTGGTCGGCGCACGACTGCAAGACGAGAAATTGCTCAGTGTGGCCAAACGCGTCATCGACATTCTGCGCAGCAACACGCATGGCTGAACGCGCGTCGGTGCGCCTGTTGGCCGATTTTTCCGAAATGATTGCCACGCTCGCGGCGTGGTACATACAAGAATGGCCTGCGTGGTTTAACGATATGCCGCCGACCAAAATCTACGCTGATTTTCGCAACGGATCCTTTAGGCTTTGCCTTGAGTACCTAGTGAAAAGTTTACCGGATCATGGTTTTATTGCGAATTGGAATACGGCCTGATGACCAAAGCCGAACTCAATCAACGACATTAAGTGCACAAACAAAAAGCCGGGCAAGCCCGGCTTTTTGTTTGCAATAATACAGCGAATCGAAATTCTATTCGCCGGTCGTTTCAGCAGTCGGCGCCGCGGAAACTTCAGGGCGGTCTACCAACTCAATCAACGCCATCGGCGCGTTATCGCCGACGCGAAACCCGAACTTCAGAATGCGCATGTAGCCACCTGCGCGGCTCTTGTAACGGGGACCGAGCACGTCGAACAGCTTGGTGACCATGTCGCGATCACGCAGGCGATTGAAGGCCAGGCGACGATTGGCAAGCGTTGGCTCTTTGCCTAAAGTGATGATCGGCTCAAACACTTTTCGCAGTGCTTTGGCTTTGGGCAGCGTGGTCTTGATGACTTCGTGCAACAGAAGTGAATTGGTCATGTTGCGGAACATCGCCAGACGATGCGACGATGTTTTATTGAGCTTTTTTAATCCGTGACGATGTTTCATGGGTGTTTCCTTTTAATCTCTTGGCCGTTTTGCTTAAATGATTTAAGCCGACCTTGTTATCGTTATGGGTTTGAAAAACGACCTGGTTAAAACCGGGTTGTCCCCGCTTAGTGACCTAACTGCGCGGGGATCCAACGACTACTATTTCGTGATTCCTGCAACGGGCCAGTTCTCGAGCTTCATGCCGAGTGTGAGGCCTTTGATGGCGAGTACTTCCTTGATTTCGTTGAGCGACTTGCGACCGAGATTTGGCGTCTTCAACAATTCGTTTTCGGTGCGCTGAATCAAGTCACCGATGTAGTAAATATTTTCGGCTTTGAGGCAGTTGGCAGAACGAACCGTCAACTCAAGATCGTCAACCGGCTGCAACAGGATTGGATCGATCTGTGGCGTCTTGGCTTCTTCCGCGAGCATCGGCGTGCCTTGCAGATCAGCAAACACGGAGAGCTGGTCGACCAGCACGCGCGCCGCGTAACGAACCGCTTCTTCGGGCTCGATGGCACCGTTGGTTTCAATGTCCATCACCAGACGGTCGAGATCGGTGCGCTGTTCGACGCGCGCGCTCTCAACAGCGTAGCTCACGCGGCGAACCGGTGAGTACGAAGCATCCAGCAGAATAGAGCCAACCGAACGATTATCCTGGTCGGTGCGGCGCGCGGTCGCAGCGACGTAGCCACGGCCTTTTTCGACTTTGATCTGCATGTCGATCTTGCCACCGGCCGTAAGATTGGCGATGACGTGATCGGGATTGAGAATCTCGACATCGTGCGTTTGTTCGATGTCAGCACCGGTCACGGCGCCGGCTGTCGCTTTTTTCAGCTTCAGCGTGACGTCGTTACGGTTGTGCAACTTCATGACCAAACCTTTGAGGTTCAGCAGGATGTCGACGACATCTTCCTGCACGCCTTCCAGCGTGGAGTATTCGTGCAACACGCCGGCAATCTTCACCTCGGTCGGCGCGTAGCCTGGCATTGACGACAGCAAAATGCGGCGAAGCGCGTTGCCGAGCGTGTGGCCGTAGCCGCGCTCGAACGGCTCCATCACCACTTTGGCGTGCGCCGGGGAAATGTTTTGGACGTCGATGATGCGCGGCTTCAAAAAAGTCGTGGCATTGCTTTGCATTGACGAGTGCCTCTATAAAAAGTGAAGACGCACCATGGCTGGCATGGCGCGCCTGAAAAACGAATTACTTGGAATACAATTCGACGACGAGTTGCTCGTTGATGTCGGCCGCAAACTCTGCCCGATCTGGTAACGTCTTGAACACGGCAGAAAATTTCTTCGTGTCCACGTCCACCCAGCTCGGGAATCCACTCGACTCGGCAAGCTTTAAGGAATCCTGCACACGCAATTGCTTTTGTGCTTTTTCCTTGAGAGCCACCACGTCGTTGGGCTTCAATAAATACGACGGAATGTTGACCGCTTTACCGTTGACTTGCACTGCGCAGTGCGAAACCAGCTGGCGCGCCTCGGCACGGGTGGAACCAAAGCCCATGCGATAGACGGCGTTGTCGAGACGCGATTCGAGCAACTGCAACAGGTTTTCACCGGTAGCACCCTTGCGGCGGGCGGCTTCGGCGAAGTAGGTGCGGAACTGACGCTCAAGCACGCCGTACATGCGACGGATCTTCTGCTTTTCGCGCAATTGCGTACCGTATTCCGAGACGCGATTTTGCTTCGCACCGTGTTGCCCGGGACGCGATTCAAGTTTG
>JAYVXF010000007.1:0-9223 GCA_043793345.1 Betaproteobacteria bacterium | reverse complement strand
GACTGATGAGTAATCGAGAAAGCCACAATGTCGATTGGCTACGCCTGGTGAAAAAAGCACCAACGAACGCATAAAAAAATAAGGGCACCAAGTGGTGCCCTTGCTAATTTCTGGCGTCGAGGAGTGGGTCTGGCCCACGTCGGTTGGATATCGATTTTCCTCTCGGGAGAATTGCGCCCCAAGCCAGAGGTCCCAGGAGTGCACCTGGTTTTAAGTCGTTTCGTGAAGCGGTGTGATGGCTGGTGGGTATGCGTCGTTGGTTATTTGATGCATGCATTTTGTTCTCCGCCCAAGTTGCTGTCAGTGAACTGGCGCACAAAGTTTCGCCGTGTGACAGTTGTTCACAATGTGGGTTATTTGCAAAGTCCAAGGATGCGTTCCTCGGCAGTGCATTTGCCCGCTGGTTTTTTTTGCGAACGCGCCGCGGCGTCGGCTGGCCTGCCTGAGCAGGCGCGCAGCTCTCGTGACGTAGCAGGATAATAAGTCCAGCCCGGGGCGAGGGTCGGCAACGCCAGACTGACTTCCCGCCATTTGGGATGACCCTGCGCTTGCAATGTCGGGAAATTTTTACACAGCGCGCGGGCAAATTGCGCCATGTGATCGACCGTGCCTTTGAGGTTGTAGTCATAGGTCACCAGAAACGCGCCGACGGCAATCGTCGTGAAATTTTCGGTGAGCAGATTCGGGTAACTGGTGGTCGTCACCGTGGCCGAAGAATATACGGTGAGCGGCTGTTTGCTACTCGGATGATTGGGATCAAATTTCAGCAGCTTGATGAATTTTTGCGCTTCGGGTTTCATGTTGGCGATCAGCGGTGCAGGTTGCCCGGCCGCGACCACGACGACATCGACCGATTTATCTGAGATCAGTTTGACCAGCGCTTCTTCGTTGGAAAGGAAGCTTGCGTTGGTTTCCGGCATTGGTGCGTTGAACATCATCCGGTAAAGCGTGTGCGTGATCAGCGCGGCACCACTACCGACCAGACCGCCGTTGATCTTTGCACTTTTGATGTCGTGCAAATAATTCATTTCTGAATCTGCACGGACGATGTAATGAATCTCGGTGTTGTACAGCGGCAGGATCACGCGCAACGGCTTGATGATGGCAGCGGCTTCGGTATTGCCACCGGCCGATCGATCGAGAAACGCCTGATAAACGTCGGCTTGGACCACCGCAAACTTTACGCCCGGCTCGAAACGCAGCAGCTTCACATTCGCCGCCGAGCCCGACGTGGGCAGTACCTCAAGCGTGATGTCGGCGGTTGGCGCGACGAATTTGGCGAGGTCTGCGCCGATGGCAAAATAAGTGCCTTTCTCTGATGCGGTGGCAATTTTGTAGTGGACCGCAGCAACCGCAAAAGTGAAAGGTAGCAGGCTGGCAGCGATAATGAAAAGCGCAGCAAAGGGTTTAGTCAATGCCCGTTTGGTGAAGCCGTTATTTTCAGGTGTCATGTGATTATTTCCCTTTGGTTGGTGCCGGCGTACATAGGCCAAGTGCCGCGATGCCTTCGCTACAGGCAGTTATCGGCGGCGGTTTCTTTTCGATTCTGCGGTCGGGCGAAACCGAAACCGCTGCTGGGTTTGCAGGCGTTGCTGGTGCAGCCCGACTACCAGTGCGCGGTCGCGAAACAGCAATGGCTTGCTCGCCTGGTTTCGCAGAAGCATCGCGCGGCGGGTCGGACTTGCTGTCAGCAGGCGCAAGCACCGGTGCAACTTGGTCGGTGGGGGCGTTCGCCGCCGCCGTTACTGGCGCCGGCATGGGCACCGGCAGCGCATTGGCGGGCGTCGTTGTGGCTGCTGCTTTGTTGATCGCGTCGGCGCTAAAGTTCGGGGGAGTGGGTTCCGGCGATTTGACGGGTACCGATATTTTGCCAACGTCGGGGGCAGCTCCCTTTCGGCTGGCATCGCCCCGTTGCCGGTAGGCGAAATACGCGGCGGATGTGAAGGCTGCAAAGATGATGATCACGACCAATAGCGGTTGCCGCTGGCGCGATGGCGGTGACGGGTTGGGCAAGGCAGACGCTGCGTCGCCGACCGCCTCCCCGGCAGCAACCGGCACGCGTTGTAGCAGGATCTCGGTGCTCGCGCGCAATTCGCCGTGGCACTGATAACACGTCTTCGCGGTCTTGTCGTTTACCGCACCGCAAGCGGGGCAGGGCACGAGATGCATCTGCGCGCCGCAGCCGACACAGAACCGCGCGTCCGCCTGGTTCACATGTTCGCAGTACTGGCACAACGTCATCGATTCGGTCAACGGCATGGATAAGTCTTCATTGAGAGTGGCAGCTTTCGCGAACGGCCAATTGCCTGGTGTCTCGGCACAGAAATATCGATACATAAAACGGCGTCTTTTCCCGCATGGCGGCGTTGCTCGTCGTTGCCATGGACATAGCTATGTCGCCTCCTCGCGTCTTGCCATGCGAAAAAATCCATCCGTTTTATTTGCATCGCTATTTCTGTGTCGAGACACTAGTGTGACCTGGCTTGCTCGCGGCACGACTTTCAGGAAAATGTCGGGCATTCAACAATTATGCCCGACGTAGCGCCAGCCCCGCAATATGCCTGATTCGCACCCTGAATCGGCTGCCCAACCTTTCGCCTCGTCGATGCCGGTACAATACCGCTTCTACCACATTCCGTAACCGGTTCCCGCTCTTTCGGCTACCGCTGTCGCCAGCCGTGATTTCAACTGCGCCACTGCAAATCCCCAAAGGGCATTTCATCAAAAGGCTGTTTGCATGTCCTTCGCTGCACTTAATCTCATCCCCGAACTTCTCCGCGCTGTAGCTGCGCAAGGCTATACCGAGCCCACGCCAATTCAGGCCAAGGCGATCCCTGCGATCCTCGAAGGTCGCGACATCATGGGCTGCGCGCAGACCGGCACGGGCAAGACCGCGAGTTTCACGTTGCCGCTGCTGCAACTATTGGCTCCGCACGCCAGCAGCTCATCCTCGCCCGCGCGCCACCCGGTGCGCGCACTGGTGCTGGTGCCCACCCGCGAGCTCGCCGCCCAAGTGGAAGAGTCGGTTCGCACTTACAGCAAATATTTGCCGTTGCGTGCGGCGGTGGTTTACGGCGGCATTGATATCAAGCCGCAGATCAAGGCGCTGCACGGTGGCGTCGAAATCGTGGTGGCGACACCGGGCCGGCTGCTCGATCATCTCCAGCAAAAAAGCATCAACCTCTCGCAGGTCAGCATCCTGGTACTCGACGAGGCGGATCGCATGCTCGACATGGGTTTTATGCCGGACATTGAACGCATCCTCGCGGTGCTGCCGGCGGTTCGCCAAAACCTGCTTTTTTCAGCGACCTTTTCCAACGAGATCAAGCGGCTCGCCGAGCAATTCATGCGCAGCCCGACCATGATCGAAGTCGCGCGTCGCAATGCGCCTGCCGAGCTGGTGTCGCATCAGGTATTCGAAGTCGCCTCGGCCAAAAAAGCCGCGCTGCTCGCGCATCTGGTGCGCTCACGCGACATGAAACAGGTGCTGATCTTCACGCGCATGAAACGCGACGCAGATCGCGTCGCCAGGCAATTGCAAAAAGACGGCCTGCCTGCGACTGCGATTCATAGTGATCGAAGTCAGAGCGAGCGCACGCAGGCGCTGGATGAATTCAAGCAAGGCAAATCGGCGATCCTCGTCGCCACCGATATTGCCGCGCGTGGACTCGACATCGATTCGCTGCCGTTCGTCATTAACTACGAATTACCGCATACGCCCGAAGACTATGTGCACCGCATCGGCCGCACCGGTCGTGCGGGCACGCCAGGCGAAGCGATATCGCTGGTCAGCCCGGAAGAAATGGAATTTTTGTCGAGAATCGAAAAGCTGCTTAAACACGAGATCCCACGTGTCGCGACGCCGGAAATTGCCGGCAGCAGCCGTGAGCGTGAGCCATCGCGCGAACGTGGTGCGGCGCGCGGCGAGACCCGCGAAGGCGCTGGCGAGCGTGAGCGTCCGGTGCGCCGTCCACCGCGCGAGGAGCGCGACAGCAACCGCCCGGCGCCGCGCCAGCATCATGCAAAATCTGCGGTGTCCTCAAGCCAATCGGCGCGACCGCCAGCGGGCAATCTTCCGCATTTCGATTTCAGCAAACCTTACGAGCCCACGGTGAAGCCAACGGCGACAGCCGCCACGCCAGAGCCCGAGGCAGGCCATCGTCGCCACACCAAGCGGGCGACCGGTGCGTTGCTCGGCGGCAAACGACGCCACAAAACGGAAGAGTAATGTTGTCAGGCAGGCAACAAGCCGCCCGGTTGCCGCCAATGGCTTAACATTCGCCCACACCGACGACGCAGAAAGGCCATCCCATGAACATTTGCCTGTTGCTTTCCGCCCGCTTCATCGTTGCTTTCGCAGCACTGCTGCTACCGCACATTGCCGCCGCGCAAACGCCGCCCGACACGCCTGCACCGCCCGGTGCGCCTGGGCCGCCCGGCGCGCCACCCGCTGCGGTGCCGCCACCTGCGCCGCCAGCATTGATTTACAAAGACGGCGTCGTCAAAGTCGGCAGCACGCTCAAACAATCGCGCGGTCGACTCACCGATATCGACAAAGGCGATAACGGCTGCTACCTCACCTTGGTCGATGACAAAAAAAACGAATCGATTGAAGTGGGCAAATTCGATTTATGTCTGCAGAAGCCGCCGCCGAAAGGAAAAAAAGTTGAGCTCACTTTCAGCATGGAGATCATTCAGGCGGCCGATTGCTACGGGGACGCGAAATGCAAGCGCACGGAAACAGTACCGCTGGTCACGGCGGTAAAGATCGTCGAATAACGTTCAGCGGTGTGCGATTGCTGCCGAATGGCGTGACGCGCGATCCGCTGCAATGGCGCAATGGCTGCAACGGAATTCAACCAGAATGGACACTTGAAAAAAAGTAAAACACTAGCAGTGGCGCGCCTCATGGCGTCTTTATGCTCTGGAAGGCGCGTGGATAAACGATCCTGCCCGCCGTTGCCACCACTCCACCGCCGTACAGGACCTCTGCATGAAAACGATGTTCACTATTGAGAATTGCCTAACCGCATGACACCGATGCCAGTTGTTACCACGCCCGGCCCCTCGCTCCGCTCTCCCCCAGCCCCTCTCCCGCGAGCGGGAGAGGGTGGCCGACAGGCCGGGAGAGGGGAGCCGCTGTCACACAGTTATGGAAAGTTCAATAATCGTCGTCAACGCCAATTGCCATTCGCGGTCGTCATGGTCGCGATTGCGCTGGCGCTGTGGCTCACGTTGCGCGTGGTGTTGTGGATTCAGGTGGGGCCGTCGCAAATGCAGGCGTCCCAATCGCTGAGCGCATTGGTACGCGGCGAGTGGTTTGATCTGGCCACGCTCGCGTATTTGTTGGTGCCGGTGTTGCTTGTTTCAGCGATGCTGCCAAATGCGTGGCGCACGCGGCCGATGATGTCGAGGCTTCGCTGGATCGTGCTTGCGATCATGACTGGAACGCTGTTGTTTGGCGCGGTCGCGGAATATGTATTCTGGGATGAATTCACGACGCGTTTTAATTTCATCGCCGTCGATTATTTGATTTACACCAGCGAAGTCATCGGCAACATCAAACAATCGTATCCAGTGGGTTTGATCGTTTCCGTCATCGCGATCGCCGCGGTGCTGATCGCGTGGCTGATTTCGCGGCGCGTCACATTTTCGACGAGCCCACTCAGCTGGCCGCAGCGGCTGTTGATGGTCGGTGCGGCGGTGGCGTTACCGGTGTTGAGCTACAACCTTGCGAACGTGGATCAGATGTCGGGCGCTGGCAATGAGCACGCACTGGAGCTTTCCGGCAATGGATTGTTTTCGCTGGCCGCCGCAATGCGTCGCAATGAACTCGATTACGATAAATTTTATAAAACGATCCCGCAAGTTGAGGCCGACGCCATTCTCGCCCGCCTCGGCAACCGGCGTCTGCCGCTATCGAAAAACGGTGCGCTACCGAGCGTTGCGCAACAAGCAAACCCGCTCGGGCCATTCACAAAAAAACCGCGCAACGTGGTGCTGATCACGATTGAAAGCATGTCGGCCGAATATGTCGGCGCGTATGGCGGCACGAAAGGATTGACGCCAAATCTGGATCGGCTCGCGTCCGAAGGCCTCAAGTTCGAACAGGTATTTGCCACCGGTACGCGCACGGTGCGGGGCCTTGAGGCGTTGTCATTAGGCACGCCGCCGATACCCGGCCAGGCCATCGTGCGCCGCCCTGGCAACGAACATTTGACGACGGTCGGGCAGCTCTTGGTGCCGCAAGGGGTTCAGCCGTATTTTATTTACGGTGGCTTCGGCTATTTTGACAACATGAATGCCTACTACGCGGGCAACGATTACAAAGTGGTTGACCGCACCGATTTCCCGAAGGAGTCGGTGCCGTTCGCGAATGTGTGGGGGGTTGCGGATGAAGCGCTGTTCGGCAATACGCTGCGCATTCTCGACGAATCGAGTGCGATGGAAAAACCATTTTTCGTGCAGATCATGACCACCTCCAACCACCGCCCCTTCACCTATCCTGACGGGCGCATCGATATTGCCTCGCCCGGTGGACGCGATGGCGGCGTGAAGTACACCGACTTCGCGATCGGTCAGTTTATCGAACAGGCACGCGAGAAGCCGTGGTTCAAGGACACGCTGTTTGTGATCGTCGCCGATCATTGCGCATCGGTCGCGGGAAAAACCAAACTGCCGTTGGCGAATTACCGCATACCACTTATTTTTTATGCGCCCGAGATGTTGAAGCCCGCTGTGTACGCAAAGATGATCAGCCAGATCGACATTCCGCCGACGCTGCTCGGGTTGTTGGGCGCGTCGGGCATCGAGCATTTTTTTGGGGAAACGTTATTTGAAAATACCGCAAAGCCCGCGCGCGCGTTTGTGAGTAATTATCAGGAGCTGGGCTATTACAAAGACGATATGTTGATCGTACTTTCACCGAAGCAAAAGGTGGCGACGTTTCGGGTTGATCCGCGCACCTTCGCCGCAACCGTCGCACCGTTGAATGAAGCCTTGATCAAGGAAGCGATTGCGTATTATCAAACCGGTTCGCGCGCGTTCAAGCAGAATGCGTTGAAGAGCCCGGCTTATGCTGGCGCAAAATAACGGGTGCGGGGCAATATGCCAACAATGAACGATTGGTTTTTCTGGGCGATTCTGTCGGCTGTATTCGCTGCACTGACGGCGATATTTGCCAAACTCGGCCTGCAAGGTGTCGACTCTGATTTTGCGACGCTGATTCGCACCTTCGTGATTATTTTTGTGTTGACCCTTTTTGTTTATTTTGCCGGCAAGTGGAGCAATCCGTTCGCGTTAAGCCAAAAAACCTGGATTTTTCTGACGCTGTCCGGCCTCGCCACGGGCGCATCGTGGGTGTGTTATTTCCGCGCGCTGAAAATGGGTGAGGCATCGAAGGTCGCACCGGTCGATAAATTAAGTCTGGTACTTGTCGCAATATTTGCGTTCTGGTTTCTCGATGAGCGACCGAGCATCCGCGAGTGGGTCGGCATCATGATGGTGGCCGCTGGCGTGGTGGTGCTGGCATTCAAAAGGTGAACGCGCATGTCTTTCAGTAAGCGGAGAATAAAATGAAGCGCAGAGATTTTTTATCCATGACGGGTGCCGGTGTTGCAGTCGCCGCATTTCCGCAACCGGCGTTTGCGCAAAGCTGGCCGAACAAGCCGATCAAATTTGTCGTTGGCTTTGCGCCGGGCGGCGCGACCGATGTGGTGGGGCGCTTGATGGCAAAGAAAATCGGCGATGCGCTCGGCCAGCCTGTCGTGATTGAAAATCGGGCAGGTGGCAGCAGCAATATCGGTGCAGAGGTTGTTGTCAGGGCGGCTCCCGATGGCTACACGTTTTATGTTTGCGCGATCACGAGTGCGATCAACGTTTCGCTATTTCCAAAATTACCGTTCGATTTTGCCAAAGATTTTGAACCGGTTGCGTTGTTTGCCAACGTACCCAATATTCTTGTCGTGCATCCATCGGTACCAGCGAAAACGGTGAAAGAGCTGATCGACTACGCGCGCGCGCAGCCGGGCAAACTTTCCTACGCATCCAGCGGCGCGGGAACATCGATCCATTTGAGCGCCGAATTATTCAAGATGCTGGCGAAAGTGGATATGGTGCATATCCCGTACAAGGGCAGCGGGCCTGCCATGACCGACATGATCGGCGGGCAGGTGCAAGTGATGTTCGACAACATGCCTTCGGCATTGCCGCACGTGAAGGCAGGCAAGCTGCGGGCGCTCGCCGTGACCAGTGCGCAGCGCTCACCATCAGCGCCTGACGTGCCAACGATGAATGAGGCCGGTGTCGCGGGCTTTGACGTGCAGTCGTGGTTCGGTCTGGTCGCACCGAAGGGCACACCAAAGGAAATCATCACGCGCGTCAATGCCGAAGCCGTCAAGGCGCTCGGCAGCGCAGACATCAAGGAGCGCTTCCTGGATTTGGGTGCGGTGCCAGGGCCGATGTCGCCGGAGGCGTTTGGTGAATACATCCGCGCGGAAATTATTCGCTGGGGTGAGGTGGTGAAGGCATCGGGCGCGAAGGTTGAGTGACGTCGCTAAGGTCGTTAAGGTCGCTAAGGTCGTTAAGGGCGAGGCGATCATCACTGAGACGACGCAGTGGATTGAGCGCGCAGTGATTGGCTTAAATCTTTGTCCGTTCGCTAAGGCGGTTCACGCGAAGGGGCAGATTCGCTATGCGGTATGTCTCGCCGATTCGCCGGACGCCTTGCTGATTGCACTCCTCGACGAATTGCAAACGCTTGGCAGCACGGATGCTGCCGTTATCGACACGACGTTGTTGATCCACCCGAATGCGTTGACGGATTTTCTGGATTACAACGACTTCCTTGGCGTCGCCGATGCCGCGCTGGTTGAGCTCGACTTGGCGGGTGTGATCCAGATCGCAAGCTTTCATCCGCAATATCAGTTTGCCGGTACCGAACCGGATGACATCAGCAATTTCACCAATCGCTCGCCGTATCCGACGCTGCATCTTTTGCGCGAAGCTAGTGTGACGCGCGCGGTGGCTGCGTTCCCGGAGGCGGCCGATATTTTTGAGAAAAATATTGAGACGATGACGAAGCTTGGCCACGCGGGGTGGGACAAGCTCAGTCGCACCCAGGAAAGCTAGTGTAGTGCTTCATATTTAATGCAACTTATTACGATGATCACCAATCTGCTCCTTCCCCCGGCCACGGGGGGAGAGCGAAGCGAGGGGGCAACGG
>JAYVXF010000006.1:0-9242 GCA_043793345.1 Betaproteobacteria bacterium | reverse complement strand
GACCGCGGAGACGATGGGTTTTTTCGGAAACTTCCACGCAAACCATACCGTGCCGACGGGCTTGCCGGGCATGCCGCCTTCGGGCCCGGCGATGCCGGTGACGGCCACCGCCACCTGCGCGCGCGAGCTGGAAATGGCACCATCGACCATATCATGCGCGGTTTCGGCCGATACCGCGCCGTAGTCGACGAGAGATTCACGCTTCACGCCGAGCAAATCAACTTTCGCCTCGTACGAATAAGTGACAAAGCCGCGATCAAACCAGGCCGAGGATCCGGCGATACGCGTGATCGCCTCGGCGATGCCGCCGCCCGTGCAGGACTCGGCTGTCGCAATCATCAGCCCGCGCGCTTTCAATGCGGATCCGAGTCTGGCGGCGAGTTCGGTGATTTCGTTGTCGTTCATGGCGATTGCATTGATGAATTTAAAATTGAAGCGCCAAGTTTAGCGCGGATATTTCGTCAATACCGCCTGGTGAGCTGCAAATGCAATGCTGATGCTTTAATGCGACGGCTTGAAGTAATCAATAATCTGCTCCCGTATAAGTTCCAAACAGAGCGAAGCACGACACTACGCTCCCCCCGTGATCACCTTCATCACCTCCGGCGGATAAGTATCTCCCGGCTTGCCTTGATAAATAATCTCGCCGCGCTCCATCACATAGAGACTGTCGGCGTATTCAGGAATATGGTGGACATTGGATTCGGCCATGAGCACGGCGTGGCCGAGACGCCGGATCGATGCGAGACCTTCACTGATGCTCGGAATGATTGCAGGCGACAATCCCTCGAACGGTTCGTCGAGCATCAGCAGTTGCGGGTCGAGCGTCAGCGCACGCGCAATGGACACCATCTTCCTCTCGCCGCCGGAAAGTTGATTGCCGCCGCGATGCGCGTATTGTTTTAGCTTGGGAAATATCTCATAGGCAAGGTCGATGCGCGTTTTGGCGTCACGCCCGCCGGGGCGCGTCCAGGTGGGCAGCTCGATGTTCTCGGCAACGGTGAGATCGCCAAAAACTTGACTCTCTTCGGGCGAATAGCCAATGCCCAGTTGCGCGATGCAGTGCGTTGCCTTGCCGATGAGCGCCTGATTCTGAAACTGTATCGAGCCGGAGACCGGTTTCAGGAAACTCATGATGGTGCGAAATGTCGTGGTCTTGCCCGCGCCGTTACGCCCGACCAGGCAGACCAGTTGGCCAGCAGCGACGTCGAACGAAATGTCGCGCAGGATGCGACTGTTCTGGATGTCGACGGTGAGCTGTTTGACGGCGAGCATCACGCACGTCGTCCAAGTTTTCCGACCATCTTGCCGACAACCGCAGCGATAATCTCTGGATCGTTGAAGAACTGCGCTGGTGGCCGATCCGCAAGCACCCTGCCCGCGGTCAAGGCGACGACGCGGCTGGAATATTCGGCGACCAGATCCATGTCGTGCTCGACCAGAATGATCGCCTTTACCCCGGCGCGACGCGCTGCATCGATGACGTTTTTCATGATGCCGTGCTTGTCGCCGCTCGACACGCCGCTGGTCGGCTCGTCGAGCAGGATCACTTCCGGCGAGAGCGCAAAAGCGCTGGCGATATCGAGAAGCTTTTTCTCGCCTTGCGACAAGAGCCGCGCTTCACTGTCGAGCTTGCTATCGAGGCCGAATATTGCCGCCACCTCGCGCACGCGCTCGCGTACCGCCGCGTCGTCCTTGGCCGGGGCGAAAAACCGAAGGCTGCGACCCATCTGCGAAACGACTGCGACTGCGATCGATTCGGCCACCGTCAATGCGGGAAAGATGTGCACCAACTGGAATGCACGTGCCATGCCGCGCCGCGCAAGCAATACCGGACCGATCCCCGCGATGTCTGCACCCTTGAAACGAACCACGCCGGCCGATGGCTTGAGAAGCCCGGTGAGTACGTTCACCAGCGTCGTCTTGCCGGCACCGTTGGGGCCGACGATGGACACCAGTTCGCCCTCGGCGATGGAAAGCGATACATTGTCGAGCGCGACGAAATCGCCGTAGGACTTGCAAACACCTTCGGTTTCGATGAGTGCCGTCATGAGCGTCTCAGCTTGGCCCACAGCGTTTGGCCGATCCCCACCAGCCCGCGCGGGAACAGCACCACGATGGCGAGCAAAATCGCGCCAAGCCAGAACCGCCAATACTGCGTTGCCCCCATCAGTTCGGACTTAAGAAAAATGAACGTGAAGGCACCGATGAGCGGACCAAAAAAGCTGCTGAATCCGCCCAGCACCGTCATGAACACCAGTTCACCCGAATGCGTCCAGTAGGCGAGCTCGGGATCGGCCTGACCGGTATTGATGGCGAGGATCACGCCGCCCACCGCGCAATAGAACGCGGAAATGAGGAAGGCAATGAGGCGGAAAAAACGCACGCGAACCCCCAGGTATTCGGCCTTGCGGGGGTTCTCGCGAATCGCGGCCAAGTGGAGGCCGAACGGCGAATGCACGATGCGCCACATGACGATGCCCAGCACGACCAGCAACGCTAAACAATAATAATAAAATGGGCCGATCAGGAACGTCGTCTTGTCGAGATCCGCAAAGCCGTTGCCAAGGAGCGAGGGGCGCAGCACGCGAATGCCGGTGTCGCCACCGGTGAGATCGTAGAATTTGAACAGGAAAGAATGAAACAGCATGCCGAATGCAAGCGTGAGAATGCCAAAAAATATCCGCACGTAGCGCACGCTCAACAACGCCACCGGCACCGCCACCGCGACCGCCGCCAGTCCCGAAAACAACAAAATCAACTCGAAACTCTTTACGCCGAGCTTACTCGACAGCACGGCAGCCGCATACGCACCAACGGCCACGAACAGCGCGTGACCAAACGAGAGCAGCCCGGTGTAGCCGAACAATAAATTAAAACCGAGCAACGCGATCGCATACGCGAACGCCGGCAGCACCAGCGTGACGTAGTACGGTTGCGCGAATGTCGGTAACGCGAGCAGCACCAGCAGTGTCGCGACGATCAAGGCAAGTCTCATTCGATGGACTTTCCGTGGAGACCCGCTGGGCGCACGATGAGTACCAGGATCACGACCAGATAGATCGCCAGTATTTCCATCTCCGCGTACCACGTTATGGCAGCCGCTCGCATCAGGCCGACGATCAAGGCACCCACCAGCGCGCCGCGCATGCTTCCCAAGCCGCCGATCACGACCACCGCAAACGCCTCAACCACCAGCTCCACCGGCATGTCGAGGGACGCCGCCGCGGTGGGTACAACGAGCGCGCCACCGACCGTACCCAGCACGGTGCCGAGCGTGAAAACACTCGCATACATCCAGCGCACATTGACGCCCAGGGCCTGGCTCATTTCCCGATTTTCCGCTGTGGCGCGCAGGATGCGACCGAAGCGTGTGCGCTGTAAAAACGCGCCAATGCCGATTGCAATCACGATGCTGGCCGCGATCACCAACACGTTGTAAGTCGGCACCTGCACTGTGCCCACGGTGAGCTTGCCGTACTCCATGGCGAGATTGCCGAGCTGCTGGGGGTTAGCACCCCAAAAAAAGCGCAGCACGTCCTGAAACATCAGGACCAGCGCGAAGGTCAGCAACAATTGGAACGCCTCATCGCGTTCGTAAACGGTGCGCAGAAGCAACTCGATCAACGGGCCAACAACGATGCCCAATAGCAAGCCTGCAATCAGCAGCACCGGCAGAAATAACGCAGCAGGCACGCCCATCGCGATCGCCCAATTCACTGCGCTGATGCCAAAGTAGGCACCAAGCGCGTAGAACGAGCCGCAGGCGAGATTGACGATTTTCTGTACGCCGAATACAAGCTGTAAGCCCGCGGCCACCAGAAAAAGAACGGCAGCGTGGAAAACGCCGCCGATCAGGATGTCAAAAAAAGCAGTCAACGCGACTCTTTTACAGCTTGATCTGCGCGGTCTCGATCCACTTCCAGAAGTCTGCGCCGGCCGGTTTCTGCAACTGGTCTGAGTACATCGTATCGACCGTGCCGAGGGTGGGGAAATCGTAATTGTTCTTGTGCGTCGTGACGCCCTGATAAAAAGTCTGTTCGGCGATGTGATCCTTGCGCATGTGGCCCGGCCCGCCGAGCGACTGCACCTTCACGCCTTCCATCGCGTTGATGATGTCTTCCTTGCCGGGCCAACCTTTCTTTGCTTTTGCCGCAGCTTCCACACCGACCTTGTAAACCTCCATCGCAAAATACGCACGGTCGGCTTCCCAGTTTGGGTAGTCTTTGTACTTGTCGAAATATTCCTTCACGAATTGCTTCTGCAACGCGCTGCCGTCCTTCAAGTCGAAATAAAGCGTGTTGTGACCGAAGATCATGCCCTCGGGCGTGAACACTTTTTTTAATCCCGTGTGTTGAAAGCCTGCCGCCGGAAACACGAACCTGGTGCCACCGTCCATCAGGCCCGCACCGTGTGCGGTACGCATGAAAATCGGCAAGTCGGCAAACAGCAGCGAAGAAAATATCAAATCAGGCTTGGCCGCCTTGAGCGCCGCGACGTGCGAATTCAGATCCGTCGTGCCGACCTTGGGCCACTGATCGGCGACCACCTTGTGTTCGACACCGAATTTTTTTAGCAGCGCCTGGAACGCCGCAAAATTATTTCGACCGTACGAATAATCGGGGTTGATACCTGCCACGGTCGCAAATTTTCCCTTCCAGTATTTGATCGCCAGCAGCGAGGCCATTACCGCTTCGCATTCGTTATCGGTGCTGCGAAAAATGTAGCGCGGATTTGCCATGGTTTCTTTCACGCCATCCTGCGTGGTGCCGTCCCAGAAAATGGTCAGCGCCTTCATCTCCTCGGCAACAGCACCCATGGCAAGGCTTACGCCTGACGACACGATCCCCTGTACACAATCTACCTTGTCCTGCAAGACGAGCTTGCGCAATCGTTCGATCGAATCTTTCGGGTTGGTCTCTTCCTCGACGATGAGCTCGACCTTTCGTCCCGCGATGCCGCCTGCTGCGTTGATGCGCTCCACCGCAAATAACGTCCCGCGCAGGCCGCACTCGCCAATGGTGCCGGCAATACCCGCCTTGGGTGCAATGATGCCGATGCGCAGTGGCGTGTTTTGCGCCAATGCCGGGAAACTCAAAAACGGCGACGCCGCCGCTGCTACACCGGTTCCGCCAATCGCCTGCAACAGTTTTCTACGCTTGTTGTTCATGATTTTTGCTCCTCCATTATGGTGTTATGGGTACTGCCCTTCAACTTCAAAATCACATATCGGTGGTATCGCGGGTGAATTTCTCAATAACGTCAAGCAGTTTGTCGCTCGCCTTGGCAGCCCTATCCTCGTCGCCCGCAGCAATGGCGCGCGCGATATTTGCGTGCAGCTTTGCCGTGAGCGGCATGTCGGCCGCTTGTTTGTAATGAATGTACCAGAAGCGCCGCGACAGCGAGTGCATGAGGCCCATGGCGAGCGCGGCGAATTCGTTGTGCGAGGCGGTGCTGCAAAGCGTGTTGAATTCGCGGTCGGTGCGCAGAAAAGCGACATCGTCGTTGACCTTGGCGGACGCCTCGAAGCGCTCAGCCACTGTCTTCAACTGAGCTCGCTCCTCATCGGTGGCGCGGCGCGCTGCGCTGCGGGCGATGAGGCGCTCGATTTCACGGCGCACTTCGAGCAGCCGCAGTTGCTTCTTCAGATTGATCTCGGCGACGATGATGCCGCGCCGTGGAAAAATCGACACGAGGCTTTCGCGCGCGAGCCGCTGCAGCGCTTCACGAATCGGCGTGCGACCGATGCCGAGCGCTTGCGAGAGTGCGGCTTCCGAGACCGCAGCACCCGGCAGAATTTTGAGGGTCACAATCATCTCTTCGATATCCGCGTACGCCCTGTCGGTCAGGGTAGTGGCTAATGGTGCTTTCGTTTTTCGATCATTGCGAGGAATTTTTCATACTCCTTCTCATCGACGCCGTAGCTGTGATCCTCATCGGGAAATGTGCCCGCCTTCACTTCTGAAATGTATTGCGCAATGCCCTTGAGCGCAGCCTCGGTGAGGTTCGCATAGCGTTTGGTGAATTTGGGTTTGAAGTCGGTGAACATGCCGAGCAAATCGTGCCCCAACAGAATCTGCCCGTCGGTACCCACGCCCGCTCCGATGCCAATGGTCGGAATCTCAAGCTGCGCCGAAATTACCGTCGCGATTTTGGCCGGCACCGCCTCAAACTCCAGCATGAAGCAACCCGCATCCTGAATCGCGAAAGCGTCTTCGAGAATTTTCATGGCGCTATCCGCGGTCTTTCCCTGAATCCTGAAGCCGCCGAACATCGCGACCGTATGCGGCGTCATGCCAATATGGGACGCGGTCGGAATGCCCGCATCGACCATCGCTTTGAGAATATGCGCCTGGGCTTTGCCACCCTGCGGCTTCACCGCATCACTGCCCGCCTCCTGCATGAAGCGCGTCGCGTTGGCGAGCGCGCGATCAATGGTGTTGTAGCTCTGGTACGGCATGCAGCCCAGCACAAATGTATTTGGCGCGCCACGGCGAATGCCTGCTGCATGCATCACCATCATGTCCATGGTGGCGGGAATGGTGTTGGCGTGTCCGTGCGCGATCATCGCCAGGCTGTCACCCGCGACGGCCACATCAACGCCCGCCATCTCGGCCCAGCGTGCGGAGGTGTAATCGGGCACCGACATGTAAACCATCTTTTCGCCACTGCGCTTGGCATCGCGGATTTCCTGCAACGTACGCTTTTTTCGTGGTGCAGGAGCTGGTTGCGACATGCGTCTTCCTTGACAGGTGTCGTGATCTACATCTAATATATCACTAATATTTGTAATTCTTCAACAGGTGTCCAAATGATGACCGAGCGCCAACGCATTTTTCGTGAACAGTACGTCGCCGGGATCAGTCGCTGGTACAACGGCCTGATTCACATCGGCGTGATGTATGCCGCGGGCATCGGCGCGATATGGTGGTGTTTAAGCCGTATTCAGGACGCACGCTGGGAATGGCTGGTGATGATTCCGGTGGCGATTGCGGGCAATTTTGTCGAGTGGGGCATGCACAAATTTGTGATGCACCGCCTGCGCGACGTGTTTGCGGTGCGCTCGATCTATGATCGCCATACCCGCCAGCATCATCAGTACTTTACCGACCTTGACCCCACCATCAGCACGGTGAAGGAATTTCGCATCGTGTTTTTTCCGTGGCGCGTATTGGCGGTGTTGGCCCTTGCGGGTGGCTTAATGTCACTCGCGATTGCGGCGCTCATTAACGCGAACGCGGGTTACATCACGTTCGTCACGATGATCGGCCACTACATGATTTACGAGACGTTTCATTTCTGCTGCCATGTTCAGGAGAACTGGTTCGTGCGCAACATGCCCTTCGTCAACACCATCCGCCGTCACCATGCCGCCCATCACAACATGGGCATCATGATGCACGTGAACATGAATCTCACCTTCCCTGTGGCTGACTGGTTCATGGGCACGAGCGACCTGAATCGCGGGCTCTTTGGCCATCTGTTCAACGGCTATGACGACAGGTATGTAAAGGAAGAGTTGAAGCCGGTGATTGCGCGCTTTCGCACCGCACGTACACAGGAGGAACGCTGCACGCTGGATGGGCCGGTGTTGACCGTTGATGAGGAGCGGTCGCTGTCGAGGGCGGGCAGTCAGGCGTGAATGCCTGTGTCATCCTGACGATGATATGACTAGGTAACACTAGCACTGGCGCGGCTTTCAGAGCATTATTGCGCCAAGAGCCGCACCAGTGCTAGTGTTTTAACTTATTTCTCTAAGAGATTAGCGCAGCGACCAGATCGTGTTCCTGCGCGGCGACGACCTTCGCGCGCAGGAATTCACCGGGCTGTAATTTCTTGCTCACGCCGGTTACGTAAACGACACCGTCGATTTCCGGCGCATCGGCTTTCGAGCGGCCAATGGCCACACGTGTACCCTTCTCGCCTACGCCGAGGCGGTCGATCAACACATCAATCTCGCGACCGACTTTGGCCTGCAATCGCTGCGCACTAATTTTCGTTTGATGCGCCATGAAACGCGCTCGACGCTCTTCGCGTAATTCTGCCGGCACGGCGTCGGGCAAAGCATTCGCCCTGGCACCTTCCACGGGCGAATAGGCAAAGCAGCCGACGCGATCAAGTTGTGCTTCCGTCAGAAAATCCAGCAGCTCTTGAAACTCGGCTTCCGTTTCGCCGGGGAAACCAGCAATGAAAGTCGAGCGAATCGTGAGGTCGGGGCAAACTTTCCGCCACGCCTGAATGCGTTCGAGTGTTTTCTCCGTCGCAGCGGGACGCTTCATCAATTTCAGAATGCGCGCATTGGCGTGCTGAAAAGGAATGTCAAGGTACGGCAGGATTTTGCCATCTTGCATCAGCGGAATGACTTCATCCACGTGCGGGTAGGGATAGACATAATGCAATCGCACCCACGGTTTTTCATCGCCGCCGATGGTGCCCAGCGCTTCGCAGAGCTCGGTCATGCGCGTCTTCAGGGGCCGACCGTTCCAGAAGCCCACGCGGTATTTGACATCGACCCCGTAGGCGCTGGTGTCTTGCGAAATCACCAGCAATTCCTTCACGCCGGATTTGATCAGATTCTCTGCCTCCTGCATGACGCTGCCGACCGGGCGGCTCACCAGATCGCCACGCATCGACGGAATGATGCAAAACGTACAGCGATGATTGCAGCCTTCGGAAATTTTCAAGTACGCGTAATGTTTCGGCGTTAGCTTGATGCCCGCTGCCGGTACCAGATCGATGAATGGATCGTGCGGCTGCGGCAAATGCGCATGCACGTGGCGCATCACTTCATCCTTGGCGTGCGGACCGGTGACGGCGAGCACCTGCGGATGTTTTTGCTTCACCAGATTTTCACCGCCGTCGCCTGACTTCGCACCGAGGCAACCGGTGACGATTACCTTGCCGTTTTCGGCGAGCGCTTCACCGATGGCGTCGAGTGATTCTTCCACTGCAGAATCAATGAATCCACAAGTGTTGACCACCACCAGATCCGCACCGGCATAGTCGGGCGCGATGTCGTAGCCCTCGGCGCGCAACTGCGTAATGATTTGCTCCGAATCGACCAGCGCCTTCGGGCAGCCGAGCGAAACAAAACCAACGCGCGGTGGTTTGAGTTTGCGTTTCGCGATGCGGATCGGGCTTACGACTGTATTCATGGGAACATAAATTTAGCGTTTATTAGGCTTAGGCGACTTGGTGTCCGGCTTTTTCGCGCGCGGTTTGGGCGCCGGTGCGGACTTGGC
>JAYVXF010000005.1:0-9253 GCA_043793345.1 Betaproteobacteria bacterium | reverse complement strand
CTGGAGATCACCGAAAAAATTCGTAACGGGTTTAGTGCGCCCGTCAGACTGTCATCGATGGCAATGATGATGATCGCAGCAGGCAGGGAAAGCGACATCATTATCCCCACCAGAATTGCCAGCTTGGGACCTACCGCGCCTGCGACGACGATCAGCAACACAAAAGAAATGACCATGTAAGCGGCCTGCTTGACGGGCCGGCGGTCGCCGCTTTCGAGATGCACATCGGCCGTATCGGGATCAAAATTGCCGCGCGATGTTTGCACCAGCACGGTCATCGCGTACCGAAAAAAGAGAAACCAGATGACGATGATCAGCAGGCGACCGATAAGCGGCAGAAAGTATGCAACAGCTGACGCAAGCGCGAGGCCGCCGATATAGACCATCGGTCCGAATTGCAGCGGCCAGGCAAAAAATTGTGGCATGCGCAACCAAAAAGGCTGGATAGTGGCGGTACGGTTGGCAGGTTTCATGTTTTCAGGTTGCGAAGTCGATATGTGATTCTAATGTCAGAAGACGACTTAAAGCTTATCCGTGAGTAAATAGGTCTACAACGGGGTTCAACTACACCGGGGTCACAGCAACTACAACGTACAACGGCGTCCACAACAGGGTTACGTCCACTTGGGGTCAAGTCTCCCATCTTGCATTATTGAGAATTGCCTAACCGCATGACACCGACGCCAGTTGTTACCACGCCCGACCCCCTCGCTTCGCTCTCCCCCAGCCCCTCTCCCGCGAGCGGGACAAGGGCACACTTGACGCGAAGCAGAGGGTGGCCGACCGGCCGGGAGAGGGGAGCCGCTGTCACACAGTTATGGAAAGATCAATAGTTGCCATGACGAGTAAAAAGCCAAGAGTGGTAGCAGGGTTTGAAAGGGGCGTTAAGTTAAATGCAATGTAGGAGACGTGACCCTACAATGTTCTCCGTTCGGTGAATCCGCCCCAGCCGCTGAGCTGTATCAGCACTTCGGCATTACTGCCGAGCGGATCGTCGCATGCACGCTGGAGATAGTGAAAGTGTGAAGAATAGGTGATGCCTGATTTGAAACTTCTGCCAATGAATGCGTCGAGAGTCGAAGATGCGGTTCTTGACATTCGATCACCCGTACATACAATGTACAGATGATAAAATTTGAATGGCATGCGGCGAAAGCCAAATCAAATCTGAAGAAGCACGGCGTTTCTTTCTCGGAAGCGGAATCCGTTTTTTATGATGAATTCGCCATTCAATTTTTCGATGAGGAAAACGCTAAATTGGAAGATCGTTTCCTGATGCTTGGCTTTAGCAACGAATCAAGATTACTGATTGTTTGTCATTGCGAACGCGGGGCTGGCGAGATTATTCGTATTTTCTCCGCCCGCAAGGCAACCCGAAATGAGAGAAAACACTATGAAGGTGGACGGCCATGAAGAAAGAATATGATCTTTCAAAAATGAAGGCTCGCAAAAATCCCTATGCATCCAAATTGAAAAAACCCGTGACGATGCGCCTTAGTGAAGATGTCATTGGCTACTTCAAGACGATGGCGGAAGAAGCGGGCGTTCCTTACCAAAGCCTGATCAATTTGTACCTGCGCGATTGTGTGGCTGCGCATCGCAAATTGGATATGAGTTGGCATTCCAGGACTTGACGCGCCCGCTGCGTAGCGAGGAATACAAAGTTAATGTAACTGCATGCCAATCGCTCATTCGAAAATTACCACGCAAGGGCAGGTGTCCGTCCCCGCCGAGGTGCGCAAGAAACTTGGCGTTGGCCCTGGGTCGATCCTCGAATGGGATGAGAGTAACGATCAGGTTGTCGTTCGTCGGGCCAGGCGGCATACATCAATTGATATTCATGAAGCGCTGTTCGCTGAAGGGCTTCCGAAGGCATCAGTCAGTGTGAAAGAAGGAATTCGCAAGCACCTGCGCAAATAACATGCGTGCCGTTGACGCCAACCTGTAGTGCGACTATTGGTACGCGACGATGCGAAGCAAGTAACCGCCGCTGAAGCTTTCATTGAAAGCGGTGCCTGGGTATCGCATCTGGTACTAGTCGAAACGCTCTGGGTTCTCGATGCGGTTTATGAACGATCAGCGGCACAGGTCGCCAAAGCAATTGAGTTGTTGCTTAACCACAATCATCTCACGCTACAGGATGCCGATGTCGTAGCCTCGGCGCTGCAGAGTTTTCAGACGCGTCCTTCGCTCGGGTTTTCGGATTGCATGGTGCTGGAAGTCGCGCGCAAAGCTGGCCACTTGCCCCTCGGCACGTTTGACAATGGGCTTGCCAAATTGGCTGATGTTTGTCGGCTGTAGTCAGTAACCGCTGCCTGTGTGCCATCCTGTTCTCGTACGCGGCCAAGGCAGCCGCAGTAACTGTTTGTAAGACTTCACTCCATATCAACATCAGCTAGCGTCAGCGGTTCTCGATCAATTGCGAGGTATTGCACCAAGAGCAGTGTTGCCAAGTAAAAATCGCGCATTGGCTCCACGGTATCGTCAATACGCAAAACTAGTCGACAGACATCTTTCATTAAACTAACGACTTTCTTGCGCTGCGGATCCAATTCATGCGCGAGTTTGTTGCGAAGCTTACTTATCTTGTAAAGTGCGGCCCACACCACTTCGTCTTGGCTGATGGGAATCTCATCTCGCGATGCTACTGCTTGCGCAAGCTGCACAAGTGCCTTGCCGTTGTTCACTGGGCTTTGTTCATCGCTAAAAGTTACAACTAACTCCTCAGGTAGGCGCGCCGCCAGAAACTTCCAAAGCGACTCCTCGAGTATGAGATGTGCCTTCATCACCATTGACGCTTCGTCGCCAAGAGGCACGAGGCGCTTAAAAATTTCTATATCGTGTTCAATTGCGTTCATTTGTACCTTTGCTTGTAAGCGATAAGATTGCGGTAGTAGGTGCGCTGCCGTTACGGCGTCGCCTATGGTTAGGTAGCTTGAGGCGCACGGTAATGTGCGTCCCATAGGAATGACCGTCATCGTACGCGAGTGCCGAAACAGAACCCTGCTTATCGGTGCGCTTCTCTATTTCTGCGAATGAATCGAGACTATTGGACTGATACTGATTATTGCGTCGATTATTGTTGACAACTATCTGTGTTTTCACTACCTTTGACTCGCACACTAAGTACGACCAAAAATTGGTGTGACGGCAAATACAATAATAATAAGAGGCCCTTTATGAAGAAAATTGTCAAACTACTAAACGCGTTCGAGGGGCTTTTCCTCGCTGTGTTGGCGATTAAAGTGATTGACTTTGCGTTGGCATTAATTCGTTAATGGCAAATTGAGTCTTCCAAATTCTCATGTGGCAAATGCCGCATGAGAATTTAGCCGAAACATCACGCATAATAAGTATCGCTCGGCAAAGCCGGGAAATACTTACAGCCTTCTTTGCGCGCAGGGATCTATTTTTTCCTGGCGAACGCCGCAAGCTGATCCAGCGTAAACGTACAGCTCACCTTATCCAACGGCTTATGACCCGCCAAGCATTCAGCCTGATTCACACCGGGCCGGTGCTGTCTGGCGGTCGTGAACGCTGGGTAGTTCCAGTCTTCATTGCGCAGCATGTCGGGGATGTCCTTGCCCCAGCCCGCGTCGCGCGCCATCGCGTTGTAGAACAGCGACTGGTCGGCCACAAAAAAACCGTCGCTGCCGGTGATCGATTTCTTGTCGGCATCGAGATTGGCGGCGTGCATTTCAGCGAACAGAAATGCGCCGTTGGGAGGAACGGCGGATTTAGCCGACGGTGCATCGATTTATTCCCGTCACACTGCGGCGTATTTAATCTGTATTATTCATTCTTAATCAGTTTGATTAATCTTGCAGGAGAATGTAATGACGACGCGAGTAGTGACCGCGCATATTCCTGATGCGCTGGCGGAGAAGCTCGATCTTTATGCTGCGCGACATGATCGCCCCAAAGGTTGGGTGGTGAAGCAGGCGTTGGAACAGTATGTCTTGCTCGAAGAGCGGCGCGATCAGTTGACGCGTGAGGGTCTGGCTGACATGCGTGCAGGCAGGGTGGTGGAGCATGCCGCGATTGAGAAGTGGACGGCCAGTCTGGCTGCAGCGAAAGTAGCGAAGCGCCGCAAATGACGTTGCGCTGGACTGGTAAAGCGCAGTCAGATCTGGAGCGGTTACACGCATTTCTCGTGCATGTAAGTCCGCACGCGGCGACGCAAACTGTATCCGCAATTGTTGCGGGCATCGCGAAGCTCCCCGTTCATCCACGCATCGGCCACAAACTGGATCAGTTTTCCCCGATGGAAGTGCGGCGCGTGTTGATTGGTGACTACGAGATTCGATACGCACTTGAGCGCGAGGTGATCACGATCCTGCGTCTGTGGCATACGCGCGAGGATCGGTAGGATCAGCTTAGGTGAGCGCCGACTGGCGAAGGCGAAATAGCAGGAGAAAGCGGTCAGCCTGACTGAGATGAGCAGACAAACAACGCTGGATACTTCGGCTGGGATCAAATGAAGTTGGCTATCAGGATCAAGTCTCGCCGCTCGCATTCGCGATAATCACCAGCATTGGTGAGCCTCGTAGCGCTAAAGGGACCTGAGAAGCGCGCCAGTGCTAGAGTCTATAAATTTCATTGCGACTACCAATCAAAAGCCGCTCAATCATTCCCACTGTTATCCACGTCAACCGCTGTCACCAAACTCGCACGGTTCCCCCAGCTATTTCGCACATACGATACCACCAGCGCAACTTCCTCGCTGCTCAAGGTGTGTGCGAACGGCGGCATGCCGTAGGGTCGCGGATTACCCGCAGTCGACGGCGCGTAGCCGCCATCGAGCACGCTGCGAATGGTGTTCAGCGGTGAGGGCAACGTAACGCTGCGATTGGCGGCGAGCGGCGGATACGCGCCGACTGCGCCTTCGCCTGCGGTGCCGTGGCAATCCTTGCAATGTTGGTCGTAAATTTTTTCGCCTTTGAATATTCGCAGCGTTTCGTGTGCGGTTAATTCTTTAAACGTTGCCGGAGTCGTGTTGGTGTCAGGCAACGATTTCAAATAAATCGCCATCGCGCCAATATCGGTCGCGTTCAAGTATTGCAGGCTTTGCGCCACGACCTCGGCCATGGGTCCTGCAACCGAACTTTTGCGCGATTGCCCGGTGGAAAGTAGTGCGGCGATTTCTTCAATCGGCAAATGCGTGCTGCCGGCCTCGGCGGACGAGGTGAGTGACGGCGCGTACCAACTGCGGCCCGCGACCTGGCCACCGCCCAATGCTGCGCCGCCAGCCGCGCCGAGCGCATTGCGGGTCGCGTGGCAGGCGTTGCAGTGGCCCAATCCCTGCACCAGATAAGCACCGCGATTCCATTCAGCGCTCTGGTTGGCGACTGGCTGATACACACCAGGCTTGAAATAAAGCGCACGCCAGAAATAGAGCAGGGCGCGCATGTTGTACGGAAATTTGAGATGATCCGGCGCGCTGACTTGCGCGACCGGCGTGATCGATTGCAGGTACGAAAATATTGCATCCGTATCGTCACGCGTCACTTTTGTGTACTCGGTGTAGGGAAAGGCAGGGTACAAAAATTTGCCGTCGCGGCCTTTGCCGTGATGCATTGCGCGCCAAAAATCCTGTGGCGTCCACGCGCCGATGCCGGTGTCTTGATCGGGCGTGATGTTGGGCGTGACAAACGTGCCGAACGCCGTCGGCAGCTCGAGCCCGCCTGCGTATGCAAGTCCGCCAAGCGCCGTGTGGCAGCCTGCGCAATTGCCCGCGCGGGCGAGATACGCGCCACGGGTTTGTTTCTCGGTTACGCTTAACGGTGTCGACGACGTTGCCGAAACAGGCGCATCATTTTCGCGCTCGCTTAAGAAAATCCACGCGAGCAACAATCCTGCGATCACTACGCTTATGATCACGAAAATAATAGCAAGCCGCTTCACGGCTTTGCGCTCACAGGCATCGAGGCGGGCACACTTCCACATTTCAGCGGTAGCGCATCCGCCAAAACCGCTGCGGCGTGTGCATTCGCAGCGAGCGGTTGTACCGCCAGCCACGTCGCGACCGCTTGTACCTCAACTTCGCTAAGTTGTTTTGCGATGTCGCCCATGCAGTCCGGCGCGGTGGCGCGACGTGTGCCAATTTTCCATGCGCCCATTTGTGCGCTGACGTAGTCATTTGGCAAGCCGAGCAGGCCTGGAATATTCGGCGCGACGCCCATCAGGTCTTTGCCGTGGCAGGCGACGCAGGCGGGAATTTTTCTCGACGCGTCGCCTTGTGTGATCAGCGTTGGTGCGCGCCCATCGCTGCGTGCGACTGCTGTTTGTGCAGCGGTATATTTTGCCGGTTGGGACGCGAAGTAGTTGGCCATTTCGGCCAGATACGCGTCTGATAAATTCGTGATCAGCAACGTCATTGCGCGATTTTGGCGACGGCCTTCGCGGAAATTGACCAGTTGGTTAAACAAATAGCCTTGCGGCTTGCCGTTGAGGCGCGGGTAGTATTCATTTTTTGCGGCGCGGCCCTCGGCGGCGTGGCAGGCGAGACACGGCTTTACGCGCTCGGCGATGGTGTCGGAAAGTTGGGCTGGAGCGGCGTTTGCCACAGCAGAAAAAAGTGACAAGAATAAAAACAGCAGATCCGGCAATTTATTCATGGTAATGTTTTTTTGCTCGTTTCAACGTCGGTTTGAGGCCAGAAAAACTGTTTCCAATTCGCGCGCAGCCGCGAAAACAAAATCGAAATCAACAAGCCCGTTTGGCCAAAGCCCACGCCGCGCGAGCGCATCGCCACCCACAGCGCGAGCGCGAAGCTCACGCCGAGATTGACGAAGCCGATCAGCGCGATACCGGCAAGTGCATGGGCAACGGTGGCAAGATCGACGGCAAAATCGAGCGACGCGACGGCCAATCCAAAATAGGCCGAAGAAATCGTCACGTGGGCGACGTCCAATGGCAGGCCGGTCATGAAGCCGATGGTGCCCATGCTGCCGAGCATGATGCCGAAAAAGAAATTACCGGCCAGCGCACCGAGATTGTCATCCAGATACGCCGCGAATCGACGCAGCCGTTCTTCACCCAGGACGCGTTTGAGCCAGGCGGTGTGCTCGACGCGTTCGCGAATGCGCTCGTAGGCGGCGAGATTGTCGTAATAGCCGGAGATTAATCCGGCTAAAAACAAACACACGCCAGCGATTGCCGCATAGAAAAGTGCGGCGCTGTCGAACGGCGAAATTGAGTGCAGCAGGTGATGGGCTTTTTCTGCGTTGACGATGGGTTTGCCGGTCAATGATGCCACCGCAAACGCGACCAGCATCGAAACCGGCAACGCGATGAGCACGTTGCCCAGGATGGCGGCGATCTGGCTGCGGATGACGTCGGTGACGACGGTGGCCAGTTTCTCGACGTCTTTCATGCGGCCGCGAATTTCGCTGATCGCGCCGGCAATCGCCGACGCCGTCATGGCCGGCTGCTTGGTGGCCAGTGTGAGATGCAGGACATGCATCAACATGAAAAGGGACGCGTAATTCAGGCTGTACGCCAACGGATAGCCGAGCGGCGGCAGTGGCAACATGGACGAATAAATTTTAAGGATCGCCATAAAAACCACGATGAAACCCGCGCCCATCGCGGAGCGCCACATCTCGAAATATTCGGCTCTGGTGGTGGTGATGTAGTGCTCGCCGGTACGGCTGGCGTTGTCGGTGATGCGTAGCGCCAGTAAGCCGATGGTGCGGCCGACGAGTGAGCGGATGCCGCGCCGCAGCGCTTCGCCTTCGATCGCATTGCCAAGAAATTCCACCCATCGTTCCACCAGCGGCAGTTCATCGGCTGACGATTCGACAACTTCGTGGCGGGCGCTAAGTATGTGTACCAACGATTCGAGCCGGTGCAGGCTTTGCTCGAGCCGCTGCAACAAATAGGTGACGGATAGACTGGTGCCGACGGTCGCGGCGCGGCGACGGATGTTCACGATGATCGCACGGCACTGCGCGATCATGACGTGAAGCTGGCGCTCGTCCTCGACGGGCGATTCGCCACCGATCAAATAACTGCGATACGCGGCTGCGAGCTGGTGGGTCTCGACGGCGAGCGCGACAAATGGTGAATCGTGTTCTTCCATGCCCGGATGCAGGCGCACCAACTCAGGCTCCAGACCCATCGCGCCGATGCGCGTGGCCAGATGGTCGCTGGCGTCGAGCATTTGTGAGATTGAATCCAGCAGCACCTTTTCCTCGCGCACCTCTGACATGCGCAGTGCCTGCCAGAAACGCATTTTGATTTCGCCGGGAATTGCGGCCAGCCAGAGGTAGTCATCGCGCTGATGAAAAATAAGATTGATGCAGTCCTTCAGATACGACGGGTCGGAAAATGCCGGCAGCACCCGCTGCACGATGCGTCGCCACAGCTCAGAAAAAAATCCGCTGTTGGGCAGAATGCCGCTATCGGAAAAAAAACTCACCTGATGGCGCTCGGCAAACAGCGCGAGCAAACGCCCGCGCAACGCAATGCGCTTGGCGTCGCTGGCTTCGATGGCTTCGCAAAGCTGGCTGAAGAGTGCGTTGGCGAGCGCGTGATCTTCCGCGTCGTCCGGCCGCAGCGCATCGATCAAGGCCGTGAATTGCTGCACCGGATCGGCGGTGGTGTCTGCCATGCCGTTGAGCGCGGCGGTGAGCATGGGATGGGGGTCGTGGGGGATTTTGGTGGACATGGCAAATAGTGGGATTGGGCGTCAATACTGTTCGTTTAGTCCCCGTTCGCCCTGAGCCTGTCGAAGGGTCTGACTGACGAAACCCTTCGACAGGCTCAGGGCGAACGGGGTATTTTTTGCCAACGGAGCAGTATTGGGTTGGGTGTGTGCGTTTGCGGCGTTAGTGACGCCGCCTTGAAGCTGCGCGACCAAGTGCAGCTTGCCGCAAAAGCTGGCTCTCAACTACTTTCACCAAGGTAGAGATGATAGGGGTATGGAATTCACGTGAAGTCTAGGCGGGGCGCGGTGTTCAGGGCAAAAATGGCTGTAAACGCGCGCCAGTGCTAGTGCTTGCTAAATTGGGAACTTCTATTAACCTAAAATTTCCGTCATTCCCGCGTAGGCGGGAATCCAATTTCGTTGAGATAGCACGACCCTATGAAAACTTGGATTCCCGCCTACGCGGGAATGACGGGTTGATGGAAGTTCCCAATTATCCCGATGTTGACCGTCGAAATAAGTTAGTCAATTTTCGCACAGCCGGGTTCAATCAGGGGATGCCAGTCGCGGCTACCGACAGGACGCTCCGCCGCCCCTCCTGTA
>JAYVXF010000004.1:0-9312 GCA_043793345.1 Betaproteobacteria bacterium | reverse complement strand
AATTTTCGACGCGAGCGATGCAAAAAATTGTGGTGGTCGATTACGGGATGGGCAATCTGCGCTCTGTCGCCAAGGCGCTCGAATTCGTTGCGCGCGAATATTCTTTACCCGCCGAGATCGCCGTCAGCAGCTCACCGCAGCAAGTGGCAGACGCGGATCGCGTGGTATTTCCCGGCCAGGGTGCCATGCCGGACTGTATGCGTTACCTGCGCGAAAGTGGACTGGAAGAAGCCGTGCGCCGCGCCGCCGCGAGCAAGCCGTTTTTCGGCGTGTGCGTTGGCATGCAAATGCTGTTTGATCGTTCCGAAGAAGGCGACACGGCGGGCTTGGGCATTTTCGGCGGGTCGGTAAAACGGTTTCGCCCGACCCAGGCCAGCCAAAAGGTGCCGCACATGGGCTGGAACACCGTGCGCCAAACACGGTCGCATCGATTGTGGCAAGATACCGTCAATGACGAACGTTTTTATTTCGTGCATAGTTATTTCTGTGAACCCACTGACCCACTCGCGACCATTGCGACCACCGACTACGCTGGCACGTTTACGGCCGCCATCGCGCGTGATAATGTTTTCGCCAGCCAATTTCATCCCGAAAAAAGCCATCGCGCCGGACTGACCATCTATAAAAATTTCCTGTCCTGGATGCCGGGCTGACCACCGTGCGTCGCAAGGCTGGCGTCACTCTATTTCCCACTTCTTCCTACCCCACTCCGCAATCTCACTCATCATGTTGATCATCCCCGCTATCGACATCAAGGACGGCCATTGCGTACGTCTTGAACAAGGCGACATGCAGCGCGCCACCGTGTTTTCCGATCAGCCTGGCGTGACCGCGCAACGATGGAAGGATCTCGGCGCAACCAGGCTGCACGTCGTCGACCTTAACGGCGCATTCGCGGGCAAGCCCAAAAACGAATCAGCGATCAAGGAAATCATTGCGGTCATGGGCGATGTGCCGGTGCAGCTGGGCGGCGGTATCCGCGATCTGGCCACCATTGAGCGCTACCTCGACGATGGTGTGTCATACATCGTGATCGGCACCGCAGCGGTAAAGACGCCGGGGTTTTTGCACGAAGCGTGCGATGCATTCCCCGGCCACATCATCGTCGCACTTGACGCCAAAGACGGCAAGGTTGCGACCGATGGCTGGTCGAAGCTCACAGGCCACGATGTGATTGATCTCGCCAAACGGTTTCAGGAATATGGCGTCGAGGCGGTGCTGTATACCGACATTGGTCGCGACGGCATGATGACCGGCGTGAATATTGAAGCTACCGTCAAACTCGCGCAGGCGCTGACGATTCCGGTGATCGCCTCGGGCGGTTTGAATAATCTGGGCGATGTAAAAAAACTTATCGCCGTGGAGGATGAAGGCATCATGGGTGTCATCACCGGTCGGGCAATTTATGAGGGCACGCTTGATTTTGCGGCGGCGCGGATGCTGGCTGAAGATGCGGCTGGCTAACGTGCAATGACGAAGAGATATGAATATCAAGCTCTAGCACTGGAGCGGCTCTTAGTCACTAATGCGGCTGCGAACCGCGACAGCGCTAGAGCTATCTATTTTTATGCGGGCATGATGCCGTGCTAGCCAAGCGCATCATCCCCTGCCTCGACGTACATGCCGGGCGCGTGGTCAAGGGCGTCAATTTCATCAACTTGCGCGATGCCGGTGACCCGGTCGAAATCGCGCGCAAATATAACGACGAGGGCGCAGATGAAATTACCTTCCTCGACATCACCGCCAGCTCGGACGCGCGGCCAATGATTCTGGACATCATCGAGCGCGTTGCCGAGCAGGTGTTTATTCCACTCACGGTCGGCGGTGGCATTCGCAGCGTCGCCGACGTGCGACGACTGATGAATGTCGGCGCCGACAAGATCAGCATCAACACTGCGGCCGTCAACAATCCGCAATTGGTCAAAGAGGCCAGCGACCACTTTGGTTCGCAGGCGATTGTCGTGGCCATCGATGCGAGGAAACGCGCCAATGCAGACGGCTGGGAAGTGTTCACGCACGGCGGCCGCACCCCAACCGGACTGGACGCGGTCGCGTGGGCGAAGCGCGTCACTGCGGAGCTCGGCGCAGGTGAAATTTTACTCACCAGCATGGATCGCGATGGCACCAAATCCGGATTTGATTTGAGCCTAACGCGCGCAATTGCCGAGGCGGTGAGCGTACCGGTGATCGCGTCCGGTGGTGTCGGCAATCTCGATCATCTGGCCGATGGCGTCAGCGTCGGTCGCGCTGACGCAGTGCTCGCCGCAAGTATTTTTCATTTTGGGCAGTACACGATTGCAGAGGCCAAGCAGCGCATGAGAGAACGCGGCATTGAGGTTCGGCTGTGAGCGATGTATTGCAACTGACTTGGCTCGATGCCGTGAAGTGGAACGACAAAGGATTGGTCGCTGCCATCGCCCAAGACGTGACGAGCAAAGAGGTATTGATGCTGGCGTGGATGAATCGTGAATCGCTGGCGCTCACACTCGCCACCGGGGACGCGCACTACTGGTCGCGCTCGCGGCAGGCGCTGTGGAAAAAAGGCGAAACTTCGGGGCACATTCAGCATGTGAAAGAGCTGCGGCTGGATTGTGATGGCGACGCGATTTTGATGCAGGTCGAGCAAGCGGGCAATATCGCGTGTCACACCGGCAGGCGGCGCTGTTTTTTCAATTTGCTCGAGGACAGTCGCTGGATCGTCAGTGACGAAGAGGCAAATAAAGCGCCCGTGTTAGCATCATCGAAATAAATTTTGCCCGCATAAATTCATGGTCAACGCCGACATTCTTTTTCGCCTCGAACAAACGCTGCTCGCGCGCAAAAATGCGCCGCCGGGCTCGTCGTATGTTGCGTCGCTGTACGCAAAAGGGCTCGACGCGGTGTTGAAGAAAGTCGGTGAGGAAGCGACCGAAGCCATCATCGCAGCCAAAGGCGGTGATAAGCGCCAGCTCACCGCAGAAGCGGCCGACTTAATATTTCACACCCTCGTCATGCTGGCGGCAAAAGATGTGCCTTTCGCCGACGTCCTGGCCGAGCTCGAAAGACGCGAGGGTATTTCCGGCATCGACGAAAAAAACGCGCGTGGTTGAACCCAAAAGGATAAAGGCAGCAAGGACAAAAACATGACGACCAACGACACTATTTTTGGCAAGATTTTACGTGGGGAAATTCCAGCTAAAAAAATTTACGAAGACACCGAGGTGCTGGCCTTCCACGACATTCATCCGGTTGCCGATGTGCATTTTTTGATCATCCCGAAAAAATTTATTCCGACGCTGCTCGACGCGACCGGAGACGATTGCGTGCTGCTGGGAAAAATGCTGGGTTTAGCGCCGATTCTGGCCCGGCAGGAAGGGCTTGCCGACGGGTTTCGCACCTCGATCAATACCGGGCGAATGGGTCGCCAAGACGTGTATCATTTGCATATTCATGTGTTCGGCAATCGCCCCGGCGGCAGTCCCTTGAACACCATCACCGGCGGGTAGAACGAGTCATCGCCGCTTCACGGTCTGGGTGGTCTCTGTAGTCAGCCGCCACTAAATCGAACCGTCGGCTGACGATGTTGTCGAACCATTCACTGCGGCCAATCAATTCACAGGAGATCATCATGGGAAGTATTAGCATTTGGCACTGGCTCGTCGTGCTCGTCATCGTGCTGCTGGTTTTTGGCACCAAAAAACTGCGCAATATCGGCAGTGATTTGGGTGGTGCGGTGAAGGGCTTTAAGGACGGTATGAAAACCGATGGTGAAGTCGATAAAAAAACCGATCAAATCATTGGCTCGACCATCGACGTCGACGTGAAAGACAAGCAAAAATCGTAGTGCAGTGACGGGTAACTGGTGACGTTGAGCGTACACCCGGCACGTCACCCGCCGCTCGTTAGCGGTCACGTATCTCTCTCCACGCCTTTCTGGCCACCGATCTATGCTTGACATGAGCTTTTCCGAGATCGCCGTTATCGGCGTCGTGGCACTGGTGGTGCTGGGGCCTGAGCGCCTGCCGAAAGTTGCGCGCACGGCGGGTCAGCTATTTGGCCGGCTGCAACGCTACGTTGCCACTGTCAAGAGCGACATCAATCGCGAGATCGACACCTCGGAGCTCGCCAAGATCAAGCAGGAGGTGCAGGACGCGGCGAAAAGTTTTGAGCAGAGCGTTCAGCAACACGCCAACAGCGTTGAAAAAGAAACAGCAGCGATCGGCAAATCCATCGACGCGTCGACCGGTCCAACGGCTCTGGAAGCAACGCCCGCTTCCAGCCAAAACGCGATGCTGCTTCAACAGGAAGACGGCTTCGGTGTGCCTGCCAATACGCCAATTGAAGTTGAAAAAACCGCCATTGAATCGCCGCCGCTCCGCACGAGCAAGCCACCAAAAGCTGACTATGTGAATCAGGCGACATTCGACTTCGGTATCGAGCCGGTGCGCGTGTCGAAATCGGCATGAACGAGAGCGTCAAAGACACGTTTATTTCGCACCTCGTCGAGCTGCGCAATCGTCTTGTCTATTCTTTGATTGCGTTCGGAATCGTGCTGGCACCGTTGGTGACGCCGCCCTGGTTTCTTGCTGGCAAGCTCTACGACTTTCTGGCCGTGCCGATGATGCAAGCGCTGCCGCAGGGATCGAAAATGATCGCCACCGGCGTGATTTCACCTTTTTTCATTCCGCTCAAGATTGCCATGCTGGCGGCCTTCATGGTGGCGTTACCGTTTATTCTTTATCAACTTTGGATGTTCGTGGCACCAGGGCTGTACAAACACGAAAAACGTTTTGTGTTGCCGTTGATCGTGTCAAGCACGTTATTGTTTTTTGTTGGCATGTCGTTTTGCTATTTTTTCGTTTTCAAAATGGTGTTCACCTTCATCGCGCAAATGGCACCCGCTTCAATTACGGTGTCTCCCGATATTGAAAATTATTTCAGTTTTGTGCTGGGAATGTTTTTCGCCTTTGGGCTGGCCTTTGAGACGCCGGTGGTAGTGGTGGTGCTGGTGGCAACGGGTTTGGTCAGCCTCGCCACCTTGCGCGAAGTGCGGCGCTACGTGATCGTCGGGGCGTTTGTGGTCGCCGCCGTGGTCACCCCGCCGGATGTCACCTCGCAGCTGGCACTGGCGATTCCGCTTTGCGTTTTATATGAAATCGGCATCCTGTGGGCGCGGTTTTTCGTGACACCGAAACCGCGCGACAAAACAGAATCCAGCGCCGCATGATGCGCGTTCATCGCGCCTATCCATCGTCCGCTTCGCGACAGGGTCTATTTATTTTGTTGTCGCAATGCGCGTGGCCGCTTGGCCACGTTTACCGCAATATCAATCGATTTTTCACTGCGTGTAAGCTGGAACTTCGCATCCTGACCTGGTTTCAACCCCGCAATCACCGCCATCGCCGCGACGCTGTCCTGAATACCTTTGCCGTCAATCGCCGTGATGACGTCGCCTGCTTTTACGCCCGCCTTGTCGGCCGGGCTGCTACGCACGACCTCGGCCACCAACGCGCCGCGCGCGATGGTGAGCTTCAGTGATTCGGCGAGTTCAGGCGTGATGTCTTGCGGTGAAATGCCAATGTAGCCGCGCGTGACCGAGCCTTCGGCGATGATCTGCTCCATTACGTCCTTGGCCATCGATACGGGAATCGCAAAACCAATTCCCAACGAGCCACCAGTGCGCGAATAAATGACGCTGTTGATGCCGATCAGGTTGCCGTTGATGTCAACCAGCGCGCCACCCGAATTGCCGGGATTGATCGCGGCATCGGTCTGGATAAAATTTTCGTAACGATTCACGCCCAGACGGTTACGCCCCAGCGCGCTAACGATACCCATGGTGACGGTCTGGCCGACGCCAAACGGGTCGCCAATCGCCAGCACGACATCGCCTACCTGGGCCTTCTCTGACTGCCCCAAGGTTATCGGCGTAAGCCCTTTACCTTCGATCCGCAAGACTGCCAGATCGGACTCTGGATCGGTGCCAACCACTTTGGCCGGGATTACCCGGCCGTCGGCAAAAGAAATCTGAATATCTCTTGAGCCATTGACGACGTGGTCGTTGGTCAGCACATAGCCGCCTTTGTCGTCAGCGTTCACGATGACACCGGAACCGAGGCTGCCGCGAACTTCCGGCTCATCACCCTCTTCGTTCGGCTGGCCAAAATAACGCTGAAATAACGGGTCGTTCGCGAGCGGATGGTTTTTAGGCATCTTCACGTCGCGTGAAGAGGAAATATTGACGACCGATATCATCGCCCGCTTGGAAGCTTCCGCATAGCTGGTTTTCATTGCGCCACCAACTGCCAGCAATCCGCCCGGCGCGGAAGCTGATTCGCGAATTTCGACCACGTTGCGCCGCCAGGGATTCCAGTCGGGACGAATCAGGGTGACGACAAAAACGACAGCGAGAGTGATGGTGACAAACTCGGCAAAAATCAGCCAAAAGCGACGCATGCGGTGTGTATCCAATTGAATAAATTCAACAACTAGTATGGGGTCGGAGCAGCCAAATCACAATACTTGGCGGCATGAAAAAAAGCGCTGGAAAACGGCGCTTTTTTTCATCAACCATGCCCGTAAAGGCGTTGCCAGCGTGTGACTACTTACTTTTTCAGCGAATCACGGATTTCGCGAAGCAGCAAAACATCTTCAGCGGTCGCGACCACTGGAGCCGGCACGTCTTTTTTCAGCTTGTTCATTTGCTTCACGATCATGAAAATGATGAACGCCAAAATCGCAAAATTGAACACGATGGTAATGAAATTGCCGTACGCAAACACCGGCACACCGGCTTTTTTGACCGCTTCCAAGGTCATCGCCGTGCCAGCGGGAATTTCTTTCAGCGCCACAAACATGTCCGCAAAGTTGACGTTACCCAGCACTCGCCCCACGATTGGCATCACCAAATCGCCGACAACTGAGTCGACAATCTTGCCGAAGGCGGCGCCGATGATGACACCGACGGCCAGATCCATGACGTTACCCTTGACTGCAAATTCCTTGAATTCAGACATCATGCTCATAGTTTCCCCTGTAATGTTGAGATGAACTAACCGCCCTATTTTTTCAAGTCGGACGTCCGCGTTTGACCGATGAGACTTTAGGTGCTGCCCTGCTGCCCTGTCAACCAGTAAAATGTTAAAAAACCGTGTCCGGGCACTGTGGCCGTGCGCGTCGAAAGCCGTCGAAAATCGCAATTTTTGGGCTGGGGGGCTTTAGTTGACTCGCGCGATCAGCTAAAATCACGGGTTGAAGCCCCAGACCTGTCGCATTGGGCTTCACTGGAAACAAAGCGCTGTCAAAAATGTCCTACGCTTTGCGACCGCAACACTCTTTTTTCGACCGTATTTCGACCTTAAAGCACAGAGAATCGACGCCATGACCGCCATCGTCCTCAATGAAGTTGACCCAAAAAAGCGCCGCTTTCTGATCATCGCGTCATCTGCCGTGGGGGCGGGTGCCGTCACTGCGGTTACAGTCCCGTTTGTCGCAAGCATGCTGCCGTCGGCGCGCGCGGTCGCGGCAGGGGCACCGGTGCCGGTGGATCTGAACAAAATTGAGCCGGGCCAATTGCTCATCGTTGAATTTCGTGGTGCGCCGCATTGGGTCATTAAACGCACGCCGGAAATGGTCGCGCAGTTGAGCAAACACGACGCGTTACTGGCCGATGCGCTGTCGGCGGCGTCCAAACAGCCGGACTACGCCAAGAACGCCAGCCGATCCATCAAGCCGGAAATATTTGTCGCACGCGGTGTGTGTACCCATCTGGGCTGCTCGCCGACGTTTCGCAAAGAAATTGGCGCGGCCGATTTGGGCGCTGACTGGCCGGGCGGTTTTTTTTGCCCGTGTCACCAATCCAAATTCGACATGTCGGGTCGCGTGTTTGCGGGCATGCCGGCGCCGACCAACCTGACGATTCCGCCTTATAAATTTGTATCCGACACGTCGATATTGATCGGCGATGACTCAAAAGGAGCGTCGTAAATGTCCAATGCACCCAAACCCGCCATTGCGCCGCCGTACCCCGGTTTCATTGGCAACGCGATCGTCTGGATCGACGCACGTTTCCCGCTAGTCCAGCTATACAAAACGCAAGTTGGTGAATACTACGCGCCGAAAAACTTCAACATCTGGTACTACTTCGGTGCGCTGGCGACGCTGATTCTGGTGATGCAAATCGTGACCGGGATTTTTCTCACGATGAATTACAAGCCCGACGCGAAATTTGCGTTTGCCTCCGTTGAATACATCATGCGTGATGTGTCGTGGGGCTGGCTGATTCGTTACATGCATTCGACCGGCGCGTCGATGTTCTTCCTCGTCGTCTATCTGCACATGATGCGTGGCCTGATGTACGGTTCCTATCGCAAGCCGCGCGAATTGCTGTGGATTTTTGGCTGCATGATTTATCTGGCGCTGATGGCGGAGGCTTTCTTCGGCTACCTGCTGCCGTGGGGACAAATGTCCTACTGGGGCGCGCAGGTCATCATCAATTTATTCGGCGCAATCCCGATTATTGGCGATGATTTGGCGGTATGGATTCGCGGTGATTTCAGTATCAGCGACGCGACTTTAAATCGCTTTTTTGCCTTCCACGTGATCGCGCTGCCGCTGGTATTGCTCGGCTTGGTGGCTGCGCATCTGGTGGCGTTGCACGAGGTGGGATCCAACAATCCCGATGGTGTCGAAATCAATAAAGATATCGATGCAAAGACAGGTACGCCGAAAGACGGCATTCCTTTTCATCCGTATTACACCGTCAAAGACACGGTCGGCATGGTGGTGTTTCTCGCCGTATTCAGCGCGATTGTGTTCTTTGCGCCTGACATGGGCGGCTATTTCCTTGAGGCACCCAATTTCATTCAGGCTGATCCGCTGAAGACGCCTGAGCACATTGCGCCGGTCTGGTATTTCACGCCGTTCTACGCGATGCTGCGTGCGGTGCCGTCGATGTTTGGCTCCCAATTCCCCGGTGTGGCCGTGATGGGTGCGGCGACCTTGATCCTGTTTTTGTTGCCCTGGCTTGATCGTGGCAAGGTGAAATCAGTGCGCTATCGCGGCCCAATCTACAAGCGCTTCCTGACCGCGTTTGTGATTAGCTTCGTGATCCTCGGTTATCTCGGCGTGGTGCCCACCACGGTGTGGGGTCAGCTATCGAAAGCGGTGCCGATAATCGGCGGTGGAGATATTGCAACGCTGGTCGCGCGTGTCCTCACGGTCGTTTACTTCGCTTTCTTTATCTTGATGCCGTGGTACACGAAAGTCGATAAAGAAAAACCAGAACCGGCAAGGGTGACATTCTGATGAAAACAGCTCTGAAATCTCTGTTGG
>JAYVXF010000003.1:0-2851 GCA_043793345.1 Betaproteobacteria bacterium | reverse complement strand
CACCAATTAAATCGCTCAACGAATATGCCGGCGTGCATAAATGCCTTCGCTGAGAGAAAGAGAATCAGATGCATGTCGCGCATCCCTTATTAGAACGCAAAGCAACAGCAGATTTCTCGCGTTGCTCGAAATGACAGGGTTATTTTTTTCGGCCTTGCTTTTGCGACGATGACGCACTTTTTCTGCGATTACAACGTGTCGATGAATCCAGCAATCAGCCGCGCAGCGAGTGGTGATTGCCCGCACTGTGAAGCGTAAATCAAGCACCGGCGCGCGTCCTGGCGGCATTATGTCCCGAAAGCCGCGCCAGACCAAGAGCTTCACACCCTACGCACGCGCAAGCGGCGGATTTTTTGCGAAGTAACGCCGGATACCATCGGCAATCGCGTCGGCCATCTTGTGTTGATGCACCGGATCACGCAGCTTTTTTTCCTCGTCCGGATTGGAGATGAAGGCAGTCTCAATCAGGATCGACGGAATATCGGGCGCTTTCAACACCGCAAAGCCGGCCTGCTCGACACTTGATTTGTGCAGGCGATTGACCTCACCCAATTCTGACAACACCAGCTTGCCGAGTTTGAGACTGTCGTTAATCTGCGCGGTCTGCGAAAGATCGAGCAGCGTGCGCGCCAGAAATCCATCTTTCATTTTCAGATTAACACCACCGATCAGGTCGGCTTCGTTTTCGCGATTCGCCAGCCACTTGGCTGCGGTCGACGTCGCACCGCGTTCGGACAACGCAAATACCGATGAGCCATTCGCGTCAGGATGGATAAACGCATCGGCGTGTACGCTGACAAAAAGATCGGCGCGCAAACGGCGTGCGCGTTGTACGCGCTGCTCAAGCGGGACAAAAAAATCTGCGTCGCGGGTCAGCGCGATGCGAAAGTTGGTGTCGTCATGCAGCTTGGCGCGCAGCAGTTTGGCGATGATGAGCACGATGTCTTTTTCGCGCGTGCCGCGTCGCCCGACGGCACCCGGATCTTCGCCGCCGTGGCCCGGATCAATCACCACCACAATCGGACGATGCGGTTTCTTGCCGCTGGCAATCGATGGCGCTTTATTTGTTTTCGTTTGTGGTGCTGGCCCAACACTCGAATCGCCCGCGACAATGGCACTGTCCTCCTTCGCGGGCGCGGTCGAGTCCGCCGATTTATTATTTTTGTCTGGCGGTAGTGCGGGGCCGTCTTTGCGCGGCCTGGAGGCAGAAATGGGTGGAACATCGCTAGTCACAGCGTCTTTCGGCGCAAGTGTCGCCGAGGTGTTTTTGCCGAAAGCGGCAACATCATCGTTGAGCAATGCGAGCATCGGGTCGCTTGGTTTGGCTGGATAAATATCGAGCATCAGCCGATGTCCAAACTCACCCGCTGGCGGCACAGCGAATACTTGCGGTTTTACTTCGGTGCGCAAATCCAGCACCACGCGGATCACGTTGGTGCGATTGACGCCGACGCGCACCGACTGAATGTAAGGATCATTCGCGCCGATCTTCGCGGCGAGCTCTTTTAAGGCCGGCCCCAGCTCGACATTTTCAATATCGATGACCAGACGCTCCGGGTCTTTGACAAAAAAGTGCTGCACCTTGAGTGCGGTCGGCGACTCGAAGGTGACGCGGGTGTATTCGTTGGCGGGCCACACACGCGCCGAAGAAACTTTGGTGGCAGCGTCTGCGTCGCGTGCCCATAGCGGCGACAAAATAAGCGGGAGGGAAAGAAAAGTACGGCGGGCGAGATTCACGCCGCGGTCAACCTCTACGTTATATTTTTGCTTGTGGGCGGGATGGTGAGTGTCGATAACATCTGCCGGCCCCGCGCTGACCGCGCTGTGATTTGCGCCTCGCGGCCTAAGCTTAATGTCGATTTCAACGTCACCGTTAGATCCGGCGGAGGCAACAATTCCCCGGCCTTCTCCGGCCACTCCACCAGACAAATATTCGTCTCGTGGAAGAGATCGCGAAATCCGGCTTCTTGCCATTCCTCAGGTTCGCCGAAGCGATAAAAATCAAAGTGATACAAGTTTAACTTAGAAACTACATAAAGTTCAACCAGCGTATAAGTTGGGCTTTTTACGCGCCCCGAATATCCCATGCCACGGAGCAGACCGCGCGACAATGTGGTTTTGCCGGCACCCAAATCGCCGGACAAATATATCAACGCGCCAGTGTCGTTTTTTTGCAGCGCGTGCGCCAACTTAGCCCCCAAGGCGAGCGTCGCGGCCTCGTCGGCCAAGTGGAAATATAAATTGTCGTCTGGACTCACGCTAAACTCAAAACATGACATCGCCCACCACCATTGACTTCACGCAGCTCGCCACAGAAATCAAAACCTGGGGCCGCGACCTGGGCTTTCAGGAAATCGGCATTAGCGACACCGTGCTCACGCGCGAGGAAAATTATCTTCAGCAGTGGCTGGGTCTTGGCTATCACGGTGAAATGGATTATATGGCCCGTCACGGCACCGCGCGCACCCGGCCCGCCGAGCTGGTGCCGGGTACGATGCGGGTGATTTCTGTCAGACTTAATTATCAGCCGCTGGACGCGCGTGATAGCTGGGAGGTGATGGACGATGCCGATGCGGCGTTCATTTCGCGCTACGCCTTGGGGCGCGACTATCACAAGGTATTGCGCGGCAAACTGCAAACGCTGGCAAATAAGATTGAAAGCGAAATCGGCGCATTTCAGTATCGGGTATTTACCGACTCCGCCCCCGTGATGGAAGTGGCGCTCGCACGCAAGGCGGGTCTTGGCTGGCGTGGCAAGCATACGCTGCTGCTCACGCGCGAGGCGGGCTCATGGTTTTTTTTGGGTGAGCTGTATACCGACCTGCCGCTGCCAATTGACGCAACCATTACC
>JAYVXF010000002.1:0-2866 GCA_043793345.1 Betaproteobacteria bacterium | reverse complement strand
TGGAATTCGATAGAGAAGGCGTCGCTTATCCCGTCGAATACAAGCACGGCACCAAGCGCGTCAAGGAGCACGACGATCTGCAATTGGCCGCGCAAGCGTTGTGTCTGGAAGAGATGACCGGAAAGCCGGTGCCCAAGGGCGCTATTTATCATTTCTCCTCCAGAAAGCGGCGGGAGGTAAACATCACCCCAGCCTTGCGGGAGAAAGTTGCGGTGGTGCTCGCAGCTATCCGTCAAATCATCGGCTCAGGACAATTGCCGAAACCGGTGAACGACAAGCGTTGCGATCAATGCTCGCTCAAGGAAATCTGTCAGCCCGCAGCCGTCGGCAACGCTGCTGCAATTGCCAAAGCGCACCTTGTGCTGTTTGATCCGGATTCAAATTGAATAGGGTAAATTCACTCTGGGTACCAGCAACACAACACGCAGATCGCGGCTTGGCGAGGTGTTTCAGCCATTTTCGACCGGTAAGCCGCCCCAGTGCTAGAACGGCGCGTCGCCGCACCGCGAGTATTGCCGTACCGAATGTGAATATGGTTAAGCTGGCATACCCGCAGGAATGCGGTTGCCGCGAAGCGCGCGGCGGTGGTGGTGATCAGGCTTTCGCACTATCCGCGCTTGGCCCAGTAACCCGGGCGACGCCGATGTGCGGCAACGGCAAGAATCGTCACCACCTCACTACCCACCTGGTAAATCAACGAATAGGGAAATTGCTGAAGCAAGAGCCTTCGCAAAACGGGTGTGACTGGTGCGCCAAGAAATGGGCTCTCGACAAGGCGGTTAGTCGCGCGTTCGACTTGATCGAGAAATCGTGCGGCGACAGCGTTGGAGGCATGTTCCTGATAAAACTCGCGCGTCGCTTCCATGTCGGCAATCGCCTCCGCGAGCATGATGACCTTCACCGAGTTAGTCCGGCCCGCGCTTTCAACATCGCTTGGTCAATCGGCATGCATGTCGTATTGCCGCGAGAGAGTGCGTCGGCGCGCTTTTCAGCCTCGGCAATCCACGACGCAAGTATCTCGTCATCTTCGTCCAAACTGGCGAGCAGTCGTTCGGCAAGATGCGCACGATCCGTTTGAGGAAGTTGAAGGATGGTGGCTTCGATGGCATCAAGTTCGGTTGTCGTCATACGTGCTCCTGCATGTGTTTTTATGCTTAGGTAAGTTGCGATGCTTTATCAGGGCATGATAGTTCAGAACCGTTGGAAGTGGATTGAAAATGCACACCATCCAAAACACCCTCTACATCACCACCCCCAACGCCTACGCGCACTTGGAAAACGACACGCTGCGCATCGATGTTGACCACGAAAAGAAATTGGCCGTGCCGCTGCATCATCTTGGCAGCGTGGTCTGCTTCGGCAACATCATGGTCTCCCCTGCGCTCATGCACCGGCTTGCGGACGAAGGTAAATCACTGGTGCTGCTGAGTGGCAATGGCCGCTTCAAAGCGAGACTGGAAGGGCCCATTTCCGGGAACGTCCTGCTGCGTCAGGCGCAGCACAAAATAGTCGGTGAACCGGCTCAGACACTAGCACTGGCGCGGGGCTTCATCGCCGGCAAGCTAAAGAACAGCCGCCAGATTCTACTTCGCGGCGCACGCGAATCAACAAATTCCGATGAACAGTCCACCCTCACGCGCGTTACCGACAATCTCAGCGCCTCGTTGCGCGCACTGCCACAAGCCGCCGATCTGGACACATTACGCGGCATCGAGGGCGAGGCGGCGCGTGGCTACTTCGGCGCGCTCAACCTGCTGGTGCGCGAAGACTATCGTGCTGACTTTCAAATGGATGGGCGTTCCAAGCGGCCACCGCGTGACCGCATGAATGCACTGTTGTCGTTTCTTTACTCGATGCTCATGAACGACTGTCGCTCTGCAGTGGAGAGTGTTGGCCTTGATCCGCAGCTTGGCTTTTTGCATGCAGTACGACCCGGTCGAGCCGCACTCGCACTGGATCTGATGGAGGAGTTTCGCTCTTGCGTCGCAGATCGTTTGGCGCTCACGTTAATCAATCGTGGACAAGTGCGCGCGAGCGCGTTCGACTTCCGCGAAGGCGGCGCTGTGCAGCTTGAAGACGATACGCGTCGCGCGGTCGTTATCGCTTATCAGGAACGAAAGCAGGAAGAAACCACGCATCCACTGCTTGAACAAAAAATGCCAATGGGGCTAATACCGCTATTGCAGGCGCGCTTCATCGCGCGAACCCTGCGTGGCGACATGAGCGATTACGTACCGTTCCTGATTCGATAGCAAGGAGTCATCCATGATGATCATCGTCGGCTATGATGTCTCGACCGAAACCAAAGAAGGTCGCCGTCGGCTGCGGCGCGTCGCCAAGGTCTGCGAAGGTACCGGTCAACGCGTGCAGAAATCTTTGTTTGAATGCCAAGTCAATCAGATGCAATACGAAGAACTTGAACGTCGACTGCTCGCGGAAATTAATCTGGAAGAAGACTGTCTACGTCTTTACCGGCTCACCGAGCCCGCTGATTTGCGCGTCAAACAACATGGCACTTATCGCTCGATTAACTTTGATGGCCCGCTCGTTATCTGATGCGCGAACCTATAGCTCGCGAACTTTCCCGCATGGGTTCGCGCATGGCGAGATATGCATGATTCAAAAGGTAAATGTTCTGTTCCTTTCATTCTCCATCGTACGAATCCAACTCAAAATATTGACGTTCGCGCAATTGCTGCAAATTTTTGCGCGTTATCATACGGTTGCAAAAATGTAGTTGCGCCCGCGCTCACGCGCGGGCGAGGATTGAAACGCACCGTCGCTCTCGAAAGTCACCGACGCGATGAAGGTTGCGCCCGCGCTCACGCGCGGGCGAGGATTGAAACTCGCACTTGTGCCCGGCACG
>JAYVXF010000001.1:0-9380 GCA_043793345.1 Betaproteobacteria bacterium | reverse complement strand
GTTAGTATCAAGATATGCACCACGGCAAATGTGCCATTGACCAGGGGGATTGAAGATGAACAGCAAATTCGACGCCATCGTCATCGGCACCGGCCAATCCGGCCCCGCGCTCGCGGTGAGGCTCGCCGCAGCCGGACATAAAACCGCCATTCTCGAGCGCAAACTCTTCGGTGGCACCTGTGTGAATGTCGGCTGCGTCCCCACCAAGACGCTGATCGCCAGCGCGCGTGCAGCCCACGTCGCGCGGCATGCCGCCGATTACGGCGTGATGATAGCGGGCGCGATTCACGTCGACATGGTCAAGGTCAAAGCCCGCAAGGATGCGGTGGTTAGCCAATCCAATCTGGGTGTGACCAATTGGTTAAAGGGCACGCCGAATCTCACCGTGATCGAGGGACACGGCCGGCTGGAGGGCGCGCAAGCGGTGCGGGTCAATGGCGATCTTCTGGAGGCCGATAAAATTTTCATCAACGTCGGTGGCCGCGCAACCGTACCAGACATGCCGGGGCTTGCCGACGTTGATTACCTGACCAATTCAAGCATGATGGAGGTGGATTTCCTGCCGGAACATCTGGTCATCATCGGCGGCAGCTACATTGGTCTCGAATTTGCGCAGATGTACCGCCGCTTCGGCAGCCGCGTGACGGTGCTGGAAAACGGGCCGCGCATCGTCAGCCGCGAGGACGAAGAAGTATCTACAGCGATGCAAAAAATATTGGCCAATGAAGGCATCGGGTTTCGACTCAATGCGCAGAATTTGCGACTGGCAAAGCGGGAAGGCGCTGTCGTCGTCTCAATGAACGACGGCGGCGCGCCACACGAGGTCGCTGGCTCGCACTTGCTGCTGGCGGTGGGGCGCATGCCGAATACCGACGATCTGGGGCTCGACACGGCAGGGGTCAAGACCAATGCGCGCGGCTACATTGAAGTAGATGACCAGCTGCGCACCAGCGTGCCCGGCATCTGGGCACTGGGCGACGTCAACGGTCGTGGCGCGTTTACGCACACGTCTTACAATGATTTTGAAATTCTCGCCGCCAATTTGCTGGATGGTGAATCGCGTTCGCTGAAAGACCGCATTCCCTGCTACGCACTGTTCACCGATCCACCACTCGCACGCGTCGGCATGAACACCGGTGAGGCGCAAAAGTGGACGCAAGCAACGGGTAAAAAAGTGTTGATCGGCAAGATGATGATGAGCCGCGTCGGTCGCGCCAGAGAGCGTGGCGAGACGGAAGGATTCATGCGCGTGCTGGTGGCTGCCGAATCCAAAAAAATTCTTGGCGCGACATTGCTCGGCATTGAAGGCGATGAAGCGATTCATTGCATTCTTGATGTGATGAGTGCTAACGCGCCGTATACCGTTATTCAGCGGGCAATGCATATTCATCCGACGGTATCGGAGTTGATTCCAACGTTGTTCGGGAGCTTGCAGCCGCTTCTGATGTCGGCATAACTGGCGGGAACGCCGTTGGCATTGATCGGGGCGCACAGCGGGCTTCCCGGAGTTGCCAGGGGTGCGTCGAAACCTCAAGCCGCCCGTAACCATTTCAAGCTGGCCTGCTTCCCTCTGAATGCCTGTAAAATAGTGTGTTTGTTGGAGTTCGCCCACGCAGCCAAAACAACGTGGATATCGAATCCAATCCCCTCCCGCACCTTTAGCGCCACCAATGAGTAAAACCCTGCAAGCCGTTCGCGGCATGAACGACCTGTTGCCGACGGACGCACCGCGCTGGCAATTCCTCGAGGACACGACCCGTGCGGTGTTCGAACAGTACGGCTACCGTCTGATGCGGACGCCCGTGGTCGAGCCGACGCCGCTGTTCGTGCGCTCAATCGGCGAAGTGACCGATATTGTGGAAAGGGAAATGTATTCGTTCGAGGACGCAATGAACGGCGAAAAGCTGACCTTGCGTCCCGAGGGCACGGCTGGCCTCGTGCGTGCGGCGATTGAGCATAATATTTTGTACGAGGGGCCGAAGCGCGTGTGGACATCGGGGCCGATGTTTCGTCATGAGCGCCCGCAAAAGGGCCGCTATCGCCAGTTCCACCAGTTTGATGTCGAGGCGTTAGGATTTGCCGGGCCCGACGTCGATGCAGAACAAATGTTGATGCTGTCGCGGCTATGGCAAAAGTTGGGATTCAAGGATGTTGCGCTGCATGTGAATTCGATTGGTGACGCTGAAGCGCGCAAGACTCATCGCCAAGCGCTCGTGACCTATTTTGAAGCACACCGCGACGCGCTCGATGAGGATGCCAAACGCCGCCTCTACACCAACCCATTGCGCACGCTGGACACTAAAAATCCGGCGATGCAGGCGCTGGTGGCGGGCGCGCCAATGTTGAAAGATTATTTGGGCGAAGCGGAAACCGCGCATTTTGACGGCGTGACCCAGCGTCTGGACGCAGCGGGACTCGCGTACACGGTCAATCCCCGATTGGTACGCGGCTTTGATTATTACAACCGCACCGTGTTTGAATTCATCGCCAAAGGCCGCGATTGGGAGCTGACCATCGCGGGCGGCGGTCGCTACGATGGCCTCGTCGAACAATTGGGCGGCAAGCCTGCGGCCTCGTGCGGCTTTGCGTTCGGTGTCGAGCGGGTGATGATGTTGCTCGACGAAAACCCGCCTGAGCAGGTTGAAGCGTCGGATGTTTATGTGGTTTACGCAGATGGCCTGGAGCAGCATGCGTTTACGGTTGCTGAAAAACTGCGTGACCGCGATCTGTCCGTTGCGCTTCATGGCACAGCGGACGGCAAGACCGCGAGCTTCAAGTCGCAAATGAAAAAGGCCGACGCCAGTGGTGCGCGGTTTGCTATCATTCTCGGCGCGGATGAAGTCGCGGCAGGCGTGGTGAGCGTTAAAAATTTACGTGAGGGCGGCGAGCAGGTAAAGCTGCCGCTGGATGATGTTGCGCTGCACGTTTGTGGCAGCGCATTGGGATCAAATTTAGTCGCTTAGAAAGACAGGAATATTCAGCATGGCAGCTTACGATTTGGAAGAACAGGAACGCATTGATGCACTCAAAGACTGGTGGACGAAATGGCGCGCCGCCGTTGTGTTTGCGGTGGGCGCGTTTCTCGTCGGCGTGCTCGGTGTGCAGGGCTGGCGCTATTACGGAAAATCGCAGGGCGAGCAGGCTGAGGTGATGTTTAAAAGCGTCGAAAAGATCGCGCAAGAGGGGGCGGCAACCAAGGATTTCAAAAAACTTTCCGACGCGGCGAGCGCGATGGCGGACAAATTCCCCAACGCTTTTTACGCGAGCGAAGCGCAACTGATGGCCGCCAAGGCGTCGTTTGATGGCAATGACTTGGCCGCCGCCAAAAAACATTTGCAGTGGGTCGTCGACAAGGGTCCCGCCGTGCATACCAACGTGGCCAAGGTTCGTCTTGCCAGCGTATTGCTCGAAGAAAAGAAATTCGATGAGACGCTGAAGGTGCTTGATTCGGTGAAGGACGATGCATTCGCGTCAATGGCAGCGGATCTGCGCGGTGACGTGCTGGTCAGCCAGGGGCGCCGCGATGAGGCGCGTGCCGCGTATCAAATCGCGGTGGAAAAGGCCGGTGACCGGAGCCCCATGAAAGCGCTGTCGCAAGCCAAGCTCGACGCAGTCGGTGGCAGCAATAAGCCGGTTGAAAAAAAAGCTGACGCCAAAGACAAGAAAGACGGCAAAGAGGCGGCAAAGTGATTAAAACCGTTGAGGCTTACGCGTTCGCTTTGGTCGCGCGTCGCGTGATGGGTCTGCTGGCCGTCACGCTGTTGCTCACTGCCACCGGCTGCGCATGGTTTGGGCTTGGCGATAAAAAGCCGCCAGCGCTGCCGGCGTTGCCAACCACAAACGCCGCATCAATAGTGTGGTCTGCCAACGTTGGCAAATCCGGCGGCTACCTGTTCGTGCCGGGCTTTGGCGACAAGCTGGTCTATGCGGCCTCGTACGGCGGCGACGTCTATGCGCTGGCCGAAGAAGGCGGACGCACGGTGACACGCATCGACACCAAGGCGCAGCTTGCGGGCGGTGTCGGCGTTGGCGACAATCTCGTGGTCGTCGCGAGCGTCAAGGGTGACGTGCTGGCCTTTGACGCGGCAGGACGCTCACTGTGGAAAGCCAGTGTCGCTGGCGACGTACTGGCAGCACCAGTCGTGGTTGGTGCCAAGGTCATTGTGCGTACCGCAGACGGGCGGATTTTTGCGCTCAATCGCATCGACGGCAAACGCCAATGGGTGTTTCAGCGGGCACCACCAGCGCTCACGCTGCGCACCAACGCCGGTGTCGTGTCCAACCGCGGTACGCTCTACGCGGGCTACCCTGGCGGCAAGGTGGTCGCGATCGAGGTCGAAGCGGGCAAGCCAATTTGGGAAGCGACAATTTCGCTCGCGCGTGGCGCGACCGAGCTTGAGCGCGTGGCCGACGTGGCCGGCGCACCAGTACTGGATGACACCCGCATCTGCGCTGCCGTTTATCAGGGACGTACCGGATGCGTCGAGACTTTGAGCGGCAATGTGCTTTGGTCGCGCGAAATTTCCAGTCCCGATGGCGTGGCGGTGGACGCCAAGAATGTTTACGTTGCCGATACTGGTGGTAATGTTTTCGCACTGGATAAAACCAACGGTGCGACATTGTGGAAACTCGAAAAACTGGTGCGCCGCGACCCTGGCACGCCCATTCTGGTTGGCGGCAAATTGGTGGTCGGTGACAAGGACGGTCTCATTCATGTGTTGTCAACGGAGAATGGCGATTTGATCGGTCGCCTGTCAACTGACGGCAGCCGTGTGGTTTCATTGTTGAAAAATGGTGAAGGTGCAATCGCACAAACCGACAAGGGCGGCGTATTCGCCATCAACGTGAAATAGCGCGGCCCCGGCATCGGGGCGACGCACAAATATGAAACCCACCATCGTCATCGTCGGTCGACCGAACGTCGGCAAATCCATGCTGTTCAATCGCCTCACCAAAACGCGTGACGCGATTGTGGCTGACATGCCCGGCCTCACACGCGACCGCCACTACGGCCATGGTCGCGGGGCAGGTCGCCCGTATCTGGTGGTCGATACCGGCGGCTTCGAGCCGAAGGTGACCGAAGGCATCATGCACGAAATGGCCAAGCAGACCTTGCAGGCCATTGCCGAAGCCGACGCGATTATTTTTGTTGTCGATGGACGGCAAGGGATGACGCCGCAGGACAAGATTATCGGCGAACGGTTACGCAAGGATGCCATTTCGCGTGGCGTGCCGATCAGCGTGGCGGTCAACAAAACCGAAGGCATGAACGAGGATGTGGTGGTCGCTGAATTCCATGAGTTGGGATTGGGCGAGCCGATTGCGATCTCGGCAGCGCACGGCGAGGGCGTCCGCCAATTGATCGAGGATGTACTCGCCGCATTCCCGGATGCCACCGACGAGGTCGAGGCCGATCACCCCAAAATTGCCATCGTCGGCCGCCCCAACGTCGGCAAATCAACGCTGGTGAATCGTTTGCTTGGTGAAGAGCGGGTGATTGCGTTCGACGAGCCGGGCACTACGCGGGACTCGATCTACATACCGCTGCTGCGCAACGGCAAGCAATACACCATCATCGATACGGCAGGCATTCGCAAGCGCGGCAAAGTGTTTGAAGCGGTCGAGAAATTTTCGGTGGTGAAAACATTGCAGGCGATTGAAGACGCCAACGTCGTGCTGCTGTTGATGGATGCGCGCCAGGAAATTTCCGAGCAGGATGCGCATATCGCCGGATTTATTCTGGAGTCGGGTAGGGCGCTGGTGGTCGGCATCAACAAATGGGACAACCTCGACAGCTACACGCGCGAGCGTACCAAGGTCGAGTATGATCGGAAGCTGCATTTCTTGAGCTTCGCCAATTTCCACACCATTTCTGCCAAAGACGGCATGGGTGTGATGCCGTTGTTTGCGTCCATCGACCAGGCATTTGCGGCCGCGATGTCGAAGCTCTCCACCCCCAAATTGACCCGCGCCTTGATTGCCGCAGTGGCCGCCCATCAGCCACCGATGAACGGGCTGAACCGCCCCAAATTACGCTATGCACACCAAGGCGGACACAATCCACCGGTCGTCGTGGTGCATGGCTCGGGTTTGGCGAATTTGGCGGATAGTTACAAGCGCTATCTGGAAAACGCATTCCGCGATGCCTTCAAGCTAAAAGGTACGCCGCTACGGGTTGATTTGAAGCAGGCAACGAACCCCTACGCGCACAAAAAACCGCAGGAAATTACGGCAAGTCAGGAGCGCCAGCGCCGCAGGGGACGTATTCGCTCGAAGAAAATGTACAGCTAAGCGATACGGGCATTGCGTTCCGCGCGATGCCATGTTTCGGGAGAAATTTTAGCGTGATGCGAGGACATGCGATCAATGCTGGGAACTCGGCCTGAATATTGCTGTCTTTGTTTGCGTAGGTGTTGGCAAATCGTGCAGAGTTTGCGCGTTTAGGTTAAAGTTTTATTTCGGTCAGGCAAAAATGGCGGGATTCATGGATGCGCGGAAGGATGCGCGATCAATGAGGCCTGCGGTTTAAAGAAGGGTCCGGATTGGGTCTTCTGCCTGCAAACGGTAGTTTAGAAATCGGAGAATAAGAATATGAGTGCAAAAGGGCAACTACTACAAGACCCGTTCCTGAATATCTTGCGTAAGGAACACGTCCCTGTTTCAATTTATCTCGTCAACGGTATCAAGCTCCAGGGACAGATCGAGTCATTCGATCAATACGTGGTCTTGCTGAAAAATACTGTTACGCAAATGGTCTACAAACACGCCATTTCCACCGTCGTTCCGGCGCGTGCGGTGACGGTTCCGTTTGAAGCGCCCGCCGAAGGTTAATCTCGGTCGCACGTCCGGTATGTGTTGGCTGTGCGGACACGCGCTTGTTTGATTTTCGTTTAGTCGCCCCCATGTATTTGCAAACGTTGCAGGCCGCGCGTTTGCGTATGGGGCTCACTGAATGAAATTAGACTCAACCGGAAAATCGTCGCCTCAATCTGCCAAAAAGATTCCTGGTCGATCACAGGCAATCGTTGTCGGCATCGATTTCCACGATAGCTTGTTCGATGAGCGACTGGCGGAGGCGGTTGAGCTCGTCACCAGCGCCGGTGCAACGGTCGCTGCGACCGTCAGCGCCAGGCGCGCCAAACCCGACGCGGCTACTTTTGGCGGCAGCGGGAAAATTGAGGAGCTGGGTGCCTGCGTGGCCGAGCACGATGCCAATTTGGTGGTGTTCAATCATCAGCTTTCGCCGATCCAGATTCGCAACATCGAAAAAGTGGTCGGCGTGCGGGTGATTGACCGTACCGATTTGATTCTGGATATTTTTGCCCAGCGCGCGCGCAGCGCCGAGGGTAAGCTGCAAGTTGAGCTGGCGCAAATGCAGCATCTGATGACGCGATTGATTCGCGGCTGGACTCACCTCGAGCGCCAGCGCGGCGGCATTGGCGTGCGTGGCGGCCCGGGCGAGACCCAGCTTGAGATGGATCGTCGGCTGATCGGTGATCGTATCAAGCGGCTCAAGGAAAAATTACAAAAACTTGGCAAGCAACGTGTCACCCAACGTGCCGGTAGAAAACGCGCAGGCGTATTTAACGTCTCCATCGTCGGCTATACCAACGCCGGGAAATCGACTTTATTTAATCGCATGACACGCTCGGCGGGCTACGTGGCCGACAAACTATTCGCCACGCTCGATACCACCACCAGAAAGCTCTATATTGAGCCGGGCATTCACGTCGCGATGTCGGATACGGTCGGTTTCATCCGCGATTTGCCGCATGGCCTGGTCGCTTCTTTTCATGCGACCCTGACCGAGGCGATGGAGGCTGATCTCCTCATCCACGTCGTGGACGCGGCCAATCCGATGCGTGATGAACAAATAAAAGACGTAAATCTGGTGTTGGCAGAGATCGGTGCAGAGCATATCCCGCAAGTCGTCGCCTACAACAAGATTGATCGCCTTGACGGCTTGCCGTTGGGGTCAATCCTGCGGGATGAAAGTGGTAAAATCCGCGAGTGTCGCGTTAGCGCTCTTCAGGGTATTGGTATCGCAGAATTGCGCGAAACGATTAAAGAATACGGCTTGGAAAATAAAGCCAGCAGGGCGGTCGGGTGGCTACCACACGTTGACAATATTGAGCGGGAAGCAGCAACCAAAAATAACGCGTCGGCGGGCTTGGTGTTTGAGCTATAAAGTCGGCGCAACAAAAGTGGCGCCATCAGGCGAAACCTTAATTTTATCTGGAGCAGATTGCATGCGATCTTTGGGTCGAACAGTTTTGATCGCGCCGCTGGCCGGCGTAGCCGCGTTAGTGGCGTATCCGGTTTATCGCCTGCGCTACGCGTTACGCAACGGATTGCAGATGTCGATGAACGACCCGCAATGGGGAAAACGCGGCGGGAATAAAGACGGCCCTCCCGACCTCGACGAGATTGTCCGGAAATTCAAGCAAAAGCTCGGCGGCTTATTTGGCCAAAAAGGCGGCAGCGACAGCGGCGGCGCGGGCGGCGGCGGGTCGAGTGGGCCCGGCGCACCGAGTGCGGCGATGATGGGCGGCGTTTTTATTCTCGGTTTGGGATTGGCGATATCGTTTTGGCTGGCGAGCGGATTTTATATCGTGCAAGAGGGTACGCGTGGCATCGAATTGCGCCTGGGCAGATATTCGCAAACCACGCAGGCGGGACTGCGCTGGCGTTGGCCGTACCCGATTGAAACCAACGAGATCGTCAACGTTTCGCAAGTCGAGACGGTGGAAATAGGTCATCGCAACAACCAGAAAACCAAGGTGAAAGAAGAAGCCCTGATGCTCACTGAAGACCAGAATATTGTCGACGTGCAATTCGCCGTGCAGTACACGATAAAAAATCCCGAACAATTCCTGTTCAACAACAAAGACCCAAAAGAAGCGGTGCGGCAAGTGGCAGAAACGGCAATGCGCGAGATCGTCGGAAAAAGCAAGATGGATTTTGTGTTGTACGAAGGTCGCGGCGACATTGCCGCGCGCACCAAGCTGCTGATGCAGCAGATTCTGGATCGGTACGCGACCGGCATTCAGATTTCGATTATCAATTTGCAGAATGCGCAACCGCCTGAACAGGTGCAGGCGAGCTTTGATGATGCGCTCCGCGCCAAGCAGGATCGTGACCGCCAAAAGAATGAAGGTGAAGCGTACGCCAATGACATTCTGCCAAGGGCACGTGGTGCCGCGGCGCGTTTGATGGAAGAGGCCAACGGCCATAAACAGCGGGTGATCGCCAACTCGCAGGGTGACGCATCGCGTTTCTCGCAGGTGCTGACCGAATACGATAAAGCCCCGGGCGTCACCCGCGAACGTTTATATCTGGACATGATGCAGCAGGTGATGCAAAGTACCAGCAAGGTGGAG